>NZ_LT669941.1:711863-1067794 GCF_900128505.1 Parabacteroides timonensis
GGAAAACCGTACATTGGTAGCCCGTCTGGAAGAATATGGTTTGCAAATGACGGTAGCCGAAGAAGTACTGGCAAACCGCTCGGACAAACTGAAAGGATTGTCTATTGTGATCAGCGGAACATTCACTCAGCATTCGCGTGACGAATATAAAGCGATGATCGAACAACATGGCGGAAAGAACAGTGGTTCCGTTTCCGGAAAGACTGATTATATCCTGGCCGGAGAAAACATGGGACCGGCTAAACTGGAAAAAGCTGCCAAACTGGGCGTAAAGATCATCAACGAAAACGAATTCCTAAATATGTTAGCAGAATGAGACTGACGAACCATTTTATCCGAAAGAAAGTAAAAGATCTGGCTGGCGCTCCCAAACGTCAGAGTCATTTCTGTACGCTGAAAGAGGCCCGTCATATCCTTGTCCTGTTCAATGCGGAAGACCGCGATATTGTCGAGCCATGCCTTGAAACATTACGCATGTTGCATAAACAGATCGATGTTTGTGTCTATGTGGCAGGAGATACGGTTCCTGAAATGGATCCGGCATACACTGTCATACGCGGAAAGACCGATCTGGATATGTGGTATATCCCTAAGAATGAAATACAAAAGAAATTTTGTACCCGCAATGCCGATATTCTTATCGATCTCACCCGGGGTGATAACTATGTGATGCAATATCTGCTGTTGCAACACCCCGGGACATTTAAAGTCGGAGCGCGAAGCAGCGAATTAGACTTGTACGATCTCACTATTTCTGTGACAGAAGATGCTGATATTAAGCATATATTCGGACATATCTTATTTTATTTGCAGACAATCCGTTCTAAATGATATAAATTCGTTATTTTTGCAGTGCTAAATAACAAAAAAGGAATATTTTCCCCATGGCAGACATAAATTTAAAAGGAATGGGTGTGGCACTGATCACTCCCTTTAAGGAAGACGAAAGTGTGGATTATGAAGCGTTAAGCAGACTGGTAGACTATCAGGTGCAGAACGGGACCGATTACCTGGTCGTGTTAGGAACTACTGCGGAAACGCCAACTCTCACTGAAGATGAAAAAAAGAAAATAATCAGCCTCGTTGTAACTAAGGTCAATGGCCGTATCCCTATTGTCCTGGGTGTCGGTGGTAATTGTACCCGTTCCATCGTAGAGAAATTAAAGAATGATAATTTCGATGGTATCGACGCGATCCTGTCTGTCGTGCCTTATTATAATAAGCCTTCCCAGGAAGGTATCTATCAGCATTACAAAGCCATTGCAGAAGCTACCAAACTTCCGATCGTATTATATAATGTACCGGGAAGAACAGGTGTGAATATGACTGCAGCCACCACCCTCCGCATTGCCCGCGAATTTAAGAATGTGGTAGCAGTGAAAGAAGCATCCGGCAACATTACCCAGATGGATGACATTATCAAGAATAAACCGGCTAACTTCAATGTTATTTCCGGTGATGACGGCATCACTTTCCCTTTGATCACTTTAGGTGCGATTGGGGTTATCTCTGTTATCGGAAATGCTTTCCCGCGTGAATTCAGCCGTATGGTTCGTCTGGCATTGGCTGGAGATTACGATCATGCCCGCACCATTCACCATCGCTTCACCGAATTATTCGAACTGCTGTTTGTAGACGGTAACCCTGCCGGAGCAAAGAGTATGTTGAATGCAATGGGATTCATTGAAAATAAATTACGTTTGCCGCTGGTTCCGACACGTATCACGACGTTCGAAAAGATCCGTGATGTGTTGCGCGAATTGAGTATTAAATGCTAGTTAGTTGTATACATTGAATATCTCCGCTCTAAGTAAGAGTGAAAGGGATATAATCTTATAAATAAAATAAGCGATGAAGCCAAATATATACTTTGGTAGCATCGCTTTTATTAGTTAATCTAATGCAAAAAGCGCCAAACATCCAGGTCAAGCGCTTTTCGATTTCCTTCGCTCAAATGAGTGATGAACTTTGCTTCAAAGATAATTTATTTGTCTTTTGCTACCAAATAACTTGTGTCTAATTTTGTGTTTTTAAGCTATTTCAATATTTGGAACGTAAATACAGACTTCATTCTATGTTGATGTCAAGAAACTGAAAAACGATATTCAAACTGTACAAAATGAATCCTTTGGTTAATGTGATTATTTAATATTAAATAATTAGATGAGAGGTTTGTTAATGAGAAAATCTCTTGGTAAGTCTGATATTGTTCATAAATAAGCCATGAAAAACATCTTAAGACTGGTGAGTGGCTAGTAAAAACGTTCCTTTTTTCTAGTCATCAAATGTATGAAATATTTTTATTAAACCAAGCTTTAATTTAAAGAATATTGTTCTCAGACTCAATTTGTTCTATGCATCAGTCGATTTTATGGAAAATTCCGGCCTACCTCAGAAAACATGACTAGAAAAAAGGAACGATTAATCTAGTCATTCCTTTTGGAACGAGTATTAATATTAAATCTCTTAAAACTAATATGTTATGGCTGTAATTAAAGCGTTCGCCCACGAGAATTTGTTAACTAAGGATGTAACGAATGATCATTACCTGACTCCCGAAGTTAGAGGTACACTTTACACGGAAGATATTATTAAACGATTGGCCGATAAAGAGATAGCAACTAAAAATGTCAATGGTACTTCTTTTGTCACACTTTTCCTGAATGAATGCATTTTAGCCGTTCTTGAAGGATATAACGTTGTTACCGATCTTTTTCAAGCTTCTCTGAGCATTCAGGGTATTGTTTACGATTATGACCTGGGACATCCTGTTTCGGCTGACCGATTAAATATTTCAATTAATTTAACACAAGGAGTAAAGGCCCGTGAAGGTGTCGGCAGCTTGACTGTTGAAGTTCACAAAGAGGTTAGCTCCGGTAAACCGGTTCTTCAAAGTGTTATGAATCCAACCAAACAGGTTGCCAATACATTGAATCTCGGAAGTATGGTATTGATACAAGGGCTCAACATTGCTTTACGAGGTGATGATCCTTCGGTGGGGATCGTCTTTACCCCGGTTGACGATAGTTCCGGAGACGACCGCCCCGTTATCGAGAGTCTGGCGGCTAATGAAGTAATGATACCTCCTGCCGATGTCTATCCCAATACTCCTTCAAAATTACAATTCACATTGCCTGCCGAAGTTACGGCCGGTAAATGGAAAATCAGTATCTGCACACAGGCCGGCAGTAGTAATAAACATTTGACAAAGGAACCTCGCACTCACGAATATCCGCATATTATTACGGTCGTTTAATGTTCCACCAGGGAACCTTACCACGTTCCGGTGTGGTACCTTATAACGTTCCGGTCGGGAACCTTAGTACGTTCCCGACCGGAACCTGCTTACTGAAACAAATACACACTTTTTCGGAAAGAGGCATTCCTTATCGGTGTCTCTTTCTCTTATCGGGTAAAGTTTTTAACAATCACATAATTATATTCTGATGAAACAGACAAAATTTAATCTAACAGCGGCAACTCTTTGCCTACTGCCTGTATTCTTTATACAGTCGGTATCGGGAGGAACTGGGGCGGGAGCACCATTAGAGGTTGTACAAATATTGTCGACCGGCTCCGAAAACGAAGGTGAGATTACCACACCCACCAATTTTGACTCGCAGGAAGTCGAAGCTTTAAAGGCTATTGCTAAGGCTAATCCGGGTAGTACGATATTACAGGATTTTATTGCCCAAGAAGGGTGGAAAGAGAATCGGGAAAATACAACAGATGATAGAGTGGGAGTTAGTTGGGATACGCAATCTCCAGCGCATATAGAATCACTTTTTATTGTAGGGGGATATGGTGCACCGACAGAGCTGAATTTATCGGCTTTTAAGTATCTGAAAAACCTTGATATCAATTATAATAAGTCATTATCAGAATTGGATCTATCTCAACAAACAGCATTAGAAAGTCTTAATATCACAGGAACCTGTTTGGTTTTTTCTAAAGTAAAGTTAGCGAATGGTGTTCAATTGAATTATTATAATAATCATTCTACTCTAAAAGGAATAGGTACTCCTATAGATGATTATACTTCTTTAGTTGCTAGTGGAACAGAAATAGACCTTTCATCTGAGGCATCTATAAACGGGAAAGCAACTACTTATAATTGGTATAAAGAAATTGTAGATGAAAATAACGAAAAAACGTCAAAGTCTGTAACCATGCAGCAAACTTCAACTGGTAAGTTTATGCTAGAAGGGCAACCAGACGAAATTTATTGCTGTAGTATGACAAATCCTACTTTTAATAATTGGACAGTGACTACAATTCGTATTAAGATATCCAGAGAAAATGTACAATATTCGGAACAAGATATTAATGGCCTGAAAAAATTAGCAGAAGATAATCCCAAATTTACCAAATTGCAGGAATTTGTAGATACGAAAGGTTGGCAATTGGAAAACTGGGGAAGTTATCAGGATGAAATAAAAACAGATTGGAAGGTTGAGAATAATGTTGCGCGTCTTACTCATTTATATATTCAACCAGATTATGGACGGGATCAAAATTATATCGACCAATTAGATATTAGTGCTTTTGATGAGTTATTGCATTTGGAATGTGAAAGAAATAATCGAATTTCGTCTTTAGATTTATCTAAAAATAAGAAATTAGAGGTATTGCGTATTTATACTGAAAAGCTAGAATCATTGGATGTTTCTCCTTGTCCGGATTTGAAGGAACTAACTTTTAGAGATGAAAGATCTAGGGAATTTGGCTATTCACGGAATTTGTTAGCATCACTAAATATTGCCGGTTGTACGAAACTGACAAAATTACAGCTTGTTGGTTCTCCGCTAACAAATCTCGATATATCTAATCAGCCTTTACTTGAAACGCTTTTTATCGAAAACTGTAAAGAACTACAAATTAAAGGTGATATAAGCAGTTTGGAGCATTTGCAGGAATTGGGGTTAAATTATACGACACAGTTCGAGCAATATACAACGAATTTACCGAAATCGGTAATCCGTTTGCGTTATATGGGAACAAATTATCCATTACCTGGAGACGAAGTTCTAGCGCGCTTAGAAGAGTTGGATTTGCCGCTGAATACGAAATCTTTCGATTTGACTAAAACACCGAAGTTGGAGGGGCTTATCTTATGGAATTCGGAAATGAAATTTTCAACATTAACACCTGCTGATAAAGCGTCTAATCTTTTCCGGTTTAGTAGTGAAAGTTATTATATACTACCTGGTTGTTCCAGGGACAATCGGCCTGTATTAAAAAAAGGAGATAAAATCGATCTGTCATCCGAAGCTGTGATCAATGGTAAGAATACTACTTATATGTGGGTTAATCGTAAATATAATATAGAAGATACCGAGACATTTACGGAAGATCCTGAGCATCCGGGTGTTTTTGTGGTTCGTCAAGATGCAGAAGCTGGTGATTATACTTGTATAATGGGTAATCCTTGGTTTACATGGAATTCGACGGTTAATTCCTTTGGCGGTTGGCGAGTTGTATTTGACGTTTCAATAGAAGGCGAACCCGTAAAAGAAAACTTCTCTGAATCGGATGCAGCAACTTTAAAGAAAATCGTTGATGCTTCTTCAAGTGATCTTTTGAAATCGTGGTGGAATGAAGGTGCCTGGAAGACGAATGATTATTATCAACAACAGATCTTTGCAAACTGGAACGATGAGAATCCGCGTCGTTTGGTTGAATTGGTATTCATGAATTTAGGTAAAGGTTTGACAACTGTTGATGTTTCTAATTTAGATGCATTGATATTCTTGAATTGCTCAAATAATGCTCTTTCCAAAATAACATTACCTAAAAACGCTACGAATTTAATGTCTTTATTTCTTTCTGATAATCCGTTGGAAACACTAATACTATCATCTTATGTGAATTTAGAGAATTTAGGTATTCAGGGTACCGGAATAAAGAACATTGACCTTTCCAACAACCGTAAATTAAAAACTTTATATTGCAACAGAACCGATCTGGCACCAATAGAAGATTTATCTGCTTGGCCTGTTCTGCAAGAATTAGGAGTGCCCGCACAGCAAAAGACGATAGATTTGCAGCAGGTGCCAAGTTTGAACCAATTATCTGTAAATGGTTCTCAACTAAAATTCTCGGATATACAAAACCCGCGCCAGTTGGAAAATGTGGAATCGACGGTATCTATCGTTGTAGGTGATATTAAAAATCAAGCAATGACTTACGGATCGACAATGGATTGTAGTGCCGAAATGAATATCGGAGGAACTGCTTCGCAAATAAGCTGGCATCTCACTTCTCCTGCAGGTGCTGAAAGTACATTGGAAGGAGGAACAGACGGAGCATACAAAATTACTGAAGTGTTAGCTCCGGGAAGCAAACTCACAGCTTCATTAACTAACTCTTTGTTCCCCGGTTGGAAGTTGATCATGGAAACCACCATATACTCCTGTGCCGGAGACGCCAATCTGGATAAAACAGTGAATGTGCAGGATATTACCGCTTCCATCAGTGAAATATTGAAGGATACAGAAAATAAAGTAACTCCATTCGGAGATCTTGAAGCCGATGTAAATGGTGATGGCGTATTGAATGTTTCCGATGTAGTCGGTATTGTTGGGATTATTCAGAACAAACCGGTAGTTACAAAAAACACTCTTCGCTCCGAATATGAACCGGTAATCCGGTTAAGCAAAGATGAAAAAGGATTCCTTTATATGGAAGCTCCGGTGGCTATTGCCGGTATTCAGTTGACCTTTACCGGTGTGAAAGGGACAATCCCATTATTAGGAGAAGCCGCCCGTTTTGTTCAGGCATCGGTTGAAGGAGATACCTTGCGGATGTTGGCGTATAGTACCGATGGAACAACACTTCCTTCCGGGAAATCCGTTCTGATGCAGTTGCCGGAAGGTGCCCGTTTGGTAGACGCTGTCTTTTCAGATGTAAATGCCCGTTCATTAAAATCTGAAGGGGAAGATATTGCAACCTCTTCTGAAATCATCAGGCCGGAGGCTACGGTAACATCGATCCGTAATTATCCGAATCCGTTCCGGAGTACGACCACCTTCCTGTATACATTAGAGGAAGATGCACAAGAAGCAACGATTCAGATATTCTCTGCAAATGGAGCGTTGGCAAAGACACTCAGCGGACTGCCTGCCGTTGCCGGGCAAAATTCTTATCCTTGTACGCTCTCGTTGCCGGCAGGTGTTTATTACTACCGTTTGTCGACAAAGAATGCAGGAGTTGTGAAAATCAGTAAGTCGAACCTGTTTATAATAAAGTAACTATGTATATCAAATCTATTAAAACAAATATAGCGGCTTGTTTACTATTGATGTTTTCGGCAGTGACAACGGCTACCGCCGCTAATACCTGGAAGATATCCGACCAGGAAGTAAAAGCCGGTACACAGGCAACCATTCAGTTGCAATTGGAGAATACCGATGAAGTGGTTTCTTTCCAGATGGATATAACCTTGCCGGATGGTGTCCTGTTGGCTGCTACTCCGTCATTGTCGGCCGATCGTACGGATGGACATGTATTCGATTGGAGTAACAAAAGTAATAATACTTATCGTTGTGTAGTTTATAGTACAACTAATAAGGCTATAAAAGGCAGTGAGGGCACTCTCTTGTCGATCCCCGTACAGTTTGTCAAAGGATTTAGTTCAGGGCAGATTAAACTGTCGCAAATCGTGATGGCAGACAAAAAGTCTCAGAGCCTCACATCATCGACAGAGATAGGTACATTTACCGCAGAAAAGGAGCTAAAGAAAATTGTCCTGAATATATCCGGATTGGAACAGGTTGTGAATGAACAAAAAGCAGCTGTAATTACACTGGCTACTTTTCCGGTATCTTTATCTCCTGAATGTACTATTACTTATTATAAAGATCAGCAATTGCAGGCAACAGCAGATGAAGAAGCCCGAAAAAAAGCCGGTATCTTTTATGTAAAGATCACACGTGCGGCAGATGATACCTATCTGGCTGTATCGGAAACTTATATGATGTCGGTAAACGATAAAAAGGAAGTTACACTGACTGCTCCCGCGAGTGTTACTCTTACCGCCGGTTTACCTTTGTCGGCTGCCGTTCTTACCGGTGGTAGTGCAAAAAATAAAAAGGAGGAAACTATTCCTGTTCCCGGCTCTTTCGTATGGACAAACGGCGGAACCATTGTAACGGAGAGTGGTGATTATAGTGCAACTTTTATACCGGCTGATAACCTGACTTACAATTCCCAAACCATAGGTGTACATGTAGAGGTTCTCCCAACCTGCTTTATCTCTGTGATCGATCCTACCGCAGGTGGACGGATCCAGGCAAAAGGTAAGAATGACAAGGATGTCTATATAAAAGGGCAGACTTTGGAATTGGCGGCCATCCCGGATGCCGACTATGAATTTACCGGTTGGACGGGAATTAGCGACAATTCTAAGAGTAAGACAGTAAGCGTAAAAGCCGATGGCAAAGATCTTACTATTTCAGCCAATTTCGAACGTAAGATGTATACGGTTTCTTTCAGCCAGCCGGCAAATGGAGGGAAGATAGTTGTTAAAGACGAAAACGGTGTTTCAATAAGTTCGGGTGATTCACGTCCTCACGGAACTGTTTTATCTATTTCGGCAGAACCTGAAGAAGGTATGAAAGTGGATGAACTAAAGGTAAACAATGTCTCTTTTACAACGGGTAAATATAAATTGGAAGCAGCGATCAGTTCCATAGCGGCAACTTTCAGTAAAATACCTGACTCTGCCTATAAATTGATAGTAGAAGGACTTACACACGGTTCTGTTCGTTTGTATAAAACGGATGGTTCAATGATCCCTTCCGGCAGTTCTTTGCCCGTCGATACGAAATTTACGGTAGTCGTTCTTCCCGAGAACGGATATGCTGCTGGTGCGCCTGTCGTTAAAAGCAATAATAATGTAATATCCCCCACAGAGGGAGTCTTTACGGTAACAGGTAATATTTCCATATCGGCTACTTTTACAGAAAAGACTTATGTTGTGAAAGCAAGTGTTACGGGATCCGGAAAGCTTGAGTTGAGCCAGACCGGAAAATGCCGATATGGTACACCGGTTACAATCAAAGAGGCAAAAGAAAGCAGTAGCCGTCTGGTTCGCATCGTTGCAAACGGTAAAGAGGTAAGGGTTGGAGAAACATTAACCGTTACGAGCGACCTGACGGTAACTGCCTTATTCGAGAAACGGGTGGATATTAAACCTGAATATATTATCCAGACTCCTCAGAGATATGTGTATAATGGCATTTCACGTGACTTTATAGCTTATGCAACGCAGACCTATGCTTTCTACTCGTTCGATGTAAAATATAAAAAAGAGGGAAAGGGTTCCGAACTGAACAATGCAGTAGATGCAGGTAATTATGATGTTATTGTCAGTCGCAATGCGGACGAACTTTATAATGCATTCAATCATACTTATGATAAACGCTTAATCATTGATAAATCACGGATATTGGTGACTGAAGCACCAACTTCAGAAAGTGAGGATGGTAAGACACGCCCTTCAACCGGCGTAAAGGTAACTAAAGAGACAAATGGACAGCTTATAAAGTTCACTTATAGTCCTGATGATGCAACTGTAAAGAACAATTATGAAAGCACCGTCTATTATCTGTCGACGAATACCAGTACGGTTGCTTTAAATTTTAATGCGAGTATTTTGCGCAATACTTCTTCTGATGAAGTTAAAGGCTATGTCCGCGTTACGAATGGTAATCTTCCTTATACGGCAGAACAATTAAAAACGATACCGGAAGGAACGATTGTAACTGCAGAGGCAGTGCCTGCTAACGGGTACAAATTTGTAAGATGGTCGGATGATAAGACTGATAACCCCCGGGAAATTACGGTAGGTAGCGAGAATATGAATTTCACACCTGTATTTGATGGAAAAGCAGAACTTAAAAATATAACTCTGAATCCTTCAAGTGCAGAGTATAACGGTCAGGTTCAGGAAGTGAATTTGTCCGGTCTGCCCACAGGTATAGAGGGCTGTATCGTATCTTTCTATTCTGATGAAGACTGTACACAGTCTGTCGAAATGAAAAATAGCGGGACCTATTGGATTCGTATTTACCGTCCCGAAGATGAACAATATAAAGAGTTGAATACCAAATTGTCTTACACTATTACCCAGGCCTCTGTCGGGACATTAGTATCTCCGGTAGCTTCTGATGTAGTGATAGGAGAGAGTCTGAATCAATCTGAGTTATCGGGTGGAAATGCAGGAGTTGTTCCCGGTGTTTTCCAATGGGAGAATGCTACAACCAAAGTGGATAAAGAGTCAAATAGCTTTAATGCTAAATTTATTCCTTCCGATCCGAATTATAAGGAAACGACTGTTGCCGTAAGTGTAAAAGGCATACCTGCTACAAAAAGTACCGGAACAGACCCTGATCCGGAAGAACCTGTAATTCCTGACAATCCGGGTGATGAAGAAACTCCGGATACAACGGTTGAAGCTCCCGTTATCACTACCCGTGAAGCTGAAACGGCTGTTATTAGCTGGACAAAGGTGGAACAGGCCGTCAGTTATAAGCTGAATTTATATACTGATAAGAATAAGGCGACTTTACTTCAATCTCTTGATTTCGATAAAGACGGTAATTTGCGTTCTGCTACGATCTCATTCCGGTTGACAGGCCTGAAAGCTGATCAGAAGTATTATATAGAAACAATAGCTTATAATAAAGAAGGGAAGGAGATTGCAAAGAAAGGTATTGACCTACCGTCTGCTGTTACTACATCCATAGAAGCGATCAAAGAGAATGTGCTTTTAACTGTAGACAATAAAACGCTACATATTGGTTTGTCGACACAGGCAGATATTACAGTATTCAACATAAGCGGCGAACAAGTATTCAGAAAAGACAAAGTGAACGGTTCGATTGATGTCACATTAGACCAATCAGGTTTATATGTTGTCGTTTTTAGAACGAATGAAAATCGTTATGCCAGAAAGGTACTGGTGAAATAAGAGTTTCTTTATAAATAGAAAGCTGCAAAAGAAGTAATATCATTTACTCTCTTTTGCAGCTTTCATTTTATACTATAACTGGTGATGGATCATTTAGTAATCTATAATCGGTTTACCTGAAAAGGTAATTATGCTCATTCCGTTTGAAGCGATAGCGATGCCGGGGAACAGGTAATGGATCCTGAGAGGAAATATCCCATCGCAGTAGTCCTTCTATCATTTCATTTCTGGTTTCTTTGCAGGAGGGATCGTTAAAACGATTATTCACTTCCGATGGATCCTGCTTCAGGTTGTATAACCAACCGTTCCCGTCCATATCATAGACCAGTTTCCAGTCGTCTTTGCGAAGCATACGCATGGTTCCGCTTTGTGTCCAGGTATTCAGTTCATCGAAGAACAGTCCTTGCTTGCCGACGGCTCCTTCTTTCTGGTAATCTGTGGCGTCCGCTTTTGTGTAATACATGCCGCCGAAGCCATCTTCTGCCATCACACTGGCGAATTCTTCTTTTGGATACTCTTTTCCTTGCAGCATCGGCCATAAACTACGACCTTGTACCCCAATAGGAATTTCCGCATCCATTATTTCGCATATTGTCGGGAATATATCGACGATACTTACATGCGCCTCTTGCGGGAGAGTAGAAGCCTTTATGCCTGGCCCGGTCCATTGCATAGGGATACGGGTGATAGCATCGTCCAGTCCTACGCCTTTTTTCATTAAACCGTATTCGCCGGCATAATCTCCGTGATCGGCTATAAATAAGATAATTGTATTATCGTATATATTCTGTTTCTTCAGTTCATCGACAAGGCGAGCCAGTTGATCGTCGATCATTCGGAGCATTCCATGATATATCGAACGCAGGCGAGGAAGATTTTCCTGAAAACCTTTATGTCCTTGTGCCATCATTTCTGCTAATAATTCATATTCTTCTCCTTTGGCTTTCCGATCCTTTGCCGAACTCTTCAATGGTGGCAACGATTCGGGAGGGAACATGGAATAATAAGGCTCACAGATTTGATAAGGATTGTGAGGCTCTGCCATTGAAAACCACATCAAGAAAGGTTTACCGTCCAGGCTGTCGATCCATTGCGAAGCATCGTCTACCATACGATAAGGTAATTGTCCTTCCACTCCGTAGGGAGAGGGTTCCAGGTTGGAATACATATCTAATGTCCCAAGATATTTGTCGAAGGCTTCTCCTTTTTCACTTTTTTGCTTGGCCTCCTGTCCGCCATGATTGTATGGGCACCAAAAATCCACCCGTTCTTTCGAAAGGTGAGAATGATTTTTTCCCACAAGGGCTGTTGTATAGCCTTGCTCATGAGCCACGTCGAAAAGATCTTTTGAATAGAATGCATCCTGGATATTATGGTTCGAACGAACATGGGTTGCGTTCGGGAACCGGCCTGTCAGCATACAAACTCTTGCCGGTCCACTGGCCGGAGCTGCCGTATAGGCTTTATTGAACCATGCTCCGCTCTTAGCCAGCTTATCGGCAAAAGGCATCGTGTTTAAGGCATATCCCTCCCTTTGCATAAGATCCGCACGTAGCTGATCTGCCATAATAATGATAATATTAGGACTCTTGGATGAATTCCCTGCAAAAGTTGATAAAGCGACTGTTGATGTTGTAATATTTAATAATAGTGTTTTTCTAATTGGTATAGACATAATGATTGAGATTTATAAAACTAGTTTTCTTCTGCCGGCTGGTATAAATACCGTTTAATACTACGTTTCGGAGTCTTTTCGAACTCTTCCTGGTAGAGTTTGAAGCAAGTCACTTTACTGTATGACGGCATTTCTGTATTCAACTGGTCGATGTTCTGTTGCATCAGTTTCTCTATTTCAGAATGCTGGATGCCGGCTTTGTCTACCTGCTCCCAGTCTGGATAGATCAGGGCGACTAGTTTACCTCCTTGCGAAATGATCAACGATTCAGCGACATAAAGCATATTGTTCAGACGATCTTCGATCTCTTCCGGATAGATATTCTGTCCGCTCGGACCGAGTATCATCGTTTTACTGCGACCGCGGATATAAAGGAAGCTATCGGAATCGATTGTACCCAAATCGCCGGTACGCATCCAACCGTCAGGCATCATAACAGCTTTTGTCGCTTCCGGGTTCTTATAATAACCCAACATTACATTCATTCCGCGAACCAGTATTTCACCGACTTCGTTGGCCGGATCAGCTGAATCGATACGGGCTTCCATACGATCGACAATACGACCGACCGAGCCTTGTTTGAATGTATCCCATTGTTCATAGGCAACTAGCGGGCCGCATTCTGTCATACCATAGCCGACCGTATAGCGGAACTTGATCGAACGAAGGAATTCTTCCACTTCTCTGTTTAGTGCTGCGCCACCGATCACAACTTCTCCAAACTTGCCTCCGAACGAATCATTCAGTTTCCTGGCGATCGTATCGAGAACCTTCTGGTCGAGATAAGGCACCTTCAGCAGTAATTTGATCAGAGGCTTTTCCAGTTCAGGGAATATCTTGTTTTTGACTATCTTTTCAATAATAAGAGGTACAGCCAATATCAAAGCCGGTTTAACGCGGGCAAAAGCTTCTGCAATAATCTTGGGGCTGGGGGTACGAGTCAGGAAATGTACGTGACATCCTTTGTTTACACAATTCAGTATCTCGAAAGCCAGACCGTACATGTGTGCCATTGGAAGCATACAAACAACACTATCGCCCGGATGGATAAACGGCAGGTTATCATAAGCAAACTGTGTATTGCTCCATAGACTGCGAAAAGGGATCATCACCCCTTTGGAAAAACTGGTCGTTCCGGATGTATAATTCAATACAGCCAGTTCTTCCGGTTGCTCGGTATGATATTTCACATCAGCAGCCGTGAAGGAGCGGGGATATTTCTTCCCGAAATATTCATTGATTCTGTCGCGTACGATACGTACATCTTTGTTCTTACTTTTGATAATGGAGAAATTATCCAGCATCATGAACAACTTGACATCGGGCATCATCTGTTCATTCATGTTCTCCCAGTTGTTAGCTCCGGCCAGAACAGCTTTTGCCCCGGAATGATTGACAATATGATGGATGTTATCCGGCTTAAACTCATGCAGGATTGGTACGGCAACAGCGCCATAAGCCAATATACCGAAGAAACAAATAGCCCAGTTGGACGAGTTACGTCCTACCAATGCCACTTTATCTCCTTTCTTTATTCCTGCGTGTTCGAGAATTATATGAAATTTTTCTATACGACGGGCCACATCTTTATAATGGTATGTATGTCCATTATAGTCAGAGAAAGCAGGTAAATCCCAATGTTCCTTGATGCTGTTCTCTATAAGTCCTAAAAAACGATTTTCCATGTAGATATATTTATATGAATAACCATGAAATCTGAACGAATGTTGCAAATATACTAAAAAATACAGACGCTATTATTTTGTTTATTCATGAAAAGTTTTTATGTTTGCGGTGTTCATGTAACACTTTGCAAATAATATGATTATAAAAGGCTACAGAAAACTCTTCAATTGTTTAATGTTCTATCTTTAAACAATCCTTTCTCTCCCGGGTCTTGCTGCCTGAGGTGCGGCAAATTCTTTTGTTATTCTTAATTATTTCTTTAAAAATACAGTGTGTCATCGGTATGTAGTAGCGTATGGTGTATGCACGAATAAATAAACCATTCAAAATGAGTACAACAACAGCTCAACGTGCACCTCTGAGTGCATCAAACTTTGCTCCCACAGTAGAAGCAAATGCTTATGGTATGAACGACCGTATCAAACGGTTACGTCAGCTTTCTTTCGAAGCTGAACCTTCTTTATCGATCGAACGGGCATTGATCGAAACTCGTTTCTACAAAGAAAATTACGGAAAATATCCTATTCCTATTCTGAGAGCACTGAACTTTCTGGAAATATGCAAATATAAGACTATCTATATCGGTAAGGATGAACTGATCGTGGGCGAACGTGGCCCGGCTCCTAAAGCAGTTCCCACTTTCCCGGAATTGACTTGCCACAGTGTGGAAGACCTGCATGTGTTAAATACCCGTGAACTGCAACGTTATACTATCAGCCAGGAAGATATCGATACCTACGAACGTGAAGTGATCCCTTACTGGAAAGGACGTACACAGCGTGAACGTATTTTCAGCCATGTTCCGAAAGAATGGAAAGAAGCATACGAAGTGGGTATGTTTACAGAGTTTATGGAACAACGTGCTCCGGGCCATACAGCTCTCGACGGAAAGGTTTATCAATATGGTTTACTGGATCTGAAAGAACGTATTGCCAAAGAGCTAGCGGATCTTGATTTTATGAATGATCCCGAAGCAACAGATAAACAGGAAGAACTGACTGCTATGTCTATCTCCTGCGATGCGGCTATCCTGTTCGCAGAACGTCATGCCGACCTGGCTGACGAAATGTCGATGACGGAGAAAGATCCGAAGCGTGCTGCCGAACTGCGTAAAATAGCTGAAGTGTGCCGTTGGGTTCCGGCTCATGCCCCTCGTTCTTATTGGGAAGCTATCCAGATGTACTGGTTTGTCCATCTGGGAACTATTACTGAACTAAATGGTTGGGATGCAATGAACCCGGGCCATTTTGATCAACATCTGGCTCCTTTCTATGAAAAGGAAATAGCTGCCGGAACGCTAACCCGTGAAGAAGCGAAGGAATTGATGTCATGTTTCTTTATTAAGGTAAATAACCATACGGCTCCTCCCAAGGTTGGTATTACAGCTAAGGAAAGTGGTACATACAATGACTTTACCAACCTGAATATCGGTGGTGTAAAGGCTGACGGTAGCGATGGCGTAAGCGAAGTGTCTTATATCATGCTTGAAACGATTGAAGAACTGCATATCCTGCAACCGGGTAGTGCCATTCATGTAAGCGCCCGTACGCCGGAACGTTTCTTACGTGCCGGATGTAAGGTGATCCGTCAAGGACACGGTTATCCTTCTGTGTTTAACCCTGATGTCTATATTCAGGAACTGATGCGCCAGGGTAAATCATTGCATGATGCACGTGAAGGCGGTTGCAGCGGTTGTATCGAAGTCGGTGCGTTCGGTAAAGAAGCCTATGTGTTGACGGGGTATCTGAATGTGCCGAAGATTTTGGAAGTGACGCTGCATAATGGTGTCGATCCGGTGTCTGGCCGTAAAGTGGGATTAGAAACAGGTGATCCGTGCAGCTTTGCAAGTTATGATGAACTGTATGCGGCTTTCATGAAGCAGATTCATTATTTTGTGGATATGAAGGTGCGTGTGAGCAATTATATCGACCGGATGTTTGCTAAGTATGCTCCGGCAACCTTCCTGTCGCTGTTTATCGACGATTGCATTGCTAAAGGGCGCGATTATTACAACTGTGGTCCGCGTTATAATACGACTTATATCCAATGTACCGGCCTGGGTACGATTACCGACAGCCTTTCTTCACTAAAGAAACATGTGTTTGAAGACAAACGTTTTACCATGGATGAAATGCTGAAAGCGATGGCAAACAATTTTGTCGGAGCGGAAGTTATGCGTCAGACGATCTTGAACCGTACGCCGTTCTTTGGTAATGATGATGAATATGCCGACTCGATTGCTGTTCAGATGTTCAACGACCTGTACGATGCTATTGAAGGCAAACCGAATACGAAAGGAGAATGTTTCCATTTGAATATGTTATCGACAACTTGCCACGTCTATTTTGGAAAAGTTATGGGAGCCACTCCGAACGGTCGCTTGGCTGAGAAAGCGATTTCCGATGGTACTTCACCATCGCATGGTGCCGATACACACGGACCGTCTGCTGTTATAAAATCATTGGGTAAACTGGATCAGGTAAAGAGTGGTGGTACGTTATTGAACCAGCGCTTCCTGCCGAGCCTGTTGAAACGTGAAGAAGATATTTCGAAACTGGCCTCCCTGATCCGTAGTTACTTTGCACTGGGCGGACACCATATCCAGTTCAATATCGTAGATACGGAGACTTTATATGCAGCTCAGAAATGTCCCGAAGATTATCGCGACTTGTTGGTACGTGTAGCCGGTTACAGTGATTACTTTAATGATATGAACGCTGACCTGCAGGCTGATGTGATTGCCCGTACGGAACAGGATAACTTTTAATTAGTTGGCAGTTGACAAGTGGCAGTTGGCAGGTAAAACACCTCAATGCTGTCAACTGTCAACTGTCGATTGTCAACTGAAAAAATGAGTTTGATATTCGATATTAAGCGCTATGCAATAAACGATGGGCCGGGTATCCGTATTACTATCTTTATGAAAGGATGCCCGTTATCGTGTGTGTGGTGCCATAATCCGGAAGGATTGTCCAACCGGAAGCAGAAGTTGTATACAAAGAAAAAATGTATAGGATGTCGTACCTGTGTGGATAATTGTCCGCAAAAGGCACTGACTTTGACACCTGATGGGATTGTTACCGACTCCTCTTTGTGTGATCTGTGCGGTAAATGTGCAGAAGTTTGTCCGGCTATGGCAATGGAAATTTCGGGAACGGAATATTCCATCGACTACCTGATGAAGGAAATTGAGAAGGAGACGGTTTTCATGGATCGATCGGAGGGAGGTGTTACTTTCTGTGGAGGAGAACCATTATTACATCCGGACATGTTGCTCGAATTGCTTCATCGCTGCGGTGAGTTGGGCATTCATCGTGTTGTCGATACGACATTGTATGCTAAACCGGATGTTGTACAGAAGGTGATGGAACATACCGAACTTTTTCTGGTGGATTTAAAGCACATGGATTCTATTAAACATAAGCTTTACTGCGGAGTTCCTAATGAGTTAATACTATCTAACTTACGTATGATAGCAGATGCCGGTCATGAGTTTTATATCCGTATCCCTTTAATAGAAGGAGTGAATGCAGACGAAGAAAATATAACCCGGTCGGCGGAGTTTTTAGCTTCTTTACCCTGGCAGTATCATACGGTAAACCTGCTTTTATATCACAATATAGGTAAGAACAAACATGAGAAACTCGGGACGGTTTATAACCCGGATCATTATCCGATGGAAACCCCTTCGGAAGAAACGGTACAACGTTGTAAGGATATATTTAGTCGTTACGGAATAGATGTTATAATAGGAGGATGACGGTTGTGACTGCTTCCTGCAAAAGCAAGCCGGTATCTTCCATAAAGATTAGATTGATCTTTTTTCGGAAAATACCGGCTTTGTCGTATCTGGCAATATTATTCTTCTACCTGTACTTTTACAATCACTTTACGGATACTTCCTTCACCGATGCCGGGTGCATGACCGTCTTCAGGAAAATAAACGGCAAACTGTCCGGGATAGATTTTTGTATAGGCTGTGGGACGGTCTACATAAAAAGCAATATCTTTCTCTTCATCATAAGGAATAGAAACTTCCTGCAATTCGCAACCGGGTTTCCATCCGATCTTTTCTACTCCTAATAAAGGAAGCTGTATATCGATATACTTTTTATGTGTTTCGATAGCAGCCTCTTTTTTGTCTTTACCGAACAGGGTTACAATGCTCACGAACAAACGTGTTCCATCCAGTTCATACTTTCCGTCTTCTATCTTCGAGAAATCCGTAGCTTTTATGTAATCGAATGCTTTTTTGAATAAGGGGTGCAAGCGTTCTACCTTTTCTGTGTTGTTTAAGGATTCAAGTATCATACGTATTCGTTTTTTAATTCATTCGTTAATTATGTTTGACAAAGATCGTATATCCGAATGTTAAATAATAGGACAAATATACCAAATAAATCTATTTATTTAGTACATATCTTAAAGGGCAGATTTGAAAATCCGCAACTTTGTTGCAACTGTTTTATTCGTATCTTTGTTCTTCTTTTAAGAGGTAGAATTAAAACATAAGATATGATGAAAGAGATAGAAAATAAGGTCTTACCTGTACTTGAGATGAGTTGTGCGGTTTGTGCCAACAATGTGGAGAGTACCGTCGGAGCACTAAGCGGAGTAGAAGAAGCAACTGTCAATTTCGCGGCTAATACCTTGTCTGTTAGGTTTCGTCCATCCGTTATCACTTTACAACAGATACAAGAAGCTGTACAGGCTGCCGGATACGATTTAATTATTGAATCGGAAGATCCGCTGGCCGAGCAGGAGGAAATGTCGCGCAAGCATTATAAAAAACTGAAGCGTAATACAATAGGTGCATGGATCTTATCTGTTCCTTTGGCTTTATTGGGAATGGTATTTATGCATCTGCCGTATGCCAATTGGATTATGATGGTGCTGGCATTGGCCATTATGTTGCTGTTCGGGCGATCGTTTTATGTGAGCGGTGCACGCCATGCTATCCAGGGGAAAGCCAATATGGATACGTTGGTTGCGCTCAGTACATCTATTGCTTTTATATTTAGTTTCTTCAATACCGTATATCCTCAGTTCTGGTATGAACGGGGATTGGAACCGCATGTTTACTATGAGGCTTCCGGTGTGATCATAGCATTCGTCCTGTTAGGGAAACTGATGGAGGAACGGGCCAAGAACAGTACTTCTTCGGCCATTAAAGGATTGATGGGGCTGCAACCTAAAACGGCTCGCCGGATTATAGACGGAAAAGAGGAAGAAGTTCCCATCTCTTCCTTACAGAGAGGGAATGTATTGAGTGTGCGTCCCGGCGAAAAGATTCCGGTGGACGGACTCTTGCTGCAAGGTTCATCTTCTGTGGATGAAAGTATGCTGAGCGGTGAACCGATCCCGGTAGAGAAATCCGCCGGCGACCGCGTACTGGCCGGAACGATCAATCAGAAAGGTGCTTTTACGATGGAAGCTACCGGTGTAGGGAATGATACCATCCTGGCACAAATTGTGCAAATGGTGCAGGCGGCTCAGGGAAGTAAAGCCCCGGTGCAGCGTATAGTTGACAAAATAAGTGGTATATTTGTTCCGGTCGTCGTACTCCTTTCCGTTATCACGTTCGTGTGTTGGATGGTGATCGGCGGCAGCAGTTATTTCTCTTATGCACTTCTTTCGGCTGTCTCTGTCTTGGTAATTGCCTGTCCGTGTGCTTTAGGTCTGGCAACGCCTACCGCTTTGATGGTGGGAATGGGCAAAGGGGCTGAAAGACATATCCTGATAAAGGATGCGTTCGCTTTGGAGAATCTCTGCAAGGTGGATACAGTCGTGTTGGATAAGACCGGAACATTGACAGAGGGAGTTCCTGTTGTGACGGAATCCTGTTGGCTGACAGAATCAAATGTTTGTTATCTGAATACCTTGTATACGGCGGAATTAAAGTCGGAACATCCATTGGCTTCTGCTATTATCCGCTGGCTGGAAGATTCAGGGGCTTCCACTTGTGAAGCCGAAGGTTTTGAAAGTCTTACAGGCCGCGGTATCCGTATGGAAGTCGAAGGCATTACATATTGGGTGGGAAGCCAGGGATTACTCGAAATGTTCGGGGCCGAAATCCCTGAAAAGACAATGGAGCAGATTCTTCACTGGCAGGAAGATGGCCAGAGTGTTGTTTATTACGGAAAAGGGAATGAACTGCTGGCTGCATTAGCTATATCCGACCGTATTAAACCGACTTCGGCTGCTGCTGTAAAGGAACTGACTGCAATGGGTATCGAAGTTCATCTGTTGACCGGGGACGGGATAAAAACAGCAGATAGAGTCGCTCATTCTTTAGGTATAAAATATTTCAAGGCAGAAGTGATGCCGAACGACAAGGAAGAGTATATACTGTCTCTCCAGAAGTTAGGAAAGAAAGTGGCGATGGTCGGAGACGGCATTAACGACTCGCAGGCGCTGGCTCGTGCCGATGTGAGTATCGCGATGGGAAAAGGAACGGATATAGCTATGGATGTAGCTATGATCACATTGATCACATCCGATTTGTTACTGTTGCCCGAAGCGATTAAGTTATCCAGAAGAACTGTGCGCCTGATCCATCAGAATCTGTTTTGGGCATTCATATATAACCTGATCGGTATTCCGTTGGCAGCCGGTGTCTTGTTCCCGATAAACGGATTGTTGTTAAACCCGATGCTGGCAAGTGCTGCAATGGCTTTCAGCTCCGTGTCTGTCGTTCTTAACAGTTTGAGATTAAAATTTATGAAGTAATATTATAAACATATTGAATTATGGCAACAATGAAATTTAAAACAAATGCAAAATGTGGTGGCTGTGTGGCTGCCATCGGTGCGAAACTGAATAAGTTGGTAAAGGAAGATGAATGGTCTATCGACCTGAAATCACCGGAGAAGGTATTGGAGGTAACAGCTAATGTTTCGGCCGATGCTGTTATTACTGCGGTAACGGAAGCCGGCTTCAAGGCAGAGCAATTGTAAGCCAGAGATGGTCAAGGCCCAACAAAGACAAACTTATGGTGAAGAAGTAGCCAATGTGCTGACTCATGGGGCGGGGATGATTTTCGGAATAGTGGCTATCATTGTGTTATTGGTGGCTTCTATCCGGAATGGAAATCCCTGGGTCGTGGGTAGTTCGTTAGTTTATGCGTTGAGCATGACATCTTCTTACGTTACTTCAACCTTTTACCATGCATCTGCCAATGCACGTAGTAAAAGGTTGCTTCGTCGTTTTGACCATAGTGCTATTTATCTGCATATAGCAGGAACTTATACACCTTTTACCCTGATTGCTCTTCGCAACGAAGGCTATTGGGGATGGTTGTTATTTTCCATTGTCTGGATTGCAGCAGTCATAGGTATTATCCTCAGTTTCCGAAAGATGAAGAAGACGGATCATCTGAAAACAGCTTGTTACCTCGCCATGGGATGGGTCGTTATTATTGCCTTTAAGCCGTTATTGGACGTCTGTCGGCAAACCGATTCGATGGATGTATTGTATTGGCTGATAGGAGGAGGATTGTTCTATACAGTAGGATGTATTTTTTATTTCCTCGATAAATATAAATATATGCATCCGATATGGCATTTCTTTGTGTTGGGCGGCAGTGTTTGTCATTTTGTTTCAGTCTATTTATTGGTAAGATAAAGAAAGGAGAAAGTTTATGAGCTTTCTCCCTTTATGAATGTTTATTACTTCTTTTCCGGATGTTTCTTTTTATACTGCCAGTCCTCATAGGTAAGGTAAGCAATCATTATCAATCCAAAAATGCTCATTCCACCAAATAAGTAAATCGCTTCCATTATTTCCTTTTTTTATAAAAAATAAATCCTAGTTTGACAAAAACGATGGTAGTTGATATTCCCAATAGTAATACTGATTGTCTATCAACTTTCATGTCCAATAAAGTGCTGAGTACAACCCCGGCAAATACCAACTTCGCAATATCGACAAAGAAATCGCCAAGCTTTTCATTAATAACCACCTGTGGTGGAATAGTCTTTTGTTTCATAGTTATAAGTTTTATTAAATGTATTGGCAAATATAAAGATTCCGATAAGAAAAAACAAATGTTTGAATAAAAATAAAGGCTGGAAATAGTTTCCAGCCTTCGCATATAAAGAATTTGTATGAATATACGTTATAGCCCACTGAAATCAACCCCATCAAACAGAAGTGACGGAATGCGCCAGCTGGAGAACAGGCGTGGATCGTTTCCGGTTTCAGTCAGATTGTTCCATAACGAAATCATATTACCTGTTGCATTCATTTCTGAAATAGGTTGGGTCAGTTTTCCTTTTTCAATCAGGAAACCTTCAATGCCATAGGAGAAATCACCGGTTGTACTGTTGCAGTTACCACCATTGAAACCTGTAATTAGGATGCCTTTGTCGACAGAAGCAATCAGACCTTCCGTATTTTTGTCGCCCATCTGCATCGTTAGAATGGAAGGGGAGGCGATAGTAGGCTTCACATCCATTTTATTAGCAGAATAGGTATCGATATAATACGTTTTTAGTACACCGTTCTCAAATACCGGCAGACGCTTGGTTGCTACACCTTCACCGTCGAAATAACGGGCGCCGGAAGCTTTAGCTATATGAGGTTCGTCTATTAACGTCAATTTTTCACCCAGCACTTTCTGATCCAGTTTATCCAGCAAGAAAGAGTTCTTTTGCTGAATGGAAGAACCATACAAGGCATCGAATATGGGAGATAACAGGCGAGCGGAATTCATGTTGTCGACAACCATTTGGTATTTGCCGGAAGCCACTTTTTTCTGTCCCAGTTTACGGAATACACGTTCGAGAGCTTTCGTTCCCAGTCCTGTTTTCGTCATTGTGTCGTAATACAGTGAAGAATCATACCAATACGATTCGGGACGGGCATCGCCTTCGCCGCGAATGCTTACGCTGGCCACCAGGCTGAAAGAAGAGCCGCAAGCTTCCCCTTCAAAACCGTTGCTGGCTACCATGTATTTAAAGTCTTTCTCGTCGCTGTAAGAAGAATTGGCAGAAATGATACGGTCGTCTTTCCCCATCATTTCATTACAGGTGTTCATTGCCAATGCCACTTTATCGTCGGGAAGGATAGCATCGAATTTCGGATCGAGCAGTTGCAGGTCGGCGTCTCCTCCTTTATAATAAAGAGAAGCATCGGGCAACGTGCGGGCTTTATCTTCGGCCAGATAACGGGTCGAATCGATGCCGTTGCGGATAAACTTTTCCAGTTCTTGTTTATCCAGGCGATTGGTGGAAAATGAACCGTAACGACCATCCACAAACAGATGGATCACCAGACTGTTTTCGGAAGCCTGTTGAAGGCGGTCTATTTTCATATCCCGTATTTCAAACGAACTACTTGAACCATTGTACAGACTTACACGTGAGGCCTGGCAACCATTCTTCAGAGCGAACTCCATGGCCCATTGAGCCAGTTTTTTATTTTCGTTAGTTATCATATCAATTTTCTCCTCCTACTGTAAGTTTACTAACCAGAGCGGACGGCATACCGCAAGTTACCGGACAGGATTGTCCGTCTTTACCGCAAGTCCACGTGCCGTTATCCATTTTGTAATTGTTTCCGACCATCGTGATGTCGGCCAGTGCTTTCGGCCCGTTACCGATGATATTGATATCTTTGATCGGTTGTGTCAGTTTACCGTTTTCAATCAGGTAACCGTCTTTTACAAAGAAAGTAAAGTCACCGGCACCGATTTGAACCTGTCCGTTGGTAAAGGTTGAAGCGTAAATACCTTTCTTCACGGTCGAGATCATTTCTTCTTCCGTTACGTTTCCGGCTTCCATATAAGTGGCACGCATACGAGGAATAGGCATTTGGCGAAAAGACTCGCGGCGACCGTTTCCCGTTGAAGGGATACCATAATGCTTGGCGCTGATACGGTCGTGCAGGTAACTTGTCAGGATACCTTCTTTCACGATATATGTCTTTTGTCCTTCCACACCTTCATCGTCGATGTTAACAGAGCCACGGTTGAATGGGATCGTGCCGTCGTCCACAACATTGATATGTTCGTTGCAGACCTTTTTGTTCAACTGGTCGGAGAAGATAGAGGTGTTCTTACGATTGAAGTCCGCTTCGAATGCATGTCCTATCGCTTCGTGCAACAGGATACCTGAACCTCCGGCACCCATTACGACAGGCATTTCGCCCCCTTTAGGTTTTACGGCCTGGAATAGGATAGCCGTTTTCTCTACTGCTTCCTTAGCTATTTCGCTGATAATATCGTCTGTCAGAAATTCGGCACCCATGCGGAAAGCACGTGAAGCGTATGAATTCTCAATCTTCCCGTTATCTTCCATAATACATACGGCAGCCAGTGTGACCATCGGCCGGTAATCATAATACATCTGTCCTTCCGTATTACAGAAAAGGATGTGCGAAGTCGTATCACCCAAAGATGCCATTACTTTATGGACACGTTTGTCGAGTGCAAATATCTGATCGTTCAACTTTTGCAGATAAGGCGTTTTTTCTTTAACGGCTATTTCGTCCCACGGAGTTTGTACACCGTAGAAGTTGTTGATGATTGGTTCTTCAGTCAGTTTGGCCGGCCCTTTTCCTGCTGTGCTATCGGCGATACGAGCAGCTGTACGGGCAGCTTTCAACATTTCATCCAATGAAATATTTTCCACATAAGCATAACCTGTCTGGTCTCCGGCAAGGACACGTACGCCCATTCCGAAGTCTATATTCGAAGAGGCACGGTTTACTGCACCATCTTGTAATCCTATATTGTTCCGGTAAGAATGTTCGAAGAAAAGGTCGGCATAATCTCCTCCCTTTTCCAACGCGGCAGTCAGCACCTTCTTCATATCATTCTCACTTAAACCAAAGTGGTTTAATGCAAATGAGATACCGGCAGCTTTGTCTTCAGTACTTCCGGCACAACCCTCTAAAAAAGAGGGAACCGCTATCGAACCAAGCATAACCATACCTCCTGTTTTAATAAAATCACGTCTGTTGTATTTCATGTTGTTTTACAAAATCTCTCTGTTCTCTTTAGCCCATTGCATCACATTTGCGGGCGGACGCTGGGCTAATAATTCTTTTTTCATAAAATCCATATAAGGAGCTACATGTTTAAAAAACTTCTTGTATCCTTTGCATAGATAGTTTAATCCCGGTTCGCCACTGGCTGTATGCAGGAAGCGGTTTTTAGGACATTCGCCGTTGCAAGCAAAAAGAAACTCACACTCTTTGCATTGAGTGGGGAGTTTATCATATTTGTCGGCCCCAAACTTCAGTTGGTGCTGGCTGTACATCATTTCCGTTAAAGTTTGCGTGTAGATATTCCCCAACTTATATTCGGGGAATACGAAGTGGTCGCAGGCATACAAGTCACCGTTGAATTCCATCACACCGGCATGTCCGCAGGTGCGTGCCAGGGTACATATACCCGGTTGTTCGCCTACCCAGTTTGCCAATGTTGCGTCAAACAGCTGGATGTAATAGTTGCCGACATCTTCTTTCAGCCATTCGTCGAAAATAGCACAGAGGAAATCTCCCCATTTCCCGGAATCGACGGAGAAAGAAGCCAGTTCGATATTGGCATCCTGCTGTTCCGGAGAGGTGAGTTTTGTCCCGTCCGTATGTGTCCCCAACCGTTCTACGATAGGGGCGAATTGGATAAAATGGCAATCCAGTTCTTTGAAAAATTTATAGAATTCGAGCGGATAATCGACGTTGTAATCGTTTACCACAGCCATTGCGTTATATTCAACCTGATGTTTTTTCAATAGTTCGATCCCTTTCATCACTTTGAAGAAGGAGGGAAGTCCCTGTCGGTTACGGCGGTATTCGTCGTGAAACTCCTGCGGGCCATCTATCGAGACACCTACGAGAAAGTTATTTTCTTTGAAGAAGCGGCACCACTCATCTGTAAGCAAGGTACCGTTTGTCTGGATGCAATTATCGATCTGTCGTCCACGGCCATATTTCTTTTGAAGCTCAAGCGCTTTCTTATAGAAACTGATCGGACGCATCAATGTTTCCCCACCGTGCCAGGTAAAAAGTACTTGTGGCATGGTTTGGCATTCCAGATAGTCTTTGATGAATTTCTCCAGCAATTGCTCGCTCATGATATGATTCTTTACCTCCGGATACAGTTTACCCTTCTCCAGGTAATAACAGTATTCACAGGCCAGATTACAGACTGACCCTACCGGCTTTAACATCACATAAACGGGTTTTGCAAATGGAGATATATAAGAATTATTCATGGTGTTTTAAAACGATTCGATTATAAATACACAAAGGTACAATTTCTCCGTGGATTTATCTGCAATTTTTACTCTATAAATTCAATATCAACGATCTTATTTGAGTTTTTTTCTGTAACGTTTGTAATCTGTTACGAAACCTTCACACAGCCAGTTTGCCAATGCCTGGCGGTTATCACTGAGAATGAAACGTTTCTGGTCAAAACTGTTTTGTATGTTGCCCAGTTCCACAAACACGGAAGGGGGAGTTGTTTTTCTTAAAACATACAATCCGCGCTGGCCTACTGTGCCTGTAAATCCGCGTCCCGGTTGATGTCTGTTATATTTATGCTCAAAAGTCGATTTCATGGTCTTTGCCAGGTGTTTGCTTTCAGAGTTTTTATCCTGATAATAGAAGAAAACATCTGTCTGGTGACTTTTACTGCGACTGTCGATATGCATGAAAATTGCGCGTTTGTAAAGCTCTTTATCCTTTTTGAATAATGAATTGATCTTTTCGCTCCGTTGTTCAAGGCGTCGCACCTGGTTGAACGGGATCGGGTCACCCATACAGGTTTCACGCTTGGTGTTGTTCAGGAAACGATCGTTACGGATACCGTCTCTGGCATCCTGGATAATGATATGCACTTTGGCGCCCCGCATAAGCAGATTACGCGCCAGGCGCAACATGACGTCGTAGGCATATTCGTCTTCGTGAAGTTCGACGTTCCCCATTTTCCCGATGGCTCCAGGGTCGGGGCCGCCATGTCCGCTGACCAGATAAAAGCAACAGCCTTTCAATTCGGAAGAGGTTACCTGATATTGAGCTAAATCCTTGCCAAATAAGGGCTCGTAATTTGGCTTCTTCGCCGCGGTAGCCGCTGCTCCCTTTAAAGGCGGCAAATGATATTTAACGCCCATTCTCAGCGAGTTCCCACTGCCGAGTCTAGTCTTGTTTAATTTGATAAATTCATCGTGATACTCTTTTCCTACACGGTTATGACGTTTCAGGAAAAGGGTAATTCCTTCTCCACTTTTAGGAAATGCTTTTTCCTGAGCAACAAGAGTCTCGTTGAATATAAAAAGCGTAACGAAGATTGATAGTATGAGTGTTATTTTTTTTGCAAACATGTTTTCCGGTTATAATGCGGTAAAGATAAAAAAAGATGTTGAATCACAGAAATGTCGAAAAAGAAAATGGCAGGAAGTTTTTGCTCTCCGTGGCTCTCTCGCACGCGTGTGTATGCGCATTGTTGCTGTTGTTATAATTTTCTTTTCTTTCCTTTACTTTTCTTTGTGTATTTTCTCAAAAATAAAATTTTCATCTTGGTTTGTGCAGAAAAACATACATTCGGGAGAAACTAAATTTTCTTCCGAATGAAATCGAAATTCCTTTCGGAAGAAATTAAAAATGGATTCGAATGGGATTTTATCTGATAAAAGCTTATTGTATTATTTAAACTTTACATACCCCAATTTCGTATATCGTATATTCCGCGACGTATAATGTTTGATTACCTTGGCAGAACGTATATGCAGTTTTTCTCCGATCCGGTAAGCGTGATCGGCATTACTTAATTTTCCGCTTTCGAGGCTCCGGTCGGTTGCCCGGATAGTAAAGAAAAAGAGATTACCCGACTCGTCGGCCGCTACGATCTTCTGATCGACATAAAAGTGGGTGGTTCCCCGGATTATACTGGTTTTGTAAGGATTGTCTTCAACCTTGATCCGTTGGATGGTAAGATGGATATCACTCAGTTTTTCGTCGATGGTCCCGACAAAACGGCTGATGGGCATTTTGTGTATCCTGGATGTGTTAAGATCCTGATACACCCATGAATAGGTGGCTGCTAATTCTTTAAAGCGCCGTTCACTTTGAACACGGGCTTCGTATTTGACGGCAATCCAGGTTACATATTTAGGATCGATGGCGGCTACTTCGAACAAGTGGTATCCGCGATATTTGCCGAAAGATATGATATCGTCGGCGTTATGGGAAATAGAATCGATACGCATTTTGATCGTCAGCTGTGCGAAAGAGTTGATTACCGCTTTCATCGCTTTCTCAACCGAGTTGATTACGTTGACATCCAAAGTCGAAAGGAAAATATTCGGATGATATTCCGCTCCGGGATTGTAGAACCATAGCGTATAATAGGCGGTCTTTTCATTGGGTAACATGATATAGTACATGCCTTTATCCGTATTTCTTCCTTCGTTAAACGTTTCCAGTTTATCAAGGACAAATTGTTCGATATAGTCTGAAATGTTACTCATAACTCATCCTCCTCATATTCTTCCCTAACAAATATATGAAAAGAGGATGAATTATCCTAATAAAATCGTGATTATTACAGGGAAGTAACCCCTTTTCCGATTATATCAAACGATTCTCCGCAAAGTATTTCCAAAGCGGGGCAGCGTGTATAGCCTGTTTGATCTGATCTGTTTCCAGTAGCTCCTTTACTTCGTCGAGCGTAAGGATATGGACGGTCAGGTCTTCCGTATCTTCCAGATGTTGGGTGGTGACTTGTTCGACATCGGTCGCCAGGAAGCAGTGGGTTAGATTTGTATGTGTTCCCGGATTGGCGGAAACTGTCATATATTCAGTCCATTCTCCGTTGCCAAAACCAGTTTCTTCCAATAATTCACGTTGGGCGGAAACGAGTGGGGAAGGGTCTTCCTTTTCGCAGACTCCTGCGCATAATTCGAAAGAGGTTTCGCCTAATCCATGACGATACTGGCGCACGAAGACAAATTTATGCTCTTTGGTAATTGCTATGACATTGATCCAGTCCGGGTATTCAAAAACATAATATTCCGGTATCTGGTTGCCGTTAGGAAGTTCTACACGTTCGCTACGGACTGTCAACCAAGGCTTACGGTGAAGATAGGTACTTTCAAGCACTTTCCATTTTCTATCATTCAAGTTTTTCATATATTTGTATCAAGTTTTTTTGTTACTTAAACTAACGGACAGCCGGATTGTTTATTATAAAAGTAGGAACCACTAAATTTATTATTCGATGAAGATACACGAATATCAGGCGAAAAAACTCTTTTCTGATTATGGAATACCGGTCGAACGGCATATTTTATGCAGTACACCGGATGAAGCCGTGGCTGCATTTAGCCAGCTGGGAGAAGAAAAGGTTGCCATCAAGGCACAAGTACTGACCGGAGGCAGGGGCAAAGCCGGCGGTGTGAAACTGGCAGGTAATGCAGAAGAAGCCCTTCGGTATGCAGAAAACATTCTAGGTATGACGATCAAAGATTATCCCGTAACCCGGGTAATTGTCAGTGAAGCCGTGAATATCCATCTGGAATATTATATCAGTTTTGTGATCGACCGTAATTCCCGCTCGGTCGTTTTGATGATGAGTGCCGAAGGTGGCATGGATATAGAAGATGTCGCTCATCGCACCCCTGAAAAGATCTTTCATTTCCGGATCGATCCGATGATCGGAATTCCGGATTATCTGGCCCGACGTTATGCTTTTACTTTGTTCGATAAGTTGTCGCAGGTGAATCAATTAGCTGGTATCATACAAAATATGTATCGTTTGCTTGTCGGGAAAGATGCTTCCCTTGTGGAGATAAATCCGCTGGTAATGACCCGTGAAGGAGTCTTGATCGCCATCGATGCTAAGATGACTTTCGATGATAATGCGTTGTATCGTCAACCTGGCGTATTGTCTCTTTTCGAACCAACGGAGGAAGAAAAGATAGAAGTCAGGGCGAAAGAAAATGGTTTCAGTTATGTGCATATAGGCGGTGAGATCGGCTGTATGGTGAACGGTGCCGGTTTGGCAATGGCGACAATGGATATGATTAAGCTTTATGGTGGCGATCCGGCCAATTTCCTTGATATCGGAGGAAGTTCTAATCCGGAAAAGGTGATTGAAGCCATGAAGTTATTGTTGAAAGATCCCAACGTAAAAGTGGTATTGATCAATATATTCGGGGGAATAACCCGTTGCGATGATGTTGCTTACGGTTTACTGAAAGCTTTCGAACAGATAGAGAATGATATTCCCGTTATTGTCCGCCTGACCGGAACTAACGAAAAGGAGGGGCGCGACCTGTTGTGCAATACGCGTTTTAAAGTGGCTGAAACAATGGGTGAAGCAACCCGGATGGCCGTAGAATTATCAAAAAACAGTAAGAAAGGATAGTCATCATGAGCATACTTATTAATAAATCAACCCGCTTGATCGTGCAGGGAATTACCGGACGCGACGGCCTTTTCCATGCGCTGAAAATGAAAGAATACGGGACGAATGTAGTAGGAGGGACTTCGCCGGGTAAAGGTGGAACCGAGATAGAACATATTCCGGTATTCAATACGATGTATGATGCTGTACAGCAAACACAGGCAAACACATCTATCATATTTGTTCCCGCCCGTTTTGCTGCCGATGCGATTATGGAGGCCGCCGATGCGGGCATAGGATTAATTATTTGTATCACAGAAGGAATACCGACGATAGATGTGATCAAAGCTTATCGTTTTGTACAGATGAAAGGGGCGAAACTGATCGGACCGAATTGTCCCGGCCTGATCTCGCCGGGAGAGAGCCTTGTCGGCATTCTTCCCGGAAAAGTGTTTACGAAAGGACATACAGGTGTGTTAAGTAGAAGCGGAACACTCACTTATGAAGTCGTTTATCATCTTACAGCTAATGGAATGGGGCAATCTACAGCCGTAGGAATGGGGGGCGATCCGGTCGTAGGACTTTACTTCCGTGAATTGCTGGAAATGTTTGAAAATGATCCTGATACGCATTCGATCGTGATGATCGGCGAGATAGGTGGCAACGCGGAAGAACTGGCGGCAGAATATATCCGCAAGCATGTGACCAAGCCTGTCGTCGGATTCATTGCCGGACAATCTGCCCCGCCGGGTAAACAAATGGGACATGCCGGGGCAATTATCTCCGGAGGAACCGGCACAGCCGTTGAAAAAATACGGGCGATGGAAGAGGCTGGCATACGAGTTGCCAGCGAGCCTTCTGAAATACCGGAACTTTTAAGTAATAAATAGCAACTTTATCCCTATCTTTGCACCTTCGTAAGAATGAGTAAATGAATAGAGATGATAATTTCGGCAGATTGCTGGCGTTGCTGTTAATCACGCTATGTATCTGTCTGGGGCTATATTACCTGCCGGACCAGTTGTTCGGACAGAAAATAAAAAAGGTTGACTTACTTTCGGATTTGCGGGTAAAGACGCAATCACTATCAATGGATTCATTGCGTAAGCAGCTTGAACAGCCGGATACGTTGCAGATAGACTCGGTTGCTTTGCGTGATTCGATTATCCGTTCTACGGGGATCGATTCGGCGGCACTGGCTTTGCGCGATTCTTTGTACAATGTGATGTATTCCGTTCAGGGAGCCGATTCGCTCGGTACGCATATCGAAGATTATTCGGTCGGCCATATCGGGTTGAAGCGCTTTTTTGCCGCACTCAAAAAGGGTAAAGAATTAAAACGTCCGGTTCGCGTTGCCTTTCTTGGCGACTCGTTTATCGAAGGGGATATTGTTGTTGCAGACTTGCGTTCGGCCTTGCAGAAAGAGTTTGGCGGCCGTGGAGTCGGCTTTGTTCCGATTGCATCAGTAGCCTCGCAATTTCGTCCGACTGTTGAACAGCACTCGGAGGGATGGCATACCTGGTCGATGTTGACCGATCATGATCATGGTTATACGCTTTCGGGTATGATGTTCGAACCGAAGGGAGAAAAAGCATCGGTTTCTGTTAAGACAACAAACCGTTATCCGGAGTTGCAGACTGTCTCTTCCCTGAAATTCCTGTATGAACAGAATACGGCAACCCGTATGAAACTGCTTTGTAACGGCGAATCGGATACAATCAGCGAACTATTGCCGACAACGACCGAAATAACCCAATACGAAAAGAAAGGAACATTTACCGAAGCTTCGTTCTCGTTTACAGAGACGGATGGTTTCCGGGCATTAGGTGTTGCGATGGAAGATAATTCGGGTATTGTGGTAGACAATTATTCTTTACGGGGTAATTCCGGAATAATTCTTGCCCGTCTGGACAGTGCCCGCTGCCGGAGTCTGAGTAAGGTGCGGCCGTATGATCTGATCATTCTCCAATATGGTTTGAATGTAGTGAGCGACAGTGTCCTGCATTACGGATGGTACAATAGCCGTATGACGGAGGCTGTTCGGCGTGTTCAGGTTTGTTTCCCGGAAGCAGATATATTGCTGCTCGGCGTTTCCGACCGCAGCCATCAGGAGGATGGCGCATTTGAAACTATGCCTGCCGTATTGGCTTTACTTCATACACAGAGACAGATTGCCCGTAAGACCGGTATCCCGTTCTGGAATACATTCGGGGGAATGGGTGGAGAAAACAGTATGGTTCGTTTCGTCGAAAATAACTGGGCGAGCAAGGATTATACGCACCTCAGTTTCCGTGGAGGACGCGAAATAGCTACGGCGTTATTAAAAGCATTATTGTTAGAAAAGGAGTTTTATGATGAAGCAGACAAAGTGGTTAATTAACCTGTCGGTCTTATCGGCATTGATTGCGATCACCGTAGGGGCGAAGAACCTTTCGCCAGCCCGTTCGTCTGTTCGGGATACAGGAATGGTTTTGCAGGATACACTGGCCGCACCGGACACTGTTGCGTTGCCTTCTGCCTCTTATAAGATAGGTGTTGCCGTCGATTCTATCCTGTTGCCTGCATCGGATAGCGAAAATGAATATGCTCCTTTAATGGACTTCTTCGCCGCGCTCGATTCATTACGTGCCGGAAAAGATACAGTCGTTACAATCGTTCAGCTGGGCGATTCACATATCCAGGCTGGCCATTACAGTGGACGTATGATGCGTCTTTTACAGCAACAGTTCGGAAATGCAGGGCGTGGCTGGGTGGCTCCTTTTAAATTGAGCAAGACGAATGAACCGGACGATTATTTTATTTCATCTGTAGCCAAAGAATGGGTTGCCGGACGTTGTATACAGAATAACAGGAAGGCTCCGATCGGGCCCGGTGGAATCGGCATCCAGTCCGTATCGCCTTCTATTAACTTCGATATCAGTATGGCTCCGAACAATGGGGCGGGATACTCTTTTAACCAGGCTGTTATTTACCGGGGAGAAAAGTCTATGCCGATGCTTCCTGCTGGTAAATTGAAAGATTCGATCAGGACTACTCTAAGTACGGCCTCGTGTGCACCGGGTGTTGTGGCCGATACATTCCGTATCTCGTGCCTGGCTGATACATTGCAGTTGCACAGTACCCGCCGGAAACAAGGGACGGATAATCTGTTGCCTGCTTCTTCTTTTAAGAATGTTTATTATGGTTTCAATCTGACCAATGGCCAACCGGGTATATTATATCATTCGGTTGGAGTGAACGGAGCCATGTTTGTTAATTATACAGACGAAAATTATGTCCGTCAGCTGGCTTTATTGAACCCATCGTTATTGATCATATCGCTGGGAACGAACGAGACGTTCGGCAGGCGTTTTACCCGCAATGAGTTCGCCGGACAGATCGAAGACTTTATCTCTTTGGTAAAAAAACAGATGCCACATACTGCTATCTTGCTTACTACGCCGCCCGAATGCTATAAACGGGTGACTGTAAACAAGAAACGTACTTATGTGCGCAATGAAAATACAGAACGCGCGGCAAAAGCTATTATAGAAGTAGCCCGTCGTGAAGGCCTTGCCTGTTGGGATTTATTTGCTGCCACAGGTGGAAAAACTTCGAGTTCCAAATGGCATAAGGCCGGACTGATGGGGCGCGACCGTGTTCATTTTACTAAAGAAGGCTATCAGGAGCAGGGACTTTTATTGTATCGCGCCCTGATGCAAACATATAACCGATATATTACAGGCAACGATGTTCGATAATCTGGATTTCTCAAAACTGGGCGAGATACTTACCTATCACCGTCTTTCACCGATACTGTTCAGCAGCGGGCTGTTCTTCTTTTTATTCATAGGCTTCCTGATTATTTACATGTCACTTAGGAAGCATTTACTGGCCCGTATCATATATGTAACGCTTTTCTCCCTTTATTTCTATTATAAGAGTAGCGGACTTTGGTTCTTCCTGTTGTTGTTTACTGCCACGTCCGACTTTTGTATTGCACAGGGGATATTCCATGCTTCTGCCCAGTGGAAACGTAAGTTGCTGGTAGTAGTAAGTTTATGTATAAACCTCGGTTTGTTGGGATATTTCAAATACTTCAACTTCCTGTTAGAGATTATTGCGACTGTTACACGGGAGTTCGGTTATCAGTTTGGAAATACTTCCATGCAAAGTGTCACTTATCAGCCGATGGATATTTTCCTGCCTGTCGGTATTTCTTTTTTCACCTTCCAAACGATCAGTTATGTCATTGATGTATACCGGGGAAAGATAACACCGTTAACCCGTTGGATCGATTATGTGTTTTATGTATCGTTCTTTCCTCAGTTGGTGGCCGGTCCGATCGTTCGTGCCCGCGATTTTATCCCACAGATTTATAAGAATCCGACTGTTACACGCTCAGAGTTTGGAGAAGGTTTGTTTTTGGTATTGTGCGGTCTGTTTAAGAAAACGGTGATTTCCGATTATATCAGCATGAATTTCGTAGATCGTGTTTTTGATGCGCCGTTGCTTTATACGGGAGTAGAGAATCTCTTGGGTGTTTATGGCTACGCGCTGCAGATCTATTGCGATTTCTCCGGGTATTCGGATATGGCGATCGGTATTGCTTTATTGCTGGGATTCCGTTTCAATATGAACTTTGACTCACCCTATCAATCGGCCACTATTACAGAATTTTGGCGACGCTGGCATATTTCTCTTTCTTCCTGGCTGAAGGATTATTTGTATATCTCGTTGGGAGGAAACCGGAAAGGGAAGGTTCGCACTTATATAAATCTGCTGATTACAATGTTGCTGGGTGGTTTATGGCATGGAGCTTCTATGAGTTTTATCATTTGGGGCGCTATACACGGAGTGGCACTGGCTATCCATAAGTTTATCATGGGGCGATTCAGTAGTTTCAAACAATTAGGTTCGGAGATGAAGCCCTGGCGCAGGGTGTTGGGTATATTTATCACTTTCCACCTGGTTTGTTTCGGTTGGATATTCTTCCGCGCCGATTCACTGCAAACGGTAAAAGAGATGCTTACGCAAATCTGTACAAACTTCCATCCGGAAGTATTTACTCAGTTTGTAACCGGTTATAAGGGAGTTTTTATATTGATGATAATAGGTTATGTGTTGCACTTTATGCCTAAGTCGGTAGAGAATGCTCTGCAGGGTGTGGTAACCCGGTCTCCACTGTTGGTACAGGCGGTTATTCTGGCTGTCATGGTTTTTGTCGTGGTACAATTTAAGAGTGCCGGCGTGCAGCCGTTTATCTATTTCCAGTTCTGATGTAAACTAAATATTTCTATAATTATGAAAGCGACCCCGATACTTTTTCTACTCCTGACTGTTTTTGCCAGCGGAATATCTGGAGTAAAGGCGCAACAAAACAATTTGCCGGAAGAGCAACTTCGCTTGCGGCAGGAGGTCAGACCTTATCTGGATAGTCTGATCATTGAAGAACCCAAACCGGAAGATACGGACATTTCTCTGTTTCGTTTGGAAGCGATCTTTCCGGTCAATAAATTGACTCGTTTCGGAACGAACGAAGGTGAATTTACCGCCTTTACGCCTGATAATCCCAAAATGAAAGGGCTTGTAACAGAGCCTATTCCATTGTTGGGTGATGCCAGGATCGCTCTGATCTATTCTTTTGCAGATGATTATAAAAATGCAGTTCCTATTGCTTGGAAATACCGGTTCGAGAGTGTCCGTCAGAAAGGAGTGTCCGGAGAGGAAATGGCTTGCCAGTCGCTTTATCTACATGTATTGAATAACCTGCGTTTTTCCAGAATTAAAGTAGGATTGATGGATGTCGTGCTTTTGCCACCTGATAATGACGGAAAACAGATAAATAATGTGCCTAAACTGGGATACCGCTCTATGAGTTTCAGCCGCACGGATGGCGATCAGTATATGCTTACTTATTTGTTAAAGACGAATGAAGGTGTATATAGCCCGATCGACCGTGCGGAAGGTTCAGACCGTACTTTCCCTGAATATGTGGGTGGATCGTCGGCTCAATTCTGGTTTATCCGGCAAAATATGGAATATCCGGAGAAAGCCATTGAGGAAGAGGTGAGTGGAACCGTTCTTATTGCTTGTACGGTAGAACCAGACGGTTCTGTTACTAACCCGCATGTCTTTCTCGGTTCGGAACCGCTATTGAATGAAGAAGCGATCCGTCTGGTCGGTTTGACAAGCGGGAAATGGATTCCGGCAACCCGTAACGGAGAGAATATTGCCGATGAAAAAGTTATTCCTGTTACTTTCAATCTGAATGACGATGGGATAAAAATAGTGGAAAATACGAAAAAGTCCAATAAGAAGTTACCAATCAAAACTTATCTGTTTTGGGGAGCAATAGCTGTTGTTATTATTCTCTATTTGAAGAGTAAGTTCCGGAAAAAAGACAGAAAGCCAGACCCGGCTCTACGTCCCAATATCTCTGTCAGCAATGATAAGATAGTGATTGTTGCCGGAGTAGAGGAGGCGGATGTGGAACAGATGTTGCGTTCATTTACCGATATATATAATAGTCGGCAATATGATGCGATTATTCGTATCCATCCGATGGGAAAACAGGTATTTGCATTGACTTTCCCGTATGATATCAGTTGGGAAGTTTTCACTGAGTTGATGGATCACCTGCTTTATTTTGACGGGAGTGAATATAAAGCGCAGATCAGAGCGTGGCTGACTTTGCCGAAAGAATGTGAACCGGTTGGCGGTGAACATGCCATGCTGTTCTTTAAAGAAAATGATGAAGATTTTGAACCTCTTTACGTCACTACTCAAAACAATAGAAACTGGAAGGTCGACTACGAAACCGAAACGTTGAAAGAAGCAGAGGGGGGAGAAGAATATGTCAAATCTCCGTTTACCTATAACGAGATTGTACAGAAAAGTTTTATAGAAATAGACTAATATAATAGACTGTCTCAAAAGCATCTTTGTTATGAGTGACTTTTAAGACAGTCTATTTATTTTTTATTAGTTTGAAGTTTGGATTCTTAAATGATGCAGATCGGAGCCTGACACCTCCTGGAAAACCTGCAACCCGAACTCCGGTAACACAGCCAGGATATGATCGAATACGTCGGATTGAATCCCTTCGTAAGGTATCCAAACGGTTGTTGCGGCAAAGAAATATAACTCCATCGGTATCCCTTTTTCTGTCGGTTGCAGTTGGCGTACCATGCACGTCAAATCTTTGTTCACGTCAGGATTATTTTTCAGGTAATTCACCAGATAAGCACGAAAAACACCGAGGTTGGTTTGGCGGCGTCCGTTCACTTTGATAGAATCATCTATATTATGCTCTTCATTATATCTTTCCAGTTCCTTTTGCTTTGTGTCGATATATTCGGTTAATAAGGATATCTTGCGGAATTTGGCAAGCATTTCCGGGGTACAAAAACGTACACTGTTCATGTCGATATTGATCGATCGTTTAACGCGTCGACCGCCTGATTCCTGCATGCCGCGCCAGTTTTGGAAAGAGTCGCTGACAAGGGCGTAAGGCGGTATCATGGTGATTGTATTATCGAAATTCCGTACTTTGATCGAGTTCAGTGTCACTTCGATCACAGTTCCGTCTGCGCCGTATTTAGTCATCGTGATCCAGTCGCCCGGACGGAGCATATCATTGGCCGATAGCTGGATACCGGCAACGAATCCGAGTATCGTATCTTTGAATACCAACATAAGGATAGCCGCGGATGCCCCCAATCCGGCAAACAAGGTAGCGGGTGATTTCCCTATCAGTATACTAATGATAATGATAAACCCGACAAAGAATACAAGCACCTGAATGATCTGCACAAACCCTTTCAGCGGCTTATTCTTAAAGGCTTCTTTCCTGTTGTATATTTCGAGGAGCAGATTTAATGCTGCATTGATAAAACGCAATATGACGGCTACGATATAGATACTGCAGATCATTTGAAGAATTCCCAGCAATGTAGGCATTTCTTCTCTCGGAAGCGCAAGCGGTAGCATGATATACACCAAAATGGCCGGTATCAAGTGCATTAGCTTATTGATAATCTTGCGTTCCACGATCAGATCGTCCCATTGGTTCCGGGTCCTTTTGGCAAAACGTTTAAATAATCCGAGGAAGATGTAGCGGCAAGTATAATCGATCGCGACGGTTACTATTATAACAAGGAACAGCACAATCAGGTTATCCCATATATTTGCCGAATCGTGTACTAAACCCCATTTAACCAGATAACTGTTAATCCATTGCTGTAATTCACTCATAAATATGTCTTTAAAGTTATGAATACAAATATATGGAAAAAATCAGAGCCTCCCAAAAGTCTATCAAAAGTCTCCCGGTACTTATTGTTAGTCCGAATACTGATAGACCTTCAATTCGAACTTGGGGATCATCGCAAAGAAATGATCGAATATATCAGATTGAATGCGTTCGTACTCTTTCCATACTTTATTGCGGGAGAAGAAGTAGATTTGAATAGGTACACCATATTCTGTCGATTGTAACTGGCTGATGATTAAATCCAGATCCGTATTGACTACCGGCAGGCTAGTCAGATACTTTTCGACATACACGCGGAACATTTGCGAATTGGTCGGTGTAACGCCTTCGTCCGGTTGATAATCTGCCAGCAAGGGTATTTCTTTACGGAAAGTATCTATCATTTCAGGTGTGCAGAATTTAATTGTATTCAGATCGAGGAAGATCGATTTCATAACCCGCCGTCCGCCGGATTCGACCATTCCCCGCCAGTTCTGGAAGGAGTTATTGACCAGCGTATAAGGCGGAATAGTGGAAATGGTATTATCGAAGTTCTGTATCTTGACTGTGTTCAGCGTTATTTCCTGTACCACACCGTTGGCATTCGATCCCGGCACCGTGATCCAGTCGCCCGGTCGCAGCATATCGTTGGCCGAAAGTTGTATACCTGCCACGAATCCGAGTATCGTGTCTTTGAACACCAGCATCAGGATAGCAGCCGAAGCACCCAGTCCGGCAAATAAAGTGGCCGGTGACTTCCCCATCAGGATTGCAATAATAACAATACCGACGATGAAGAAAGCCAACACCTGGAATACCTGTATGAAACCTTTTATCGACAGGTTCTTGTTTACTTCCCGGTGATTATAAATATCCATGATAACCAGGAGAAAACCGTTAATGGCCAACAGCAATACAAATACAATATAAACAGCACAGACTTTCTGTGAAATCAGCAGCAATTCTTTTCCCCGGATAAAGGCCATCGGAAGCAACGCATAGACAATAATGCCGGGAATGGCATGTACCAGGTTATGTACAACTTTACGCTTGATCAGCAATGTATCCCAGAAATAATGGCTTTTCTCCGACAATTTTCTAACACTGCCAACAAAAATATATTGACATAAATAATCGACCCCGACTGCTACCGCAATCAATAACACGGCAATAATAATTTCATCGAATGTATCAGCAATCTTCGGTTCTACGCCCCAACCAATAAGAAGTTTGTTCATCCAGCTACCTAAGTTCACCATAATTTGTATCGTTTTTTATATTGATAACATTTAACTAGGCATTTGGTTGAGTCATCAAGTAAATAGATTCGTTTAAACAGAGTTTGTCATCGGATATTTAAAATAAAAAAGCCTAATCATTCCTGATAACAGAAAGGAATCCGGTATCTTTGTAAACCATATATAATTAGTGGTGGTAAAATATCCATGAAAGCATTATTGATGATGATGTTATTTGCAAATACAACGAATCTGTTGGCTGCTCAGAATTCAAAAGCACTTGAAGTAAAAGAATATAAACTGGAAAACGGACTGACCATTTGGCTGAATGAGGATCACAGCCAACCGAAAGTGTTTGGAGCTGTGGTTGTAAAAGCAGGAGCAAAAGATTGTCCGGACACAGGGATCGCTCACTATTTCGAACATATGATGTTTAAGGGAACCGATAAGATCGGAACCATCGACTATGAAGCTGAAAAAATTCTGCTCGACTCTATCTCTGAGAAATACGACGAGCTGGCTATTACTGAAGATGAAGAAGCCCGCACCCGCATACAGCAGGAAATAAACGAATTAAGTATTCAATCTTCCGATTACGTCATACCGAATGAATTCAATCGTTTGATCTCTAAATATGGAGGCTCGGGGTTGAATGCGGCTACATCCTACGATGCTACGATCTATTTCAATACCTTTTCTCCTCAATATATGACTCAATGGGCGGAGATAAACAGCGAACGTTTATTGAATCCTGTTTTCCGCCTGTTCCAAAGTGAGTTGGAAACGGTTTATGAAGAAAAGAATATGTATGGCGATTTTATCGGTGGCCCGGTAATGGATCGTCTGCTTGCCCGGTATTTTGCTCCACATCCTTATGCGTATCCGATCATCGGTAGCACAAAGAACTTGAAGAATCCGCGCCTGACGGAGATGCGAAAATTCTTTGAAGAATATTATGTCGCATCCAATATGGCATTGGTTCTGAGCGGTGATTTTGATACGGAAGCTGTGTTGCCCATTCTGGAACGTACTTTTTCGCGTATTCGTCCGGGAGAAGCTCCAAGGAAAGATATTGTGACTTTACCCCCCTTCAAAGGGAAAGAAAAGATGAAGGTCAAATTCCCTGTTCCATTAGTAAAAGTTATGGGATTGGGGTTCCGTGGTGTTCCGGCTAACCATGAAGATCAGGCGGCGCTCGCTATTGCCGTTAATATGCTGAATAATGCTAACGGTACCGGATTTCTTGACAAACTGATGGTCGACCGGAAAATAACGGCCTGCATGGCTCTAAACGAAAGTATGAATGAAGCCGGAATATTGGCTGTCGCTGTTGTACCCAAGCTGATGCTTCAAACTTATGGTGGAGCAGAAAAGCTTGTCTGGCGTGGGATCAACCGGATCAAAGAAGGCGATTTCACCGATGAAGTATTTAATAGCCTGAAGCAGGAACAGCGGCGTCAGTATGCATCCAGCCTTGAAAATATCGATTCGCGTGCGCGGATCATGATGTCTCTTTATTCGCAGGGTAAAAGTTGGGAGGATTATTTGCAGGAAGTGACAAAGATCGATGCTCTGACACGGGAGGATATCATGCAGGTTGCTCGCAAGTATTTCAGCGAAAATTATCTCTGTGTGACGAAAAAGACCGGCAAATATCCAAAAGATAATTTGAAGAAACCGGATTTTACTCCTGTTGTCCCAAAGAACTCGGAGGCCAGTTCCGAATATGCCAAACAATTGGAACAAATGCCGACCCAGACAGTGGAACCTCGTTTTATCGACTTTGAGAAAGACGTACAAATAACAAAACTTAATCCGCTGGCAACTTTATATACGACTACTAATCCGGTCACCGATATATTTTCGCTTAACCTGATCTATCAGGTCGGGACATTGGAGCAGCCGCAGTTAAACTATCTGGCTAATTATCTCCAGTTTCTTGGGACAGACTCTTTGTCGTTCCAGGATTTCAGAACCCGGTTGCAGGTGTTAGGCAGTACCATGTCTTTCGAAGCAAACGACAAGCAGTTTGTTATTCGTATAACAGGCTTTGATACTCATTTCAAAGAAACCGTTCTTTTGGCCGGCGATTTCATTACACATGTCAAAGCCGACGATAAGCAGATCCGCCAGGTTGTTAATGATGCGAAAGTAATCGAAAAAGCTTTTTTCGAGTCCAGTGATAATATTGCAAATGCTTTACTCGAGAAAGTGAAGTATGGTGAACGGTCGCGTTATCTCCGTAAACTATCTCTTTCTGAGATAAAGAAGCTGAAAGGAAAAGACCTATTGGCTATTTTTGCAAACGTCCGCCAGACGGAGTGCGACCTGCATTATTGCGGAACGTTATCTTCCGATCAGGTGGAAGAGCAGTTAAAAGCCTCTATACCGCTAAAAGAGATAACGATTGCAGCCGGTTCTGATTATTATCGCGATCCGGAAGTGTATGACAAGTCCGTCGTTTATTTTATGGATATGCCGACAGCGTCGCAAAGTATTGTGTACGGTTTTGCGAAAGGAGAGGTGACGGACGATTTATGGTCGCGTCATGCCTCCCGTTTGTTCTCTGTTTATTTCGGTGGAGATATGTCGTCGTTGATGTTTCAGGAGATAAGGGAATTCCGTTCGTTAGCCTACCGTGTTAGCGGGCGTTATTTATTGCCGCCTCATAAACTGGAAGGAAAAGCCGGTGAGTTTGTTACGATGTTGTCAACTCAAAGCGATAAGACATTGGATGCAATGGAAGTGATGAGCTCTCTGATCAGTGACATGCCGGAAAAGCCTGATAGAATATCGACGGTCAAGCAATTGATCACCAATCAGGTGAACAACGATTACCCATCCTTCAGGGAGTTGTCGGAAAAGGTGGCAGGATATAAAAGGAATGGCTTTGAAAGTGATCCGAATGAAGCTCTATTGTCCGGCATCTCGGATATGGATATGAAAGATATTGTCCGCTTCTACCGTCATAATATCCGGCTGAAGCCCATTGTTTATGTTATTGTAGGCAATTCCAGCCGTATAGATATGAAGAAGCTGGCTGAGTATGGAGAGATTATCAGATTGAGAAAGAAAGATATTTATAAATAATAATGTATAGTAAAGACGAATTAAAGAACCTGAAACTGGAATTTTGGGAAAGCTTTGCCGCCTTTTGTGAAGTTCAGCCAAACCTGAGAGGGCGTAAGAAGATATGGACGCTATATGATACCAAGGTGAAAGGCGTGGAACTGAAGTTTGACGCGAACCGTACAGGCGCTTATGTAATCCTTGAAGTGAATCATAAAAGGGAAGATCTCCGGTTGGAAATGTTCGAGCGCCTTACATGGTATAAGGATACGCTGGAGCAGGATTTTCCAGAAGGTTTGATCTGGGATATTTGTTTTGTAAGGGAAACAGGCAAAGAAGTTGCCCGTATTTATATAGCTAAAGAAGGAATCGATTTCCATCGTAGACAAGATTGGGGAGAATTCTTTACTTTTATGGCGTCGCAGATGTACATTCTGGAACGTAATTTTATGTCGATCGCTGAATATTTGAGAGAGTAAAAATATATGGAACACATTCACACGATATGCCATATTGCTGGAATAGCAGCCATTGGCTTGTTAACAGCCTGCGGAACACAGCAAAGAGACGCTGCGTTGCAGGAAGCCGGAGTAAGTCGTGAACTGGCACAGTTCAGAAAAGAGCATTTCGGGCAGGTCAAGTATAATCTGTTTTTCTCCATTCCGGAGACGAAACAGGAACCTGTCAAAGGTAATGCCGAAATTCAATTGTCCTTACAGAAAAAACAGCCGATTATCATAGATTTTCGTGAAGAATCTTCGCAAGTTGCATTGGTATTGTTGAATGGGCAACCTGTTCCCTATGAAGTCAAGAATGAACATATTCTTATACCGGCAGAAAGAAGTGTTGTCGGAATGAATAAAGTGACCGTTGATTTTATTCCCGCCGACCAGTCTTTGAATAGGAGGGACGAGTTCCTTTATACTCTGTTGGTTCCTGATCGGGCACGGACTGCTTTTCCCTGTTTCGATCAGCCGGATATGAAGTCCCTGTTTACCCTGACACTGGAAATGCCGGAAGAGTGGCAGGCGGTGGCAAACGGGGCAATCGAGAGTACGGATACAGTATCTGTTCCTGGTCGTAAGATCATTTCTTTTAAGGAAACGGAGCCGTTAAGCACTTATTTGTTTGCTTTCACTGCCGGAAAGTTTGTTCGCGAAACATATACGCGGGACGGAAGAGATATATCTATATATCACCGGGAAACTGATCCGAAAAAGATAGCCCAGTGTCCGGCAATCGCATCAGAGGTATTCGATGCATTAGCCTGGATGGAAGAATATACGGATGTCCCGTATCCTTTTGCCAAATATGATCTGATCATCCTTCCCGGATTTCAGTTTGGCGGCATGGAGCATACAGGAGCTACATTTTATACGGATCGGAGAATGTTTCTTAACGAAAGTCCGACGTTGAACGAGCAATTAAGCCGTAGCGCACTGATTGCCCACGAAACGGCTCACATGTGGTTTGGCGATTATGTCACCATGCAATGGTTTGATGATGTGTGGACGAAAGAGGTTTTTGCCAACTATTTTGCTTCACAGATCGTGACACCTTTGTATCCGAATGTGAATCATGCACTGAGCTTTATGCAGGATTACATTCCACCGGCCTATTCAGAAGACCGTACTGCCGGAGCGAATCCTATCAAGCAAAACCTGGATAATCTTCGTAATGCAGGTTTAGTGTATGGCAACATTATCTATGATAAGTCGCCGGTAGTCCTTGAAATGCTGATCAAGAAAATGGGGAAGGACGCTTTTCGTCAAGGTATTCAGGAGTATCTGAAAACTTATGCTTATGGGAATGCAACCTGGGACGGGCTTATCAGTATTCTGGATAAATATACTGATGATGACCTGGCCTCCTGGAGTCATATCTGGGTGAATGAAAAAGGAATGCCGGAAATCACAGCTTCGCTCGTTGGCGATAGTCTGATCGTGACTCAGAAAGATCATTTTAACCGTGGCCTTAACTGGCCGCAGGATCTGTCTTTCCTGATTGTTCCTAAAAATGGGGATCCGAATGAAATTTCAGTTTCTCTCGAGAGAAATTCAAATTCCATCCGAGAGAAACTAAAAGTGCTCCCGGAAGAAGGAAGTTTCATTATTCCTAATATAGATGGAAAAGGATATGGTTTTTTCCATCTGAATGAAACGGATGCCCAAGCATGTGCAGCTTATCTGCCTGGTTGTAAAAATGAGTTGTTGAGAGGTTCTATATTGATCACTCTGTATGAGAATCTGTTAAACCAGGCTATTACTCCGGCGTTATTTATGGAAACGATGCTGAACTATTTACCGAAAGAAGATAACTCATTACTATTTTCCGCTGCTTTGAGTTATATCGGGAATTGTCAGCGTCTGTATCCGGCGGAGACGGAGACTTTAGAAAAGACTTTGTGGCAAATCGTAACTACATCCTCTGTCCCGCAGCATCGCCTGCAGGCTTTCCGTTCATATCGTTCTTTGGCCAAATCTCCGGATGCGATTACTACATTATATAATATATGGAAAAAAGAGCAAGCTCCGGTTAGTTGTATTTTAAGTGAGAATGATTATATCAGTCTATCTTATGTGTTGGCACTTCATTTACCGGAACAGGCTGATAATATCGTCAATACTCAGCAATCGCGTATAACAAACCCTGACCGGAAGCGCGAATATGCATTTATATCCCCATCTGTATCTCCCCACAAAGAGGTGCGCGACAGTGTCTTTGCCTCTTTGTTGATAGCTGAGAATCGTCGTGTCGAACCCTGGGCTTCTACTGTATTGGCAAACCTGAATAATCAATTACGACAAAAAGAAGCTATTACATATATTCGTCCGGCTTTGGAGGAAATGCAGGAGATACAGCGCACCGGTGATATATTTTTCCCGACAGCTTGGGCGCGTGCGTTATTATCTGGGCATATTTCGCCCGAAGCTAGAGCTGAAGTCGATGCATTCTTTATTAGTTATCCGGATTATCCGCCGATGCTGGCAAATAAAATACGGCAACAAGCCGATCATTTATATAGAATTAAATAAGAATAAATTATGGGATGGATTTATTTGTTGCTGGGAGGCCTTTTTGAAATGGGCTGGCCTGTAGGCATGAAACTGGCACAAACAACGGGATCGCGTTTTCTTTATCTTTCGGTTGCCGTTATTTCTATGGCACTAAGCGGATACTTTTTATATCTGGCACAACGGACAATTCCGATCGGCACTGCTTATGTAGTGTGGACGGGAATAGGAGCTGTGGGAACTTTATTGATAGGGATTTTCTTTTTTGGAGACTCGGCAGGTATATGGCGTATCCTTTCAGCCATGTTGGTTATATGTGGGATTATCGGAATAAAACTGGCCTCGTAGAAAAAAAGTAAGCTTATTTGCTAATCTTTTGATAGATTTATTTGCAATTTCAATTATTATTGTAACTTTGCGGCATCAATAAAATAAAAAATGAAAACAAGAGTATCTCATCATCACCATCATTACAACGGGCAATAGTTCGGTGGGCTGTGAGGTGTGTAGATACGCATAAGAAATAAAATAAGGCTTGCCGTCATTCGGTAAGCCTTATTTGTTTTTGGAGAATATAATTTTAAAATAAAGATAAACATGTTACGAATTGCAGTACAATCGAAAGGTCGTTTATACGACGAAACAATGCTATTATTGGAAGAAGCGGGTATCAAACTGAACAGAGGCAAACGTATTTTGCTTTTATCGGCAAAAGGGTTTCCTGTAGAAGTTTTATTTCTCCGCGATGATGATATTCCTCAGTCTGTGGCTAACGGTGTGGCAGATGTAGGTATTGTCGGTGAAAATGAATATGTAGAAAAAGGGGGAGAAGCCCGTTTGGTTAAACGGTTGGGATTCAGTAGATGCCGTGTGTCTCTGGCTATTCCGAAAGATGAAGATTATCAGGGAGTGGAATGGTTTGAAGGAAAAACGATTGCTACTTCATATCCTGAAATATTGAAAACCTACCTGAAAGAAAAAGGAGTAAAGGCCGACCTGCATGTGATCAGCGGTTCTGTAGAAATAGCTCCGGGTATCGGTCTGGCAGATGCTATCTTTGATATTGTAAGTTCCGGCAGTACGCTGGTTAGCAATCGTCTAAAGGAAGTAGAAGTCGTTATGCAGAGTGAAGCTCTTTTGATTGCAAACAATGAACTTTCAGAAGAAAAGCTGGCAATCCTCGACGAATTATTGTTCCGCTTCGAAGCTATACAGGTTGCCGAAGGTAAAAAATATGTCTTACTAAATGCCCCCAAAGATAAATTGGATGATATTATCGAGGTTCTGCCCGGTATGAAAAGCCCGACAGTAACACCGTTGGCTAACGGCGACTGGGTTTCTGTTCAGTCTGTTATCGACGAGAAACATTTTTGGGAGATCATTGGCAAACTGAAATCGCTGGGTGCTGAAGGTATTTTGGTTATTCCGATTGAAAAGATGATACTTTAAACTATGGAAGTAATTAAATATCCGTCAAGAGAGGACTGGCCCTCTTTGGTCAAACGTCCGGCATTGGATGTGACGACTTTATTCGATACCGTACAGACCGTTTTGAATGAAGTGCGTAACGAAGGGGATGTGGCCGTTAAGCGTTATGAAGAGAAGTTCGATAAGGTGAAACTATTGGCTCTTCAAGTGTCGGAGGCCGAAATGCAAGAGGCTTACGGACTCGTTTCCGACGATTTGAAACAGGCTATCCGTACGGCTAAAGATAACATCGAAAAATTTCATGCTTCGCAACGTTTCTCCGGGCAAAAGATAGAAACGACACCAGGTGTAACTTGCTGGCAGAAAGCCGTTGCTATCGAAAAAGTCGGATTGTATATTCCGGGAGGAACGGCTCCTTTGTTTTCAACGGTGCTAATGCTGGCAGTCCCGGCACATATCGCGGGATGTAAAGAAATCGTATTGTGCACTCCTCCGGATAAAGAAGGTAAGGTACATCCGGCTATCCTGTTTGCTGCGAAGACGGCAGGTGTCGGCAAGATCTTCAAAGCGGGTGGGATACAGGCTATCGCTGCTATGGCGTATGGAACAGAGTCGGTGCCTAAAGTCTATAAAATATTCGGTCCCGGAAATCAGTATGTGACAGCAGCCAAACAGCTTGTGAGCCTGAAAGATGTCGCTATCGATATGCCTGCCGGCCCTTCCGAAGTAGAAGTAATTGCCGATAAGACTGCTAATCCTGATTTTATTGCAGCCGATTTTCTTTCACAGGCAGAGCATGGAGCTGACAGTCAGGCCATATTGGTCACTTCGTCTGAGGAGATTGTTACTCCTGTGATCGAGGCCATTCAAGAGCAATTGTCGAAATTATCCCGCAAAGAAATTACAGAAAAGGCATTGGACCATAGTCGCATAATCGTCTTGAAGGATGAACAGGAAGTGATCGACTTCACAAACATGTATGCTCCGGAACATTTGATCATACAAACAGCGAACTATCCCCATATTGCCGGACAGATCGAGAACGCCGGTAGTGTCTTCATGGGCCCTTATACACCGGAAAGTGCAGGAGATTATGCCTCCGGAACAAATCATACTTTACCGACCAACGGATATGCCAAGGCATATAGCGGTGTAAACCTGGACAGTTTTATCAAGAAGATAACTTTCCAGGAGATCACAGCCGATGGTATTAAAAACTTAGGTGAAACCATTCAGATCATGGCTGGGAACGAACAGCTGGATGCTCACCGTAATGCAGTAACTATTAGATTGAATACAATATGATGGATTTAAAAAGCCTGGTAAGACCCAATATCTGGGAATTGAAACCGTATTCTTCAGCAAGAGACGAGTTTCACGGAAGTGCATCTGTTTTTCTGGATGCCAATGAAAATCCTTATAACGAACCTTATAATCGTTATCCCGACCCGTTGCAATGGGAGCTGAAAGACCGTATCGCTGAATTGAAGGATGTAGACCGTAATTCGATCTTCCTGGGAAATGGAAGCGATGAACCGATCGATCTTCTGATTCGTGCCTTTTGCGAACCGGCGGTAGACTGCATAGTCAGTATAACTCCTTCGTACGGAATGTATGAAGTGGCCGCTAATGTAAACGATGTGGAATTCAGGAAAGTTGAATTGACGGCAGACTTTGAACTGGATGCAGACAAATTACTGGAAGAAGTGGACGAGTGGGTGAAAATCATCTATCTTTGTTCTCCGAATAATCCGACAGGAAATAGTCTTGACCGGGATGAGATTTACAAAATACTGAAGAATTTTGAAGGGATTGTCGTATTGGACGAGGCTTATATCGATTTTTCAACGGAACCATCCTTTGTTCCTGAACTGAAGAAATTCCCGAACCTGGTCGTTCTGCAAACGCTTTCCAAAGCATGGGGAGCTGCTGGTATCCGTTTGGGCATGGCATTTGCATCTCCTGAGATCGTTGCAATCCTGAATAAGATCAAGTATCCGTACAATGTTAATACTCTGACGCAGGAACGTGCTTTGGCTATTTTGAATAACGAAAGCGAAATGTTAGGACAGCTACGTCGTATCATGTCGGAACGTATTCGTTTGCAGGCGGCGTTACCGGAACTTCCCATTGTACATAAAATGTATCCGACCGATGCCAACTTTATTCTTGTTAATGTTGGTAAAGCCGACTCTGTCTATAATAAATTAGTTAAGAAAGGCGTTATTGTACGTAACAGAAATAATGTAACTTTGTGTCATGGTTGCCTGCGTATTACTGTTGGTACACCTGAAGAAAACGATGCATTACTTAAAGCATTAAAAAGTATATAAGGATGAAAAGAGCCCTCTTTATAGATAGGGACGGGACGTTGGTGATAGAACCGCCGGTAGATTATCAGCTGGATAGTCTGGAAAAGCTGGAGTTCTACCCCAAAGTGTTCCGTAACTTATATTTCATACGTAAACAGTTGGATTTTGAATTTGTCATGGTGACAAATCAGGATGGACTGGGTACGGATTCTTTCCCGGAAAACACTTTCTGGCCTGCTCATAACAAAATGCTCAAAGCGCTGGAAGGTGAGGGGATTGTCTTTGATGACACGTTGATCGATCGTTCTTTCCCGGAAGATAATTCGCCCAATCGTAAACCTCGTACAGGTATGCTCGGTAAATATCTGAGTGGAGAATACGACCTGGAAAACAGTTACGTGATCGGCGATCGTCTGACTGATATGGAACTGGCCGTGAACCTCGGTTCTAAAGCGATCTGGTTACGCCCAGCCGACGAAGAGGCCGACCGGTTACTGGCCGAACATCCCGCAATTTCACCGGTGTTGATCACTGACGATTGGGATAAAGTAACGGAATATCTTTTTGCCGGTGAGCGTCGTGCAGTCGTACAACGTACAACAAAAGAGACAGATATCTATGTAGAAATCAATTTAGACGGAAACGGAAAAACTGAAATCTCGACCGGATTAGGTTTTTTTGACCACATGTTGGATCAGATAGGAAAACATTCCGGAGTTGATTTGGTTATACGTGTAAAAGGAGATTTGAATGTAGACGAACATCATACGATAGAAGATACTGCAATCGCCCTTGGAGAAGCCTTGTTGAAAGCTCTTGGCGACAAACGGGGAATTGAAAGGTATGGCTACTCCCTTCCTATGGATGATTGCCTGTGTAGTGTGGCTCTCGACTTCGGAGGACGTCCCTGGTTGGTTTGGGATGCCGAATTCCATCGTGAAAAGGTAGGTGATATGCCTACCGAAATGTTCCTCCATTTCTTTAAAAGCCTGAGTGATGCAGCGCGCATGAATCTGAACGTTAAAGCGGAGGGAGCAAACGAACATCATAAGATAGAAGGAATCTTCAAAGCTTTGGCACGATCTGTAAAAATGGCGATACGCCGTGATATTTATAAATATGAATTGCCCAGCACAAAGGGCGTCTTATAAAAAAGTTATATGAAATACTGGTTAATAGCCGCTGTCGCAATCATAATGGCAGCATGTAATGATGATATCGAACATAAGCTGGAAGGCAAATGGCAGTTGCAGCAGGTGGAAGCTGACGGAGAAGTGATACTGGCTGATACAGTGTTTTATAATTTTCAAAATGTGCTGTTTATGTATCAGGTGTATTTGCCGGATTCAAATATGTATGTGTTGCAACATGGTTTTAATACATTAAAAGATGAAAATCAGTTAACACTGGAACTTTCCAATGTTCCGCGTCAAGCAACAAATTTTATTAAATATACAGATTGGAAAGAAACGGTACGCACATTTACCATTGAAGAGTCCAACAGAAAACATTTGATCCTGAATAGCGAAGGGAAAAGATATACTTTCAGAAAGTTCTGAAAACACTTTTTGACCGAAAAAATGGTAGCGCCCGCAGTTTCTTTCATCATTTGATCAAAAAAATGATAGAAACTGCGGGCGATCTTATTTTTTGACCGGAAAAATGAAATTGTCCGGTGATTCTTTTACTTTTTGAATGAAAAAATGAAATTGTTTGCTGACAATCTTATTTTTTGATCGAAAAAACGATATTGTCAGGTGATTCTATCGTTTTTTCGGTCAAAATGAGTTTGTGCAGCTAGTCGCCGCTTACCAGATCGGCCAGCGAAGCATTTGTTTCGCGAATGAGGTCGGCCGGAGCCAATAAAACTTGCAAACCGCGTTGTCCGGCACTTACATAGATATTTTCGAAATTCTCCGCACTGAGATGGATATAAGTGGGAAAATGTTTCTTCATCCCGATAGGAGAACATCCTCCCCGGATATAACCGGTCAAAGGCAACAACTCTTTAACGGGGATCATTTCGCATTTTTTATTACCCGACACTTTGGCTGCTTTCTTTAAATCCACTTCATCCGCTCCGGGAATGACACAAACGAAATATCCGCTTTTGTCGCCATGTAAGATCAATGTTTTGAATACCTGTTCTACATTTTCTCCCAGTTGTTCTGCAACATGGGTGGCGCTTAAATCATTTTCATCCACTTCGTAAGGCACCAGCTGATAAACTATTTTAGCTTTATCCAACAGCCTTGCTACATTTGTCTTATTAATTTTCATATCATAACCCTTTCATAGATAGTTGAACCCGCTTACGGGCCAGGTCCACACTCATAACTTTCACCTTGACGTGCTGATGTATGGATACAACCTGTGTCGGATCGCTGATGAAACGATCGGCCAGTTCCGAAATATGAACCAGTCCGTTCTCCTTGATACCGACATCGACAAAACATCCGAAGTTCGTAATATTCGTTACGATTCCGGGCAATACCATACCTTCTTTTAAGTCTTCTATCGTTTTGACGGTAGGATCGAAAGAAAAGACCTGTATCGCCTGGCGAGGATCTCTTCCCGGCTTATCCAGTTCTTCCATAATATCGAGTAAGGTCGGCATACCGACTTTCTCTGTGATATATTTGGTAAGATCCAGCTTTTTCTTCAACTCCTTATTGGTGATCAGCTCTTCTACCGTACATTTCAAATCTTTCGCCATCTGTTCTACGATCGGATAACTTTCCGGATGAACGGCCGAATTATCCAAAGGCGTCTTCCCGTTTTGGATGCGTAAGAATCCGGCACTTTGTTCAAAAGCTTTTTCTCCCATGCGGGGCACTTTCATTAACTCGCGTCTCGATTGGAAAGGACCGTGTTCTGCACGGTAATCCACAATATTTTGTGCCAGGGTGGGGCCCAGACCTGAAATATACGTGAGTAGATGTTTGCTGGCCGTATTCACATTCACCCCAACCATATTTACGCAACTTTCTACCGTCTGGTCCAGGCTTTTCTTCAAAGCTCCTTGTTCCACATCATGTTGGTATTGACCGACACCAATGCTTTTCGGATCGATTTTAACCAGTTCGGCCAGCGGGTCCATCAACCGGCGTCCGATACTGACGGCACCGCGTACCGTTACATCATATTCAGGAAATTCATCCCGTGCAATTTTAGATGCGGAATAGATAGACGCTCCGTTCTCGCTGACAACAAAGACCTGTACCTTCCTGTCATAACGGATATTGGTAATGAATTGCTCCGTTTCACGACTGGCCGTTCCGTTACCTATCGCAATGGCATCGATTGCATAAGTCGATACCAACTGGGAAACCTTGGCAGCCGCTTTACTTTTCTCGTTCTGTGGCGGATGGGGATAGATCGCTTCATTGTGAAGCAAATTTCCTTGTGCATCCAGGCACACCAACTTACAACCGGTACGATATCCCGGATCTACGCCTAATACACGTTTTTGACCCAATGGAGGAGCCAGTAAAAGTTGCCGGAGGTTCTCTGCAAAAACACGGATGGCTTCTTCGTCTGCTTTAGCTTTGCTCAGATTGGCATATTCCGTTTCAATGGAGGGCTTAAGGAGCCGTTTATAAGAATCGTCTACGGCATCGGCTACCTGGTCGGAAACTTCGCTGTTACCTTTTACGAAACGCCTTTTCAAACGATCGAGTGTCGTATCCGTATCGGGAGATATACTGACTCTGAGGATACCTTCTGCTTCTCCGCGACGAAGAGCCAGCAGGCGGTGGGAACTGCATCGGTTCAGTGGTTCGCTGAAATCAAAATAGTCCCGATACTTAGCCCCTTCTTCCTCTTTTCCTTTGATTACCTTCGATGAGATCATCCCGGTATGAGCAAAAGAGTTACGCACAGCATTACGAGCTCCTTCATTTTCATTCACCCACTCGGCAATGATATCACGTGCCCCCTGTAATGCCTCAACGGCATTTTTCACTTCTCCTTTGATAAAACTTTTCACACGTGCCGCCAAGTCATGTTCATTTTGTATCATGATGATCTTAGCAAGCGGCTCTAACCCTTTTTTACGGGCTATTTCAGCTTTTGTAACTCGTTTTGGTTTATAAGGAAGGTAGATGTCTTCTATCTCCGTACTATCCCATGAGTCTTCTATGCGTTTCTTTAGCTCGGGAGTCAGTTTACCTTGTTCCTCTATGGAGCTTAATATCGTTTCTTTACGTTTTTTGAGCTCGGTCAGTTTATCCAGCTGATCTTTGATATTTCCTATCTGAACTTCATCGAGCCCTCCGGTAACCTCTTTCCGGTAACGGCTTATGAAAGGGATTGTCGCCCCTTCATTAAGTAGTCCGATCGTTCTTTCAACTTGTCCTGCCGGAATACCTAAAGAATGGGAGATAAGCGAATGGAATAATGTCATCATACTTATATACTATCTGTTTATAGTCTACAAAGATAATCTTTTACCGATTATTTTACTTTCCACATCAAGTTCTTTCTTGCATTATTTGCTACTTTCGTTTATTTTCAAGACTTTTGTGAAGACATAATCATCTAGGAATTTAACATGTATGATACCAACCAATTCTGATATAAATTTATTGGAACAAAAATATAAGGATTTGTCCGGATTGTTGTCGAATATAGTCAATTCGGTACCAATGTATTTTTTTGTGAAAGATACGGGGGATGACTTTCGCTATGTATATTCAAGCCCAATGATGAATCAGATTTACGGCCGTTTTCATAACGATGTTGTGGGAAAGACAGACTTTGATTTGTTTATTGATCCGGTTGCGGCACAAAGTTTTCGTGACATGGATGAGAGAGTGCTTCGTTCCGGTAAAATGCAACGTTATGTTGAACAAATGCTCGATCCGAGGGGAGAACTTCGTTCGATGGATACGATGAAACTACTTGTTCCCCGGGAAGGAAAAGCCCCTTATCTGCTGGGGATGTCGTGGGATATCACCAAACAACGCAGAATAGAAGATGAATTACATGAAAACAATAAGAGGCTGGCCCTTTCTTGTATGGCCGGACGCATATACCCGTGGATATGGGATGTAATAAATGAAACGGCTGAGTTATCTCTGGTAAAAGACGGAGAAATGATTCACACTTATATTTCTCATGAAAGTTTTACGGAAAAGATTCATCCGGCCGATCAACAGATGTACCGGGATATAGTCAATGCTTTTGCCCGTGGAGAGATAGACTCATTGAAGTTGAGTTTTCGTTGTAAATATTTCTCTGATGAATATGTCTGGCTCGAAAAGATAGGTGAAGTTTATGAGTCTGGAGATGATGGAAGGCCTTTGAAGGCAATTGGCATTTTAAGAGATATAACGGTAGATAAGCGGCATGAGGCTGATGTACAGGCCAAACGTCTGGCAGAAGAAAGTGACCGTATGAAATCGGCTTTTATTGCCAATATGAGTCATGAAATCCGTACTCCGCTGAATGCTATTGTCGGCTTTTCTACATTAATGGCACAGGTCGACAGCCCGGAAGAAAAACAAGAATATCTTAAGATTATTGAATCCAGTAATGATTTTCTATTACAACTAATTAATGATATCCTCGATATTTCCAAGATAGAATCGGGTAAACTTGAGTTTATATATACTAACTTTAGCTTGAATGACCTGTTCAAACCACAGGAACATGCATTCACACTAAGAGCTGAATCCGAAGTGAAAGTGATTTTTGAAAATGATGGCAACAACTATTGCATCATTTCTGAGAAAACAAGGCTTACCCAGGTATTGACAAATTTCTTATCCAACGCCATCAAGTTTACTTCATCCGGTTCTATCCGGTTTGGGTATAAACTAACGAAAAATGGTATTTATGTTTATGTAACCGATACCGGTACAGGAATCAGTAAAAAGGATCAAGCCTCTATTTTCGACCGGTTCGTGAAACTGGATAAATTTAAACAGGGAACCGGCCTTGGGCTGTCGATCTGCAAAACGATTATAACTATGCTAAATGGTGAAATCGGGGTGGAATCAGAAGAAGGTTCCGGTTCTACTTTTTGGTTTACAATCCCCTGTAATCCTGTGAAGATTAATTGATCTCGGGTAACTGAATTGTTACTGAGGCCAGAAGTGTCAGCTCCTCCGGATTATGAGAAGTGAAAATAATTATTTGTCTGGTTGTTGCTTGTCGTGAGAGTATCTGCCTGATAATGCGGAAGGTCAATGTTTTATCCAATCCTTTGAAAGGCTCGTCCAGAAGCATGATTGTAGAAGGAAAAGCCAGTGTGCGTGCTAAAGCGACACGTTGTTGTTGTCCGTAGCTAAGTTCATTCGGATATCGTTCAGCCTGCATATCCATTTCAACTAATTGCAACATTTCCATTGCTTTTGCTTCAGATGTGTTTTTGTTATAAACAGAGGCCAAAGGAAGAGATACATTTTGTAATATAGTCAGATGAGATAGTAATTCCGGTTCCTGAAACACATTGGAGATATTTTGATCCTTAAGATCGATCATTCCGTTTGTGGGTTTCAATGAACCGTTAATTAGGTTCAGTAATGTTGTTTTTCCTGTTCCTGAAGGAGCTTTTATACCATAAATAATACCAGGTTCGAAAGTATAAGAGAAACTGGACAAGACCTTTGTTCCGGCATAATGAAAGGTTATATCTGTTATTCTTATAGGAGAGGGAAGTTTACTCTTTACATCATGACTTGTACTGTTGTATAGTATATTCCATTTTACTGAAGCCATTTTACTGATTCCTTTATCAAACAGAAAACTAATCAGAATCGCAATGATGGTCCATGCTATCAATTCAGGGACAGCAATAAAATTTTGTGCCCGTTTCATCTCACCTCCGATCCCCAGGCTACATTGGGAAAGAACTTCTCCCATTATAATTGCCCGCCAGCCGAATCCTACCGCAGATGCCAGCCCACTGAAAAGAAAAGGATTTAATTGAGGATAAATAACCTGCATCAATTTATTTCTTTTGTTGACTTTAAATTGATCAGCCATCAGGGATAGGCCCGGACGAAGATTCAAGATACCTTTTGTCAGATTTTCTGTCAACAGAGGAAACATAGTCAAAAAAGCAATCATTAATGGAATACTTTCCGGATTCAGAAATATCAAAGCCAGCAAAATAAAGGAGATAACCGGAACAGATCTCATAATTGTTAATAACGGCCTGAATAGTTCATAGAGCAATTCGTAGCGTGCAAACAAAAAAGCTGATAATAAAGCGATAACCAATGACAGGAGTATTCCTGATATACCACGGAATACCGTTGCACATACGTGTTGATAAAATGTCTCGCTACCGAATAACTGGAGTAATGTTTTTAAAAGATCAGGGACGGAAGGTATCAGTTCCGGCTGATTCATATAAGATGCAGTCAGTTGCCAGAAAAAGAGTAAAATGCAAACTGATATTAATGATATTATCCCTTTTTTCATTGCTTACCTGATAAAAAAGCGTCATCCGGAAGTTTTCCTCCTATGGCTTTGGGTTCATATTCTTTTATCAAACGCAGGAAATCGAGAATACTTTCTTTAGCTTCTCCTATTGATAAATATTTAATGCGGCATCGTTCAATACTTTCCGGAGTCAACGCACCGGGAGTAAATATTTTCCGGCTTTCAAGGATGCGTATGGCTTCCTCCGGTTGATATATAGCGAACCTGCAGGATTTATTCAATAAACTGTCCAGTACTGTTCTTTTATCACTTAACGAAGGAGCATAAACGATAGCGGTCTGGGCAAATCCTGGTGAAGTACTGTCCGGATTGTTCAGGTTTGATTCAATATATATAGTACTGTCTTTTTTCAATGCAATACTTAAGAATGGTTCAGCCAATACAGCCCTCCGGATCTGATTACTAAGCAATCCCTGGGTTATTTCAAGAGGTGTAGTAAAAGAGTAATTCAAAGAGCAAGATAGACCTTTCTGTTTCAAATAGTAGCGGGTTAAAATATCAGGAGTAGTACCGGCTCCGAAAATATGTAATGTTTTTGTTTCTGATGTTTGAGCATGATCTCCCTTTTTACCGACGATATAAAGATTTCCCCAAACCGGACAGCCCAGTAAGGAGTATTTCAGGCCTTTATTATATAAGTTCGCGGCATTGATCATAGGAAGTGCGGCTATTTCTGCTTCCCCTTTTATCAGGAGGGCCTGCATTTGTTCCGGTGAATCAACGATATCGACAGATAACCGCCTTCCTTCTATTTTCGGACTATCCTCGATTATTTTAGCAAATGCAATAACAGACGGACCTCTAAGAACAGATACATGAATAGTATCACTCTCTTTGGGCTTATTATTGCAACTGCATAAAATCAGAAAGAGTAAACAAAAGTATTTGATCATCTTTTTTCTTGCAAAGGTAGGAATTTTACCGGAAAAGGAGAGGTCTATAAATAATTAAAGCCTGTCTCACGACAAGCCCTAACCAACTTTGTTAACCTTAAATCTAATACTATTATGAAAAAACCACGATGCAAATATCGTGGTTTTTCTATAAATAGCAATAGTTAAAATGCTAATTTATGTTTTCTAGCATATAAGAAAAACTAACATAGTTCAAATTATATGTTATCTGATTTCTTTTGTGTCAACAGACTCACTACAATAATCGCAATAATGGATAATGGGAGTGCAAATAATATAGGATCTATGGCAAACCAAGGATATACATCGATTAATACATCCTTCCCTGTCAATGTTTTACACAAACCGATAGCACTTGCTTCTGCTTTGTGAAAAAACAACATGGCAACCAAACTGGCTAATGCTCCGGTCCATAAACTGGCTAAAGCACCTTCCTTTGTTGCTTTTTTCCAATATAAAGAACAAAAGTAAGTAGGCAGGAATGTAGCTGCACATATCCCCATAAACAAAGCTGTTCCACGTGCAATAATTCCGGCACTCAATGTGTAGCAGATAATATAACTAACAAGAATGGAGCATAAAACACCAATACGAACCCCCATAGTTGAGTTATTATTTTTATTGCGTCCTAAATAAGGAAAAGCATCAGCACCGAATGCAGCTCCCATTGTATGGAATTGTGCACTCAACGTAGACATACTGGCTGATAAGATACACAACATAAAGACGGCACCGAACCATTCAGGCATGGCACGATCGATAAACAACGGTATGATCTTATCCATGTCTTTTATTGCTTCTGAAGCTACAACACCTTCTGTTTTAAGAAAAAACAAATTAGACAAAGCACCTACGTGATAAATGGCTCCTACCGTAACAATCAGGAATACACAACCGATTAATACGCCACGATTCAATTGCTTGGTACTTTCCACCATCATAAATCGTACGACTAACTGAGGTTGGGCCAGGCATCCTATGCCGACACCCATAATCAATGAAGTAACCAACGTATACCATTGTGGAGAACCTGTCACCGGCATCGCAGTCCATCCCTGATGTCCCAGTTCCTTAAAACGATCGGGAACCAATGGGGAAATCTCGGATAGCTTCTGGTTCGCTTCTACAAATCCCATATCCATTACATGATAGAACCAAACGAGCAGGAACAACATGCATACGAACATAATTACAGCTTGTAAAGCATCTGTATACAAAACGCCTTTAATCCCTCCGGTAATTACATAAGCTGCAACAATCAAAGTAAAAATCAATAATGCCAGATGTAAATCGATATGAAACATCTGTTCGATAAATACGGCACCGCCTTTCATTACCACGGCGGCATATAAAGGCATACCGATGAAGATGATCGCAGCTATAAATATTTGTATACTGCGTGAATTATAATGTAATCCCAATAACTGAGGAAAGGTGCGCGCATTATGTTCTTCTCCTAATTTACGGGTTCTTCTTCCGAAAAAGATAAATGCAACGACAACTCCCATAAACATGTTCAGCAGGCATAACCATTGAATACCCATACCAAAGGTCGCAGCCACTCCGCCAAAGCCAACAATGGCTGAAGCTGAAATAAATGTTGCTCCGTAAGACAGAGCCATGATAATGGGGTTTACCTTTCGTCCCCCTAATAAATAATCACTGGCATTTTTTGTCTGTTTATATCCGATATACCCTAACCAGGCGATAACAAACATGTAAACTATAACAACAATTCCAAGGGTAAGCGTATTCATTTATCGGGTTGTTTAGGGTTATCACTCTCTTTATCTCCTTTATTCCAATTGGCAATACCGAACCATAAAGAAAAAATTAAACATGCAAAGGCTAACAAGTAGGCTAACCAGATACCAGGATCGTCTATTCCGAACATTTGTTATTTGTTTTTTATAATTTCATTAAGTCGCTTTCGCAGATGTATTCCAGACTCTGATGGCGAATCACTTCCCGGGCAACTTCCCGGTTGTTAGTGCGGAGGATCAGAATCGATTTTTCATTCATAGAGAAGCAATACATATATTCGATTGTTAAACCAGCTTTTGTAAAATGCCTCAATGTTTCGGCAAAACTTCCGGCACAGGAGTTTGTAACAATAGCCAAAACATCTGTAAGGTTGGCACTCACATTGTTGCTTTTCAATATCTTATATGCTTTTTGAGGATCACTAACAATGATACGCAAAATACCATATTCAGAGGTGTCTGCGATCGTTGCGGCAATGATCCGTATTTTTTCTTCAGCAAGCAGAGCCAGGATTTCACTTAGCTTTCCATACTTATTTTCCAGGAAAATAGAAATTTGATTTACTGTCATAGCTGTATCTTTTTATTTATTGAACAATCATTTAAGAAAATCTACGTAAGTCTTTTACTCTTATGGCTTTACCTTCCTGCACAGGCAGTGAACCTTTTGCAACCAATTTTAAGCGGGGAGTAAGCAATAACTCGTCTTTCAATTGTCTTGTGATATCTTTAGCCAGACGTTGCAATACGCTATAATCGTCTGTAAACAGATCACTTAATTCTACCTCTATCAACATTTCATCACTATTGTTTACCGTCTCGATAGTGATCAGATAATTACTGCCTAATTCTTTGAACTGCATCAAAATCTTTTCAATCTGGATGGGGAACAGGTTCACACCTTTCAGGATGATCATATCGTCGCTACGACCTTTGAAACGGGCAAGACGTTTATGAGTTCTCCCACAAGGGCATTCGCCGGGAATAATACAAGTCAAGTCGCGGGTACGATAACGTAGAAGCGGCATAGCTTCCCGGTTTATAGTAGTCAGGACCAATTCACCGACCTCTCCATCCGGTACAGGTTGTAATGTTTGCGGGTCAACTATCTCTACAATCGTATAATCTTCCCAGATATGCAGACCGTTTTGTTCCGTACATTCAAAAGCGACGCCGGGCCCGTTCATTTCCGACATACCGAAACAGTTGTAAGCTTTTACTCCCAATAACTGCTCGATACGTTTACGTTGTTCTTCCGAATGAGGTTCGGCCCCGATACAAACCGTATGCAATTTAGTATCTTTTCGCGGATCTATTCCTATTTCATACATCACTTCAGCCAAACGGGTTGCATAACTCGGGATGATATGCAGGCAGGTTGTTCCAAAGTCTGTAATAAACTTGATCTGGCGTTTGGTATTTCCGGCAGCTGCCGGAACGGTTAAGGCTCCTAGCTTTTCTGCCCCGTACTGGAACCCCAAACCACCGGTAAACATGCCATAGCCTGATGTATTCTGGAATACATCGGTATCACGTAAACCGACCATATACATACAACGGGCTACTTGATTGGCCCATTGTTCCAGGTCTTTTGCTGAATGTAATACAACTGTCGGATTACCGGTTGTTCCGCTGGAAGAGTGAACCCGCACGCAATCCTTGATAGGAATAGAGGCCATGCCAAATGGATAATTACTGCGTAAATCGTCTTTTGTAGTAAATGGGATTTTTTGCAAATCATCCAATGATTGTATACTGTCGGCTGTTATACCGCTATCTTTCAGTACTTTGTTGTAGAATGGGGAGTGTCCGGCTAATTCTATTGTCTTTTTTAATCGCTCCAACTGGAATTTACTCAGTTCTTCACGACTCATAGTCTCAATATCTTTCTGCCAATACATCATAGCTTTTTCGTATTATATTGTGTTTAATTCATGAAATTAGACTGCAAATGTATCTTTTATTTTGGATTATAGCTGCATTTTATGTCAAAATTATAAAAACCGGTTATTTAAATGCTTATTTATCAACGTTCATTAGAAATTATAATTACATTTGCCATCAGGATACACACCGGTGTGAATTTTATACAAACCTTGAATTATATTATATGGATACATACGAAAACCTTTCCAGGGAAGAGTTGATAAATCGAATAAAAGTTTTGGAGACAGATATTGCCCAATATGCTTTGAAAGATGCTGAAATAGAGAAAATGAACGAAAATCTTCTGAATCAGCGGAAAATAAACTTTCTGAACATATTAATGAATACTATTCTCTCTAATATTTTTGTGGCAATTTCAGTAAAAGACGTTTTTGATAGTTTCAAATATATCTATTTCAATCAGGCTGCAGAAGATTTTATGGGGGTGAATGCCTCTGAGGTGATCGGGAAAACAGATTTTGATCTTTTCTCCGATCCGCGGAGAGCCCATGAAATCCGTACAGAAGATTATTCAACCATAAATCATGGAAGATCGGATAAGTCGATGATCGAATATGAGAAGCCTAATGGTGAGATCCGTGTTGTAAATATGGTTCGCCTTTTAATTACGAATCCGGACCCGGGAGCTTCCCCTTTATTGTTGGCTATGCTTTGGGATATTACTGAACAACGTCAAAATGAACTGGACCTGATTAAAGCGCAAGAGGCCGATAAGATGAAGAATGCTTTTATTGCTAATATGAGTCATGAAATACGAACGCCTTTGAATGCAATTGTCGGTTTCTCAAGATTAATCACAGAAACGGATAATGCAAGTGAACAGCAAGAGTTCCTTACAATAATCAATAATAACAGTGATCTGTTACTCCAGCTGATTAATGATATCCTTGATTTTGCAAAAATAGAATCAGGAACATTGAACTATAATATTTCATGGGTAGATTTGAAAGATATTTGTCATGAAGTATATGTTTCACAATCCCTGAAAATGACATCGGATGTCGCTTTATTGTTTCATGGGGATTTACTGCCTTCTGTTAGAATACAGACAGATACACAGCGTGTTGAGCAGGTATTGCTCAATCTTCTTTCCAATGCAATAAAATGTACTTATCAGGGTTTTGTCTCTTTGTCATACGAAGTTGAAGGAGAGTTTGTCCGTGTTTCTGTTACCGATACCGGGATCGGAATTGCAAAAGAGAAGCAGGCTTCTGTCTTTGACCGGTTTGTAAAACTGGATGATTTCAGGCAGGGGACAGGCTTAGGTTTATCCATTTGTAAAATGATCATAGAAAAACTGGGTGGAGAAATAGGACTCAGGTCGGAATTGGGAAAAGGCTCTACTTTCTGGTTTACTTTGCCTATAACCGATTCAACAGCTCCTGCACTAAATGAAAAAGACGATAAGGTACCTACAGAGATTATTCCGGATGCTTTACCGGGTCAATTTACTATTCTTGTTGCAGAGGATGTACTGGAAAATTACCTTTTGTTGCAGGCTGTCCTGAAGCAGCAGTATCGCCTGATCTACGCGGAGAATGGGGAAGTAGCAGTACAGATGTTTAAAATTTATAAACCCGATTTAATCCTGATGGATATAAAAATGCCTGTAATGGATGGATTTTCTGCAACCTGCGATATACGGAGGCTTTCCTCGGATGTCCCAATTCTGGCTCTCTCTGCATTTGCATTCGATAAGGAAAAAGAGAAGGCTAAAGATTGTCAATTCGATGATTATCTGGTCAAACCGGTTGACATACCTTTGTTGAAATATAAAATCAAATATTACCTAAATAAAAACAAAGAGAAGATATGAAACAAGCATTTGTGTTCCTGGCAACAGGATTTGAAGAAATTGAAGCACTAGGTACTGTCGATATATTACGCAGAGGAGGTATCAGGGTATCGACTGTCTCTATTATGGGAGAATTGAAAGTAATGGGAGCACATAACATTCCTGTTGTAGCTGATTTTGTTTTTGAAGAAGCGGATTTCAGTGCTGTGGATGCTTTGATCCTCCCCGGAGGTATTCCCGGTAGTAATCACTTGAATACCTGTACACGCCTGAAGGAACTTATCCTGAAAAAATATCAGGAAGACGTAATATTGGCTGCTATTTGTGCCGGACCTATGGTTTTAGGAGGCTTAGGCCTGTTAAAAGGCCGTAGGGCTACTTGTTTTCCTAATTTCGAACCCACCATGATAGGAGCAACACCAACCTATACCGGTGTAGAACAGGATGGTAACATCATAACCTGCAAAGGTCCGGGATTTGTTTTTGAATTTGGATTAGCCATTCTGAAATCTCTCCGCGACGAAGAAATCGCAGATGAAGTGGCTGCAGCTTTACAAGTCAATATGTAATATATAGTCAGGAGTTTTGTTTTCAAACGAAACTCCTGAACCATCACCACCTTTTTACAGTTCTTTCATTGGGGTATATAAGATTGCCTGCAAATTCTTATCTTTGAAGTGTTGTTTCTTGTCTTCAGAAGAAAGACGAAAGCATTATATTCATGTTGAACTAATAAAAGTGGTTGGAAATGAACGATTCAATACAAATATTTAAAGGAGAAGTCTTTTATTTCAAAGATTCACCTCTGAAAAGAGAAGATTCTTATTGTTATTATCCGGACGGAGCCTTGGTTGTATCGGAAGGAAAAGTGATGGAAGCGGGGCTATATGATAGACTCAAAGAAAAATATAATAACGCATATCTGACAGATTATTCAGAGAAATTGCTGATGCCCGGATTGATCGATTCGCATATCCATTATCCTCAGTCGGAAATGATCGGTATGTATGGAAAACAGTTACTTGACTGGTTGAACCAATATACATATCCTACAGAAGAAGCTTTTGCATCACAAGAGCATGCAGAAAGAGTTGCCAGGCTTTTCGTTAACGAACTATTTAGAAATGGAACGACCTGCTGTATGGCTTATGCAACAGTTCATAAAACCTCGGTAGATGCGCTCTTTTCTGTTGCTTCAGAATATAATATGAGGATGCTTACCGGAAAAGTTATGATGGACCGTAATGCCCCTCGGGCATTAACAGATACGGAGGAGAGTGGTTATACAGATAGCCGTGCACTTATCGAATCCTGGCATAAGAATGGGCGTAATCTTTATGTTGTTACTCCCAGGTTTTCAATAACATCCACACATGGTCAATTGATCACTGCCGCCCGTTTACACGAAGAATATCCGGATACTTATATTCAAACACATCTTTCAGAAAACAAGGGAGAAATAGACTCAACTCTTTCTTTGTCACCTGAATGTCAGGATTATCTCGAGGTTTACGAACGTGCAGGATTGGTGACGGATCGTTCTGTATTCGGACATTGCATTCATCTTTCTGACTCAGAATGCCGACGAATGGCTGAAGCAGGAGCTATCATAGCTCATTGTCCGACATCTAATCTGTTTCTTGGAAGCGGTTTATTTAATATGCAGCAGGCTAATCGTATAAACATACAAACAACGCTTGCCACAGATGTGGGTGGTGGAACTTCTTTTTCTCTTTGGAAAACAATGGCAGAATCTTATAAGATACAACAGTTGAACGGTTATTCGATGTCTGTATTCGAATCTTTATATAAATGTACACGTGGCACGGCTAAAGCTTTGATGCTGGATGATAAAATAGGTAGCTTTGAACCTGGCCGCGAAGCCGATTTTATTGTAGTGGATTGTACGGCTACATCTTCTCAACAAATGCGGAAAGAGTATCTTCAACGTATTGGAAAATGGACTCTTGAAAATAAGCTGTTCGGACTTCAAACATTGGGTGACGACCGTAATATAGCGGCAACTTATTTGATGGGAAGTCCTGTGTATCTTTCAGATACGGGCAATCATCAGGAAACAGGTGTGTAACACAACGGTTATAATGATCCAGAGCCGTTCGGCGGTTGCCGGGCGCAGCCGCAAAAAACGGTATTCGAGTCCTCCATGTTTGCAGGCGGAAAGGCAATCTCCACAATAGGTACAGGTGTATCCGATTTGTCCTTTTTCTATGTTTTCTTTATGTAAAGCATCATATTTGCAGGATTTTAAACAGGCCATGCAATGTGTGCAATCGTTATTCAGTTTTACCCGAAAAGGAGAGAGGTATTTCATAAATGAGACTAATGTCCCGATAGGGCAATAACTGCTGCAATGGATCATTTTCTTGTATCGTCGCGATAACAACAGCATAATTATTAGTCCGATCAATCCTACGGCAATTCCAGCAAGTGTAGCTGTCCAGCCTTCAGCTCCGGTTAATCTTAAAATAATTGCCCCTGCAATTACCAGAAACAAAACACTGTAACGTAGCTGACGATGAAAACGAAAAGGTTTTTTATCCGTCTTTCCTTTCGCACTCCAGGCATCAAATGCCCCAAAATAACAAAGTTGACTGCACCAAGCCGGTCCGGAAAGCAATAATGTACTCAGGAAAAGAATTGGCATAAATAATCCTTCCATCCTGTATAGCGGGCCTGCAAGAATAATAGCCGGAACAGGCAGGTGTAGCTTTCCGGTCATGAGGAATACGGAGTTAACCAAAATACTCAGCAACAACTGTCCGAAAAAGACAACCGAGAAAAGCAACCAAGCCCTTGTTCTCCATTTGGGACGTTCTTTCCTGTCCTGCATTTTATAGCAAAGCAGTGCTCCATAAATAATGGCTATGCAGATTTGTATCCAACCACCTAAAGGGAATAACCGTTCCAGTAAAAGCAAAGGCTTAGATGGAACGACTTGCACAATAATCAGCAAAACTGCTATTGAAAAAGCCGCTATGGCAGAAGAATAGAGATATTGTTTGTTCATTCAGGATTATAAAATAAGCTATACGTTTATTCGCCCACCAATTGTGGAAGAGCTTCTTTCAGAATTTCATTAGCCCTCTCATAATCCTTTTCAAAAACATATATCTCTAGCTGAAAACCGGAGATATTCCCCAATACATTAGATATGTTTTCGTTCTTAAAGAAAGACTCTATACCTTCATTGATCAGTAAATCCTTCAAAAGACCTGCCTGGAAACTATTTTCTAATGTTGATAAAAAAACTGTTTTCATGATAATTGTGTTTTAGGACTCTTATTCTTACAAAGATACTTTTTTATTTCATCTTTTTATAACCGAATAAAGAAATGATGGGCGATATTATATATATCCACAAGTATGCTAAAAGCTGGTTGCTCTGTTAAATCGATGGTGCTGTTTTGATAAAATGATGCTAATATCTTAGTTTTGGTGTTAATATGCCGAGTATTTGCCGTAGAAAATATCCATGAGTAGTTTCAGAAATACGTTTTTAGAAGATGTATTGTTACAATAATTAACAAATGTCATCTTAGATCCTTTTTTCAGACTTGTTTTAAAGAAATTATCAGTTCGTTTAAAACGAGTTTTTTTTCCGTTTAAACGAAATGGTGCTTTGTCTAAAGCGGGAAATATGTTAAAAGGTGTTGCTTTGCTAGTGTTTGAATGCATCGTTTTGCTTAAATAGTATGTTTTTGAGCAGTTTTATTCTCCAGATGATCTCTTGAATGGACCTGAAATAGAATGACAAAAATATAATTATTATCTATTTTCGCAATAAAAGGACATAATAGGCGAAATACTAATACCGGTTTATCGTAATGTTATTGCATAATGAAGCTATCTGATATATAGTAACCTTGTGAGGATTTGATAAAACATGGTTGTTGCGTCTCTTGTCGGGTACAGCCGATCTATATATAGGCAGAAATAACAATTTGACACATTGGATATTCAGGTAAATATTCAGTTGCTCTATATAATATTTGTATTGACTCTTCGTTTACTAAAGAATGATTGTAACAAAAAATTTAAAGTGATGATATTATGAAAATAGCAAGAAAGCTATATTATGCTTTTCCACCCTCTTTACGCTTTGTGGTGAGAAGATTGTTCTATCTCCCTATTGATTTTTATGAAGGCCTTACAGGAAAAAGGGATAAAATGACCCCTATGCGCGGAATGATTTTTATCGGATCGGGCGATTTTAAAAAGCAAGGGGGTCATTTGCTCGATCTGGTTGTTAAGTATGCCGATTTAAAACCGTCTGGCAAAATTCTGGATGTGGGTTGCGGTATCGGACGTTTAGCTGTTCCCTTAACCCGTTATTTGAATGCAGATGGGCAGTATGATGGTTTTGACATTGTAAAAAAAGGAATAGATTGGTGCAAAAAGAAAATAACGGTTAGTTTCCCCAACTTCCATTTTTTATACATAGACTTAAAAAATGACCTTTATAATTTGAGTACGGATGATAAAGCTAAGGACTTTAAATTTCCTTATCCTCAGAAAACATTTGATTGTGTCGTGCTCACTTCCGTTTTTACGCATATGATGCCGGATGACGTCGATAATTATCTGGGGCAGATTTCCAAGGTAATGAAACAAGATGGAAAATGTTTGGCTACATTCTTCTTATTAACTCCGGAGATAAAACAACAAATGAAGGAAGATGTGATTGAGTTTAAGTTTCTTCATTCCTTTAACGGTTATAGCTTGATGGATAAAAAGGTTAAGGAAGCTAATATTGCTTTTGATGAATCATATCTGGATTCTCTGTTGGAAAAGAATGGTTTATTCGCAGAATCGAAATATCAGGGAAGTTGGTCTCATGGCGCTTCTCCGCTGGATTTTCAGGATGTAGTTATTATAAGGAAGAAATAATCACATTGGCTTTTATAAAAACGAATATCCCGATATTTCAATGAATAAATATCGGGATATTCGTTTCATATATCTTTAAAATACCTGCATTGCATTTTTTACCGTCGTTACGCCGATTAAACGGTCATATTGAGTCCCCATCGGACGGTAATAAACATAAATACTATATTCGTTTTCCGTTTGGTAATAGTTTCCTTCAATAGGACCGGTTTCGCCCACAGTGCTGCCATTCGGTACATAAAGATACTGATAATTGTAACTTCCCTGTTTAAGCAGTACTGCCTTTTCATATTGATGGGTTTCAAAATTATATCCCATTTTGCTCTTTTCATCCAGTACGTTATGGAATAGTTCGCCGTTCAGGTAAACATTTCCATCGAGGAAAGGATCACAGGCTAAGGCAAAATGCACTATACAATAGTCCGCTTCCGTGTCCGGATCGTCACAACTACTACACCGGATGAAAAAGCGCCCGTCCTGATCCTGATCGTACTGATAGGTCTGGTTACTGCGTTTATGATCGGTCATCAACTCCACATTGTAATAAGGATTATGGTAAGATATATTTTCAATATGCATCCCGTTGTATTTAGTACTCAGGAATTCCATGCGCCGATACTCATTACCTGCAGAAAAAATAAGATTGCGGTTGTAAGTATATGATATCTGATTTTCTTGTATCGACATCGGTTGTAAGCCAGAGACTGCATTATCACGACGATTATCCTGATAAACAAATATCTTCAGATCCGTCTGAGGATATGGGATCGGGAAATTCTTGTTGTTAATAGTGAAGCTTACCTGTTGGTGAGTCTGGTTAGTATCGATATCCGTGTTTCCACTGACAGATGCCGCAATATTGATCATCGGTTCTACAACAGAGAAGCAGGCGGTCAGAACAATCTGGTCCGGAATATCTTCATTGTAGATCTGTACTGCATAATTCCCGGAGATTTTGAACTGCACGTCGTCATTCGGCAACAGCAGATTATAGTTTGTGTACTGCGTCGTGGTGTTAATGGAATTCGCGAAGTCATCTATTGTTAATCCCTGAAAACCACTCATATATTGAATGGGAGAGAGGATGGACTTCTGCCAGTTGGCATCACAATGGATGATAGAATAGGAGTAGCGGACACCACCCTGTTCCAACGCATCGAAGTTGATCTGGATCTGCTGACCTCCGTTCAATTCGATATAAGGCTCGGAAATAAACTCTCCTGCCACCTTCACCTGAAGGGTTTTTATCAGCTTGCTGTTAACGTCGGTAAAGTACGTTTGCTGAGCATTGGCCTGCATTACAGCGGCACAAAACAACAAAAATAATAAACAATATACTCTCATTTTCATGTCTCTTTCTTTGACGGTACAAAATTATGGAATTATTTCTCTAATTATTTCTTTAATCCTGCTTTAAAGCATAAAAATTTATGTACTTTTGCGGGAAAATTACATATAAACAATTTTAGTTGTATCATGGCAAATGTGATTAAGATTAAAAAGGGTTTAGACATTAATCTGAAGGGCAAAGCTTCGGACGTACTGTTAAACACCGGGAAAAGCGACAGTTATGCTATCGTCCCCGATTATTATAACGGTATTACCCCCAAAGTTGTTGCCAAAGTAGGAGAAAAAGTCAAAGCCGGTTCTGTATTGATGATCGATAAGAACCGCCCGGAGATCAAGTTCGTTTCACCCGTTAGCGGTGAAGTAACTGCCGTAAACCGAGGAGAGAAGCGTAAAGTGCTTAGCATCGTTGTTAAGCCGGACACGCAGATCGAGTACGAGGATTTCGGTAAGAAAAATGTGTCTTCGCTGAAAAGTGAAGAGGTAAAAGAAGCCCTGCTCAATGGTGGTATGTGGCCTTTTATCAAACAGCGTCCGTACGATATCGTAGCTACGCCGTCAGATGAACCGCGTGACATTTTCGTGTCTGCGTTCTATTCTGCACCGTTGGCTCCGAATTTCGATTTCATTTTGAAAGGACAGGAAGCTGATTTCCAGACCGGGTTGGATGCACTGGCAAAACTTACCAAAGGTAAAGTGTATGTCGGTGTCAGAAAAGGTTCTTCCGTGAATGTGAAAGGTGTTGAAACGGTTGAGTTTGAAGGACCACATCCTGCAGGTAACGTAGGGGTACAGATCAACCATATCAAACCGGTGAACAAACTCGAAGTAGTTTGGGTGGTAAACCCGGCAGATGTGATCGTTATCGGTCGTCTGTTTAACAAAGGTGTAGCTGATTTCAGCCGTTTGGTTGCTATCACAGGTTCTGAAACAACAGAAAGAGGATACGTTAAAACTATTTCCGGTTGTACGATCAACAGTTTGGTTGCAGGAAAGATCCTGGAAGGCAAGGAAGATCTTCGTATCATCAGCGGAAATGTGCTGACCGGAACGAAAGTTCGTAAAGATGATTATTTGGGTGCTTACGATAATCAGATCACCGTGATCCCTGAAGGAGACAAAACTTATGACTTCTTCGGTTGGGCAACTCCGGGATTCGGAAAATACAGTGTAAGTCATTCTTTCTTTACCTGGTTGGCTCCGAAGAGCAAAGAATATGTAATCGATGCACGTATCAAAGGAGGTAAACGCGCCATGATCATGTCGAACGAATACGAAAAAGTATTCCCGATGAGCATCTATCCCGAATACCTGCTGAAAGCCATTATCGCTTTCGATATCGATAAAATGGAAAATCTGGGTATCTATGAAGTTGCCCCGGAAGATTTTGCACTTTGTGAATTTGTTGACACTTCCAAGATCGAGATCCAGAAGATCGTACGTCAGGGATTGGATCTGTTATACAAGGAAATGAATTAATAACATAAAAAATTAGAATACATTGAAAGCGTTAAGGAATTACCTCGACAAGATTAAGCCTAACTTTGAGGAAGGCGGAAAGCTGGCGATGTTCCGTTCTGTATTCGAAGGTGTTGAAACATTCTTATTTGTTCCGAGCACCACTTCGAAATCAGGCGTGCATATTCACGACTATATCGATTCTAAGCGTACCATGACTGTGGTTATTATCGCTTTGTTGCCTGCTTTGCTTTTTGGTATGTACAATGTCGGCTATCAACACAATCTGGCTGTTGGTGCTGATCCCGGATTTTTGATGACATTCATCTTCGGTTTCCTGGCTGTACTGCCTAAAATTATTGTTTCGTACGTAGTAGGTCTGGGTATCGAGTTTGCTGTTGCCCAGGTGAAAAAAGAAGAAATTCAGGAAGGTTTCCTGGTTTCGGGTATATTGATCCCGATGATCGTTCCTATCGATACTCCGCTGTGGATGATTGCTGTGGCTACTGCTTTTGCGGTTATTTTTGCTAAGGAAGTATTCGGTGGTACTGGTTACAACGTGTTTAACGTTGCATTGGTAACACGTGCGTTCCTGTTCTTTGCTTATCCGGCTGCCATGTCTGGCGACCAGGTATTCGTTCGCACAGCCGATACATTCGGACTGGGTGCAGGAACAGTAGTTGACGGTTTCTCCGGAGCCACTCCGCTGGGACAGGTTGCTATTGCCGGTAAAGATATGATCGGTTCATTCCAGACAGTTGACGTACTGGGTAACCCGATGACTACCTGGGATATGTTCCTGGGACTGATTCCGGGTTCAATCGGTGAAACATCCGTATTGGCTATCCTGATCGGTGCTGTTATCCTTCTGTATACTCAGATCGCAAGCTGGAAGACCATGCTGTCTGTATTTGTAGGTGGTGCTGTTATGGCTGCTATCTTCAATATGATCGGTACAACGGTGGCTATGTGTGTATCTCCGATCGATCATTTGTTCCTGGGCGGTTTTGCTTTTGGTGCCGTATTTATGGCTACCGACCCTGTGACATCTGCACGTACTGAAACAGGTAAATATATCTATGGCTTCCTGGTAGGAGCAATGGCTATCATTATCCGTGCATTAAACCCGGGTTATCCTGAAGGTATGATGCTTGCTATCCTGTTGATGAATGTATTTGCTCCGCTGATCGACTACTATGTGGTAGAAGCTAACATCAACCGCAGATTGAAACGTGTAATCAAATAATGTAAGAAGGAGTATGGCAAAATATAAATGTAAAGTATGTGGATATATCCACGAAGGAAATAAAGCTCCGGATGTTTGTCCTGTATGTGGCGTTCCTGCTTCTGAATTTGAAGAAATCAAAGAGGCTGCTGCCGGTAAGAAGGGATTGGATAGAGATAGCAACGTATATACAGTAGTTTATGCTTCTGTAATGGTTGTTTTGGTAGCTGTTGTATTGGCATTTACTTCTCAATCGCTGAGAACTTTCCAGCAGAAGAACGAAGATAACGACAAGAGACAGCAGATCCTGCGTTCAATCAATGTATCTGTTCAGCCTAATGAAGCTGAAGCAAAATACAGTGAACTGATCAAAGAATCTTTCCTTGTGAATGAAAATGGAGAAAAGGTAGAAGGTGACGCATTTACTGCAACACCAGATCAACATCCGGTATTCGTAGCCAATGTAGATGGTAAAAACAAATATATCATGGCTTTGTCAGGTGCAGGTTTGTGGGGACCTCTGTGGGGATATCTTTCCGTTGATGAAGACAAGAATACAATTTTTGGTGCAGACTTCAGCCACCAGGGAGAAACTCCGGGATTGGGTGCTGAGATCTCAAAACCAGAATTCAGCAAAGAATTCAAAGGTAAAAAATTGTTCTTCAACGGTGAATTCAAATCCGTAGCTATTGTTAAGCCGGGTAAGAGCGTAGCCGGTCAGGACTATGTTGACGGTATTTCAGGTGGTACGATCACCAGTCAGGGGGTTGACCATATGTTGTTCAATAGCCTGAATGGTTATGTTAAGTTTTTAACCTCACAAAATCAGTAAGAAGATGGGATTATTATCAAGTAAGAATAAAGAAGTTCTGTTAGGCCCGTTGAGCACAAACAACCCTGTCATCGTACAGATGTTGGGTATCTGTTCTGCATTGGCTGTAACATCAAAACTTGAGCCGTCTATTGTAATGGGTATTTCCGTGACGGCTGTGGTGGCGTTTGCCAACGTGATTATTTCGTTACTGCGTAATACAATTCCTAACCGTATCCGTATTATCGTACAGTTGGTAGTTGTTGCCGCATTGGTAACTATTGTAAGTGAAGTATTGAAAGCATTTGCCTATGATGTAAATAAGCAGCTTTCGGTGTTCGTTGGTCTGATCATTACCAACTGTATCCTGATGGGACGTCTGGAGGCGTTCGCCCTGGGTAACGGTCCGTGGGAATCTTTCCTGGACGGTATTGGTAATGGTTTGGGGTATGCTCTGATCCTTGTGATCGTAGGTTTCTTCCGTGAATTATTAGGTTCTGGTACGTTACTTGGATTCCAGGTGATCCCGCAGGCATTCTACGACTTCGGCTATGTAAACAATGGTTTGATGATCCTGCCTCCGATGGCTTTGATCGTGATTGCCGTGATTATATGGGTTCACCGTTCTAAGAACAAAGAGCTTCAAGAAAATTAATACAAACTATTAAACGAATAATAGAATGGAAGAATATTTAAGCACGTTTGTCCGCTCGATCTTCGTAGACAACATGATTTTCGCATACTATCTGGGTATGTGTTCTTTCCTGGCTGTTTCCAAGAACGTAAAGACTGCTTTAGGATTGGGTATGGCTGTAACGTTCATCTTGGTATGTACGTTGCCGATCAACTATATGCTCGAAAATTATATATTGAAAGAAGGCGCCATGAGCTGGTTAGGCGCTGAATATGCAGGAGTGAATCTGAGTTTCCTTTCTCTGATCATCTTCATCGCCATCATTGCTTCATTTACGCAGTTGGTTGAAATGGTTGTTGAGAAATTTGCTCCGGCATTGTATGCATCTCTGGGTATCTTTTTGCCGCTTATCGCTGTGAACTGTGCTATCCTGGGTGGTTCTCTGTTTATGCAACAAAGAGCATTTCCTAATGTAGGAGTTGCTACTGTATACGGTTTAGGTTCTGGTATCGGTTGGATGCTGGCTATCGTTGGTATGGCTGCTATCCGTGAAAAATTGGCTTATTCGGATATACCGAAGCCTTTGAAAGGTCTGGGTATTACCTTTATCATTACCGGTCTGATGGGTATGGCATTTATGTGCTTCTCAGGACTTAAGATCTAAGTATTAACGCATTAAACAAGAATAAAGATGATTATATTAATGTCGGGCGGACTTACCATTGCAGTTGGAGCAGTCGTTTTCCTTGTGATTACACTGATCCTTGTTGGTTCGCTTTTATTTGCGAAAGCAAAATTAATACCATCGGGCAATGTGAGGATGGTTGTTAACGGAGAAAAGGAATACGATGTTCCCATTGGTGGAACTGTATTGAATACGCTTCAGAGTGAAGGTATTTTCCTGTCGTCTGCTTGTGGTGGTAGCGGTAGCTGTGGACAGTGCCGTTGTCAGGTGCCGGAAGGTGGCGGAAACATTCTTCCTACGGAAGTTGGTTTCTTCTCTCGTAAACAAATTAAAGATCATTGGAGACTGGGTTGCCAGACCAAGATAAAAGAAGATATCAAGATCAAAGTTCCTGATGAAGTATTCGGAGTTAAGGAATGGGAATGCGAAGTGATCAGCAACAAGAACGTGGCAACCTTTATCAAAGAGTTTATCGTTGCTCTGCCTAAGGGTGAACACATGGACTTCGTTCCGGGTTCTTATGCACAGATCAAGATTCCTGCATATACTATGGATTATGACAAGGATATCGATAAAGACCTGATCGGTGAAGGTTATCTGCCGGCATGGAAGAATTTCGGTTTGTTCGGTTTGAAATGTCAGAACACTGAACCGACTATCCGTGCTTACTCAATGGCCAACTATCCTGCAGAAGGAGACCGTATCATGTTGACTGTACGTATCGCGACTCCTCCTTTCAAACCGAAAGAACAGGGTCCTGGATTCCAGGATGTAATGCCGGGTATTGCTTCTTCTTATATCTTTACCCTGAAACCGGGTGATAAGGTAATCATGAGCGGTCCTTACGGTGATTTCCATCCGATCTTCGACTCTAAGAGAGAAATGATGTGGGTCGGCGGTGGTGCTGGTATGGCTCCGTTGCGTGCTCAGATCATGCACATGACTAAGACATTGAAAACAACAGATCGTAAGATGTCTTACTTCTATGGTGCACGTGCATTGAATGAAGTGTTCTATCTGCAAGACTTCCTGGAAATAGAAAAAGAATTCCCGAACTTTACTTTCCATCTGGCGCTTGACCGCCCGGATCCTGCAGCTGATGCAGCAGGTGTGAAGTATACAGCTGGTTTCGTTCATCAGGTAATTTACGATACTTATCTGAAGGATCACGAAGCTCCGGAAGATATCGAATATTACATGTGTGGTCCGGGCCCGATGTCGAAAGCGGTAGAAAATATGCTTGACAATCTGGGTGTACCTCGCGAAATGTTACACTTCGATGACTTCGGTGCATAAAAAACGGTAGGTATTTACAAGCCTCAATAAATAAAAAGGGAAGAAATAATATTTTCTTCCCTTTTTTTGTAATATCATGCAGCATTTTCCGTTCTTATTACATCTTAGCTAATATAGACATAAAATTGAGCAAGATTATGAAGTTGTTGATTCTATCTTTTTTCGCAGTAATACTAGGTTATTCTCTTCTTTTCAATGAAAAAGAAGAGATTCAGCAGCCTATCCATGGTGTTGACAATTCCGTGTATATTCAAAAAACAGATACACAGCGAATTGACTCTATTGAAATTTATCGCGACAGAACAGCATACGCGTTATAGACTTTTTTTTAAAATACTCATAATAGCAATATTTATTCGACAAAAGTTTGTTTTTTAAATAAATATTGCTACGTTTGTTCCGTATAATTGTTAATATACGGAAATGCTACATTCTTTTATCACTATATATACTTCTGATTTTTGGATAACTATGCTCCTTGGGGTATTGTTTTTTTTGTGTTTACCAGTATTTACTGGTAAGATAAACCGACTATTTCAAATAAATAATGTGATTTGTATTATTCCGGTTATTTCTGATTCTGTTTTTGCGGGGAAACAGGACAGGTTGGCAGGGAATAAAATGATCATTATTCCTCATACGTCACGTAACAAATATCTGATAAAAAATTCCAGGTACCGATTGGGGGAATGAACCCTTATCCGGCAGAGATGTGCTGAAGGATAAGGGGAGAGGCTTTGTGGAAGAAACTAAATACTTGTTTATCTGTACTCTTTTCAGGTAAATAAGAATGATGTTATTGCCTTTTCCTTCCAATTTTCAGACTTCCAGAATCCCATATTCGGGAAGCCCATCCAAAAAAGAATAAGTAAGGTTTTCATAATTGATTTTGCAGCAAAAATGGTTGATGCCATTACTGACTGTCAGGTAACGTACGCGCAATACCATGTTATAACGTACTATTTGGTCGAAAACAGCCTTCGTTATCTCTATGGTGGGGGCTTTATACTCCACAATCATTAAAGGGGCTAAAAAACGGTTATATGCAACTGTGTCACATCGTTTGGATGTACCATTCAGTTTCAGGGGAACTTCATTCGCCAGAAGTTCTTTCGGGTATCCTTTGTCTGTTATCAGATAATTGACAAAATGCTGACGTACCCATTCTTCGGGTGTCAGGGCTACATATTTGCGGCGTACCGGATCGAATATAACAGGTTTCCCGTCTTTTTCCTTTACTTTCGCTGCGAATGTTGGCAGGTTTAATGATAGCATTTATTATATTTGTCGTTTATATTATACACTATAATTCTACCCTCAAAGGTAATGATTTATGAAAACAAAACAAGAAATCGTTGAAAATTGGCTGCCTCGTTATACCGAGCGTAGGCTGGAAGATTTTGATAAGTATATCTTACTCACAAACTTTACCAAATATGTCGAGCTATTTGCTGAAAATTTTAATGTCCCGATACTTGGATTGAAAAGCTCTATGCCGAATGCTTCGGCCGAAGGCATTACCATTATTAACTTTGGAATGGGAAGTGCAAATGCGGCAACGATCATGGATTTGTTGTCGGCTGTTAGTCCAACTGCGGTTCTGTTTCTCGGTAAATGCGGTGGTTTAAAGAAAGCCAACAATCTGGGTGATTATGTTCTGCCGATCGCTGCAATCCGTGGTGAAGGAACTTCCAACGAGTATTTGCCGGCAGAAGTTCCGTCGCTTCCTGCATTTTCAATGTTGCGTGCTATTTCCTCTGCTGTTCGCGACCAGGGAAAAGATTATTGGACCGGTACGATTTATACAACAAACCGCCGTGTTTGGGAATACGACACTTCGTTCAAGGACTATTTGAAGCGTACGCATGCCACCGGTATCGATATGGAAACAGCGACTTTGCTTACGGCAGGCTTTGCCAATAAAATTCCAACGGGGGCTTTATTGATGATATCAGATAAACCTTTAGAGGAAGATGGGGTTAAAACAGAGGCGAGCGACCGGGCAGTTACCCGCAATTTTGCTCCGGAACATGTAAAATTAGGAATAGAAGCCCTTCATCAAATTATAGATGATAAAAAAACAGTCCGTCATATTCGGTTCAGTTGGTAATATTTAATGCTTTATTATGGCAAAAAAAGAAAATACGTTTGAGGAAATATGCCGGGATATCGTTGCTAAAAAGTTTCAGCCCGTTTATATATTAATGGGTGAAGAACCTTTTTTTATGGACAGGATAACAGATCTGCTCATAGAGAATGTGTTGGGTGAATCTGAGCGGGATTTCAATCAAATGGTGATGTATGGGGCCGATACGGATGCGGCTATGATTATAAATGCAGCCCGTCGGTTTCCGATGATGTCGGAATATCAGTTGGTAGTCGTACGTGAAGCACAACTGGTCCGCGATATAGAATTGCTGACCAACTATGTCAAAAATCCACTTAATTCGACGGTACTGGTTGTTAATTACAAATATAAGAACCTGGACAGAAGAAAGTCACTGGCAGCAGCGACTGAAAAAACAGGCGTTTTGTTTGAATCGAAAAAAATACCGGATTATAAAATGCCGGCATTTATCGTTTCGTTTATGCAACAGCGTTCCATCGGGATCGATCCAAAGGCCGCTCAAATGCTTTCAGACTTCCTTGGAAACGATTTAAGCCGTCTAAGTAAGGAATTGGACAAGCTGGCATTGATCTTGCCTGAAAAGGCCCCAAAACGCGTCACTCCGGAGTTGATAGAACAGAATATCGGAATAAGTAAAGAATACAATAACTTCGAGTTAATAAAAGCAATTGCAGTAAAGGACATATTAAAGGCAAACCGGATTGCTCAGTATTTCGAAAAGAATCCGAAAAGTAATCCGATACAGATGACCCTTCCTGTAATTTTTAATTATTTCTCCAACCTGTTGATCTGCTATTATACAAAGGACAGATCGGAAGGTGGTTTAATGACGGCTTTAGGTTTAAGGGGAACTTTTCAGGTAAAGGATTATATGACTGGATTAAGAAATTATCCGGCCATGAAAGTTTTTAATTTGATCAGTGACATTCGAACAACTGATGCCAGGTCAAAAGGAGTAGACAATTCTTCTGTATCGGATGCTGATTTACTCAAAGAATTATTATATAAAATACTTCATTAAAAAATAGAATCAGTAGTGTAAACTGCACATGGCGATAACTCTAGAATTCGCCATGTGCAGTTTTTTCGTTTCTGGCCGTAACAAGTCCTAACAACGGCTTTTTGTCCTTATTTTTCTAGAATAGTCAGATTTCCGAACATGAAAAAACAGAGTGCCTATCTTGTTTTTCAATGATTCCACCTGCATTTTACCCCTCTGAGAATTTAATATTTATTTCTTCTCGTATAGTTGTTTACAAATATCACGAAAAAATAAGCTTTTAGGGTATAGGATACAAAAGTATATCAGGTAGAGAAAGAGTTGTAACAAAAAACAAGACATATTGACAGTGGAGCCGTCTAAGTGAAAGATGTTAATTTATTAATGTGTACAGTTCTAAATGAGTTACATTTGTGTCTGGGAATATTTGTATACATTAGAACATCCTTAAAGGTTACTTTTGTGTCGAATAGAGTGATGATACAAATGTTTCAGTATACATTACTAATATAAATCAATAAAAATAGGTTTAAATACTGTTACAGTAAACATATATGATAATATATCAAAAACCAGCTAATTACCCTAATATATTAATTGTATACATTAATTCCTGTCAATTATTCCGTATATAAATGTGAAATGGCAACTTTATTGCATAATAAATGATATAATAATCCATTATGCAACAGGTATTTATTATATAAATTCATTAACACTACTTTAACCTCGTTTTGTGCCCCTTTGTATACGTTTACAAACGTATCAGACACAAATGTTTATAGATGGTCACAATTCTATCTGTTTATGATTATAAATATAAATTGCACAATTGGAAATAATGTGTTATATTTGTGTCATGGTTTAATTCTGTATCAAACCCTTGTAAACAGTCATATTGGCAGTTCTTTTTGATATATAATCCGCATTTTGGTTATGAAAGATCGTATTTTAGCAGTAATGGAACATGAAGGACTAACTCCTTCCAAATTTGCCGAAGCAATCGGTATCCAGCGATCAGCTATGTCACATATTATATCCGGTAGAAATAACCCCAGCCTGGATGTGCTGGTAAAAATTCTGGAACGGTTTACGTATGTAGATTCCGACTGGCTTTTATTCGGTAAAGGCAATATGATGCGCGAACATGTGTTAACTGAGCCCGATTTGTTTACAAAGACAACGATAAATCCGTCCAATCAGCCGGATTCTCCCGAATATCGCAAGGAAATTAGGGTTGAGACACCTGTAAACATGCCTAAACAGCCTGTAATAGAACAAATTGTGCTTCCTGAACAACCTTCCAGAAATGTGAGTAAAATAATGATATTCTATTCAGATAATACATTTGAGACTTTTACTCCTGAAAAAAACAAGAAAGACTAGGTCAGCATTGCTATATACATCTTATTCATGTATCTTTGTATAGAAATTGAGTAATCATATTATATGAAGAAGTACATGTTAGATATGAAGGTTACTGAAAACAACCACCTTCATAAAAATTATTGCCTGCTAAAATTAACCAGCGACGATACTTTGCCGGAAATGCTTCCCGGTCAGTTCGTTCAGGTGCTGGTGGATAACTCTCCTACAACATTTCTTCGCCGACCTATTTCAATTAACTTTATAGATAGAACAACCAATGAATTGTGGTTGCTTATCCAGTTGGTTGGCGATGGAACACGTCGTATGGCAGAATACCGTCCGGGAGATATTGTAAATATTATGTTGCCGTTGGGTAACAGTTTTACAATTCCTACCAGTGAAAGTAAAAATCAGAAGTTGCTGTTAATTGGTGGTGGTGTTGGTACTGCTCCGATGTTATGTTTGGGGGCAGCCTTAAAGAATGCCGGTTTTGAACCTGTATTCCTGTTAGGAGCACGCTCCAAGGATGATGTATTGCAACTGGATGAGTTTACGAAAATAGGAACTGTTCACATAACTACCGAAGACGGTTCTCTCGGTGAAAAAGGCTATGTAACAAACCATTCCGTATTGAAAAACGTTCATTTTGATAAAATTTACACATGTGGACCAAAGCCGATGATGGTAGCTGTCGCTAGATATGCCGCTACTGAATCGATCACATGCGAAGCCTCGCTTGAAAATACAATGGCCTGTGGTATAGGTGCTTGCCTATGCTGTGTGGAGAATACGAAAGAAGGTCATGTATGTGTTTGTACTGAAGGTCCCGTATTTAATATAGAGAAATTGACATGGCTGAGTTAAATGTAAACATAGGTAATTTGCAGTTGAAAAACCCGGTAATGACTGCTTCGGGTACATTTGGATACGGAGTAGAATATTCAGACTTTATGGATATTTCAAGATTGGGTGGTATTTTTGTAAAGGGAACAACTATTCAGCCACGCGAAGGAAATCTGTATCCCCGTATGGCGGAAACACCTTCCGGGATGTTGAATGCAGTAGGTCTGCAAAACAAAGGGGCCCAATATTTCGTGGATCATATTTATCCTTCTATTAAGGATATCGACACAAATATGATCGTAAATGTAAGTGGATCGTCTGTCGAAACATACGTGGAATGTGCAGAAAAGATTGCAGGATTGGATAAAATTCCAGCTATCGAACTCAATATTTCATGCCCGAATGTGAAGCAAGGCGGTATGGCTTTTGGCGTAACGACTTGCGGTGCGGCCGAAGTTGTAAAGGCAGTTCGCAAGGTTTATCCCAAGACCCTTATTGTAAAACTTTCTCCTAATGTAACCGACATAACCGAGATTGCAAAAGCAGTCGAAGCCGAAGGAGCAGACTCTGTTTCGCTTATCAATACCATGCTCGGAATGGCTATTGATGCAGAGAAGCGTAAACCTATATTATCTACAATAACTGGTGGTTTATCCGGTCCTTGTGTGAAGCCGGTTGCCCTCCGGATGGTATGGCAAACATACAAGGCAGTAAAGATACCTATCATCGGTTTAGGAGGTATTTCAAACTGGAAAGATGCGGTAGAATTTATGTTGGCCGGGGCCACGGCGATACAGATCGGAACTTACAATTTTGTTGATCCGACCGTATCGATAAAAGTGATTGACGGCATGAATGAGTATCTCGACAGACATGGATTTAAATCCGCGAGAGAACTTATTGGAGCTTTAGAAATATGATATTTCAATAAGAAAAGTGTCTGTTATAACCAAAACAGGCACTTTTCTTCGTTTTAGTAAAATATAGACCACAATCAAGTAAAAAAAGGAACATGAAAAACAGACTATTTTCTTTGATATGCCTACTGGTCATATCTATGTCGCTAAAAGCAGGTGACAACGTTATTATTCCAATTTCGACCGATAATATCAGCCTTATATATAAGGTAGGTAATAATGGCCGTTTATATCAATCGTATCTAGGCCAGAAGCTCCGGTTCAATAGTGATATCGATCAACTACCTTTGGGTGGGGAAGCCTATCTTGCACATGGTATGGAAGACTATTTTGAACCGGCTATCCGCGTTTTGCATAATGATGGTAACCCATCTCTATTGCTAAAATATATATCTTATGAGACTAAACAACTTCAGCCGAACGTAACGGAAACAATCATCAAACTTAAGGATGATGTATACCCTGTAACAGTCGATCTTCACTTTGTTTCTTATGCAAAAGAAAATATCATCAAATCTTTTACAGAGATTTCGCACCAGGAGAAAAAGCCCGTCACGTTATATAACTATGCTTCTTCACTTCTCTATATGAATAGTGAAAAATACTTCCTGACTGAATTTGCAGGAGATTGGGCACATGAAGTAAATATGACCGAACAACAACTTTCATTTGGAAAAAAAGTATTGGATACAAAGCTTGGAAGTCGTGCAAATATGTTTAATTCTCCATTCTTTTTATTGTCTTTGAACGAAAATGCCAGGGAAAATGAAGGAGAAGTTCTTTTCGGAACGATCGGTTGGACTGGAAATTTCCGTTTTACATTCGAGGTTGACAACGAAAACAAATTACGTATCCTATCAGGTATAAATAACTATGCATCAGAATATTCACTAAAGTCCAATGATATATTCCGAACTCCTGAATTTATCTTTACTTTCAGTGCAGAAGGAAAGGGCAGAGCTAGTCGTGATTTTCATAAATGGGCTCGCAAATATCAGGTAAAAGATGGTGATAAATCACGTCTTACTTTGCTGAATAACTGGGAAGCTACCTATTTCGATTTTAATGAAGACAAGCTGGTCGATATCATGGATGAAGCAAAGGAGTTGGGTGTCGATATGTTCCTACTGGATGATGGTTGGTTTGCTAACAAATATCCCCGTAGCAGCGATCGTCAGGGATTAGGAGACTGGGGAGAAACCGTAGAAAAATTACCGAACGGCATCGGTAAACTGGTGAAGGAAGCAACTGATAAAGGTATAAAATTCGGTTTGTGGATCGAGCCGGAGATGGTTAATCCGAAGAGTGAATTGTATGAAAAACATAAAGATTGGGTAATCCATTTACCTAACAGAGACGAGTATTATTTTAGAAATCAGTTAGTATTGGATCTTAGTAATCCGAAAGTACAGGATTATGTATTTGGAATTGTTGACAACCTGATGACAAAATATCCGGGTATTGCCTATTTCAAATGGGATTGTAACAGTCCGATCACTAATATTTATTCTCCGTATCTGAAAGACCAACAATCTCATCTTTATATTGAACACGTAAGAGGATTCTACAATGTGCTTGAACGTGTTAAGGCCAAATATCCCAACCTGCCGATGATGCTTTGCTCCGGTGGTGGTGGACGTACGGATTATGAAGGTTTGAAGTATTTCACGGAATTTTGGCCGAGCGATAATACCGATCCTATTGAACGTATCTTTATCCAATGGGGATATTCTCATTTCTTTCCTTCAAAGACAATGGCTGCACATGTTACAAGCTGGAATAAGAGTGCCAGTATAAAGTTCCGTACTGATGTGGCTATGATGGGTAAACTCGGATTTGACATCCGCACTCATGAGATGACTCCGGCAGAGCAAGAGTATTGTAAAGGAGCGGTTAAGAACTTCAATCGCTTAAGTGGTACGCTTATGGACGGTGACCTGTATCGTTTGGTCTCTCCTTATGACGGCAATCATTCTGCAGTTATGTATGTTAATGAAACCACCGATAAGGCTGTCCTTTTTGCATTTGATGTTCATCCCCGTTACGGTGAGATTTTACAGCCGGTTCGTCTGCAGGGATTGAATCCAGAAACTCAGTATGAAGTAAAGGAAATCAACCTGGTACCGGGAACAGAGTCAAACCTGAGATGCAACGGAAAGACTTTTTCCGGGGAACTGCTTATGAAAGTGGGTATTCCAGTGTTCTCGGGCAAGCAATTGACAAGCCGGGTTATTGAAATTTCGAAAGTAAAGTAATCAATATAAGTTGATAAACAAAACGGAGAGGCTTACCTGATAAACCTCTCCGTTTTTATTCCCTAATAAGTAAACCATCATCTTTCTTCCTTCGCCAGCAGAGTCACACTTAAAGAGGCGCAACATAGTAATACTCCAACGCCGGCTGTTCCTGCCCAACCGAACATCTGCCAAGCCGTACCGGAAAAGAATGTGCCTAACGAACCTCCTATAAAATAAGTTGTCATAAAGATTGTATTGACCCGGTTTGAGGCAGACGGACATAATTCAAAAATACTTGATTGGTTACTTAACTGGATACATTGCATACCTATATCGATAATAATTATACCTATTATAATAGAAGTATAATAGTTTCCACCCCAATAAAGCAATAACCAGGAAAACAGGATCAACCCGCATCCCCAGAAATTAAAACGCCTGACACCCACTTTTTTTACATATTTTCCTACAAGTGAAGCCGATAAAGCCCCGGCTACTCCGCAAAGTCCCAACATCCCGACGACATCGCTATTTGCAAAAAAAGGAGCCTGTCCCATCTTAAACGCCAGGCACGACCACATGGCCAGAAAAGAACCGAATGCGAACCCGGACCGGATTGCATAAATCTTCAGGGAAGGGAATTCTTTCAACAGCGAAAACAAGGATTTCATAAGTTCCGAGTATTTCCCTTTAAAAGTAGGTTGTATATCAGGCAGAACCGTAATTACAACAATACCACATACAACCATCAGGCCAGCAGCAATATAATACATTTCCCGCCAACCAAACAGGTCACCGACCAGCCCACTTATTACCCTCGATACCAATATTCCGGAAAGCAATCCGGAAACGACCAACCCTACATTTCGTCCCTTATTTTCCGGTTTGGAGTAAAGAGCTGCTATAGGAATAAATATTTGCGGTATCATTGAACAGATCCCTGTAAACAAGGATGCAATAAGAATGATCTGAATATTGGGAGCCAAAGCAATACTTAGCAATGATACGGTCAGGATAGTGAAGTTCGTAATAATGATCGTTTTACGTTTATACATATCAGCCAATGGCACAACGAACAATAACCCCAATGCATAACCAACCTGTGTAATCATAGCAATCAGATTGGTGGTAAATTCGGATACGTCGAGATCCTGACGTATCATGTTCAGAAGTGGCTGATTATAGTAAAGATTGGCTACCGAAATGCCGGCTACAATAGATAATGTCCATAATATCAATGGAGGAAGGCCTCCGTTTTCTTTCAATGTTTGTTTCATATACCACTTTTTAATGCGGCAAATTTACCCCAAATATTTGAAACTCCGAAGTCTTTACCCTATGTGATATACCTTCTCTGTAAGTATATAGAGATATTCAAATAATTAGCTATATTTGCCAGTAACTAAAACAAAAAATAAATATGCTTGATCAAATTAACGAGATACTCCAAAATACAACTATTACACCGGCTACTGCGGCTGTAAAACTATTTGTCAGCTTTTTGCTGGGGGCTGTTATTGGTATAGAACGCCAGTTTCGTCGTCGTGAGGCAGGAATGCGCACCTTTACCTTGATTTGTATGGGATCAGCGGCAGCCATGCTTATTTCCATCTGGATACCTCAATGTTATCCTGACTTTCTGAATGGAGATCCGGGACGTATTGCCGCACAAGTACTTACCGGAATCGGCTTCTTGGGAGCAGGCGCTATTATGCAGAGTCACGGAAGTATTCACGGACTGACTACAGCGGCTTGTATCTGGGTCGTTGCAGTTATCGGACTGGCTGTAGGAGCAGGGATGTATATTCCGGCATTAATCGGTACGGGCTTGACACTTGTTATATTAGTCAGCCTGGAAAGACTTGAAAGAAGGATGTTCCTGAACGGTGTAAACAAAATACTGACAATTATTTGTACAACATCGACCCCGGATTTGAAAGCAGTCCGTAAAATACTGGAAGGAAAAAACATTTATATCGTAAGTGTTTCGTTTGAATCTATGTATGAGCAGAATAAGGCGATCATTACCTATAAAGTAAATGTTAAGGCACAGTCTTCTTACATGAATTTATTTAGTGAGATAAGAACCTTGGGATATGTTTCTCAAATAAGATTGATGGCCTAAGCCATCAATCCAATTCATCTTTCAGCATTCGTCCTGCTATCCGGGCTGCATCAGCCACATATTTGCTGCAAGGACGTTTGGCATAATATTCTTTTGTTCTTTCGGAAGGGGCAGGAGCTGTCTGGTTGGCTTGAGCCTCGGGCAAAAGACTGCGGCAAATAATCGTACCATGTTTTTCCTTGAAAATGTTAGACATTTTCTGCACCATTGCATAATTCTTTGTTCTGGCTTCCTGGTCATTCTGGTCCAATACAGGATATTTAAACCCGGCTAGCATAGCCATAGCACTTACCGTTCCACATACTTCCCGCATCCGGCCTACACCGCCACCGAAAGAGACAGACATTTTTTTTGCCATATTCAGATCCAGTTCGAAAACATCCGAATAGGCCAGGAATACAGACTGTGCGCAGTTGTATCCCGATTCAAAGTTCTGAACAGCGCTTTTTGCCCGCTCTTCAATATCAAAATCTTTCATAAAGCCTTATTAATACTCGTAGTCAACACAAGCTCTGTCTGCTTTTACCGGACCGATAATACCCTTTGATACTGCTACGTGTTCGGGGTGGTTTGCGTATGTCTTCACATCCTCCAGTGAATCGAGTTCCGTTGTAAGGATAACGTCCCATGTTTCTTCCGGATTTACATTAAAATCGACACGGATCATACGTAATATGTCGATCTTGTCGATCAAAGCTTCCAAACCAGTTTTAATTTCCTGCATTTTAGCCTGTTTGTCGGCCGGAGTTGCAAACTCTGTCAGTTTAAACATTACAATGTGTCTTATCATAAACGCTTTTATTTAAATTACATTTGTTCTTCCAAATATGAATCTTTGTATCCCAGGAAATATAATATTCCGTCCAGCCCGATCGTTGAAATCGACTGTTTGGCGGTTGCTTTTACTTTTGGTTTCGCATGGAAAGCAATGCCCAAACCGGCTATACTGATCATAGGCAAGTCGTTGGCACCGTCACCAACCGCTACGGTCTGACGGATATCCACATTTTCAACCTGAGCGATCAAACGAAGCAATTCAGCTTTCCGTTTACCATCGACGATATCTCCGATATGGCGTCCCGTCAACTTACCGTCTACCACTTCAAGCTCGTTTGCATATACATAATCTATATTGTATTTCTGTTTCAGGTAGTTTCCGAAATAAGTAAATCCCCCGGAAAGGATTGCGATCTTGAAGCCCACCTTTTTAAGAATACGCATCAGGCGATCAACCCCTTCAGTGATAGGCAAATTTTCTGCAATATCCTGCATAACAGAGACATCCAATCCTTTTAATAAGGCGCAACGTTGCCGGAAACTTTCGCTGAAATCTATCTCTCCACGCATAGCCGATTCCGTAATAGCCTTCACCTCGTCGCCAACACCGGCACGGATAGCCAACTCGTCGATCACTTCCGTTTCGATCAGGGTCGAATCCATATCAAAACAGATAAGACGGCGCATACGGCGATACATACTTTCCTCCTGGAAAGAGATATCCATTACTTGTTCGGAGGAGAGTTTCATAAACTCAGCCTTCATCAGCTCTTTATCACGCGGTGTGCCGCGAACGGAAAATTCCACACTCGCCTTGGGAGTCCGTGAGTTTTCATCCAAAGGAATACGTCCTGTCAGACGTTTGATGTCATCGATATTCATTCCCTGGTCGGCAACAATACGAGTGACACCCGCTATTTGCTTTGCCGTCAGCATACGTCCCAGAATGGTTATAATATACCGGTTCTTTCCCTGCATATTCACCCATTTGGAATATTCTTCTTCTGTAATAGGATTAAAACGAATATTTACATCCAATTCATAACTTTTGAAGAGTAATTCTTTCAAAATATCACCTGAATTTCCTCCGCAACTCTGGAAAAGAATACCTAATGATAAGTTGTTGTGAATATCAGCCTGACCGATATCAAGAATGACAGCATTATTCTTTGCCAGAATTTCGGTAAGGGCGGCGGTGACGCCCGGACGGTCAGCTCCGTTTATATTTATCAGTATAATTTCGTCTTTTAGTCCCATGTTTTTTGTTTTATAAGGCAAAGGTAAACAAGTTATATGCAAATTCAGGCATTCGAATAAACAAAAATTCAAATAGAATTGTTATTTTTACAGAGATGTTATATATAATTTAGAACCTGGCAACCTTAATAAGTCCTGACTGGCAGGCAAATCGAGATGAAAATTCAGTTTGAAATTAAGGAAAAACTGCCTGAGATTATTGCCGAAATACGGCATTCAGACAAATGGCAAACAAAAGTGGTTGAAAAAACACATGGCTTGGAAAGAGTTACGATTAAAGATCCTAACTATGATTCAGAAGCATGTATTGAAATCTGGGAACATGAGATTCACATCCGAACAGCATGGTCTAACTACACGTATCGTGTTTTTAAGCAAGGCAACGCTTACTGGTGTGAATATATCGGTGCTTATCGCGGGTTGTTGGAGCAGACGTTACTACCTACATTGACTCCCAAAATGAACATCCTCGACTCTGTAGTTGTGGAAAGTTCATTGACAGGAAACAAAAAGGAAACGTTGCGTACTTACAGTACGGAAAACCTGAAGTTGAAAAACTTCCGTCGGGATAATTTCAAAGCAGAGTATAATATGACATCACTGCAAGACCATCCGACGATCGTTTACGACGAATATATAAAAGAGGGAATGCCTATGCCTTCTCCTTATAAAGAATAACAAAACTAAGATAAAGTCCGATTTATAGTCGGACTTTATCTCCTTAAAACCAGACTTAATGTTCTTATTTTTCCTTCTCATGTTAAAATAGCATCTATTCTACCCCTGTTTTAAAAGCAAATTATTGTTAACTATCTGCTATAAAACAGCTATTTTCCTAGATTTTCATGCAATAAAACATATAAAAAACCTTGCATTTCACTCGATTTATGTTATATCGTTTGGAAGGAGAGACTCTTTACCTGTATCTTTGCCACCGTTAAAAACAAGAACGTAATTCCTTAGCGAAGGAAAAGCACTTGTTTACTTTCCTGAAAATCAGGAGTCGGGCATAAAGGAAAACTGACAAAGAACCGCCTGCAGACCGGTAATTATCCGTAGGAGATTATGTTCCGATTAAGTTTAACGTAAAAATTACATTATGAAGGTAAGAGCTTATGTTCTCATTGTAACGGTTGCATTGGCAACAATGTCGTCCGCTACAAAAGAAGCGAGACCTACCGTGGGTACTAATCCTGGTGATCTGGCTCCGAGAATAGAGTCTTTAGGAAATGAAAGTAATATTAGTTTCCAAAATCATTCCGGGCGTTACACGTTGCTGAATTTCTGGGCAGCTTACGATGCTGAATCGCGGGCCCGTAACGTTAAATTATGGAATGAAGTTAATAAACTAAGTTCGGATAAAATTGCCATGTATTCTGTTTCTCTCGACGAGAAAGAATCAATCTTTACCGAGACGGTAAAGGCAGACAAGCTTAGCGGCACAAAGCAATTTCGTGAAGAACTGGGGAAAAAGTCAGAGTTGTATGGAAAGTTTAACCTGCAAAAAGGTTTGAAGAACTTTCTGATAGACGACAAAGGAGTGATCATTGCCGCAAATGTAACTCCGGATCAATTGGCTGAAGTTATGAATAAGATTTAATCAGTAGATTATTATTTAAAAAGAGCTGTTCTACCCAACAAGAACAGCTCTTTTTTTTGTATTTTTGCTTCCAATTTATTACCAAACAAATAAACACAATAAAAATGTACAAACAATTTTTTGCAGCTTGTTCCCTTACCGGAGCATTATTGCTGAGTGCATGTTCGCCCACAACGCCTGTGGCACATGATGTATCTATTATTCCTATCCCCAAAGAGATCAAGAATGTCAATGGCGAGTTCACTTTGAAAGACGGCATGAATATCGGTGTTGCCGACAAGCAATTATTACCGGCAGCCAACTATCTTTCCGGCCTGTTATCCCGTGCAACCGGCTATATATATAATGTACGCGAAGGAGATGGCGACATTTCCCTTGCAGTCAGTGATATTGCAGGGCAAAACGAAGGAGCCTATACTTTGGATGTGTCTTCCGGTAAAATTCAGATCAAAGGAAATACGTATGGCGGCGTAATCTCCGGTATCGAATCGCTTCGCCAGCTTCTTCCGGCAGAGATCGAATCACCGGAAGTTGTAGCGGATATTACCTGGAGTGTTCCGGCCGTCCGGATCACAGACGCACCGCGTTTCGGTTGGAGAGGGATGATGCTGGATGTTTCACGTCATTTCTCAACGAAAGAAGAAGTGAAAGAATTGCTCGATATGATGGCTCTCTATAAGCTGAACAAATTCCACTGGCATCTGACCGACGACCAGGGTTGGCGTATCGAAATAAAGAAATATCCGTTGCTTACGGAAAAAGGAGCCTGGCGTACCTTTAACAGCCAGGACCGCGAATGCCTGAGACGGGCTAAAGCGGAGGATAATCCGGACTTTGAATTGCCGGCAGAGAAGCTGCGCATTACACAAGGTGATACTTTGTACGGAGGTTTCTATACCCAGGATGATATCAAAGAGATCGTGGAATATGCCGGCGTTCGTGGTATCGACGTAATTCCTGAAGTGGATATGCCAGGGCACATGCTGGCTGCTGTAAGCAACTATTCAGGTGTTTCCTGTTTCAATGAAACTGGCTGGGGATCTATTTTTTCGTCGCCGGTTTGTCCGGGTAAAGACTCGGCCCTCGAGTTTTGTAAAAATGTTTACAGCGAAATAATCCCTCTTTTCCCTTATAAATATGTCCATCTGGGTGCGGATGAAGTGGAAAAGACAAACTGGAAGAAATGTCCGGATTGTCAGAAACGGATGAAGGATAACGGGCTGAAAACAGAAGAAGAGTTGCAGGCCTGGTTCGTTCATAATATGGAAAAATTCTTCAACGAGAACGGAAAAGAGATGATCGGTTGGGATGAAATCCTGGAAGGCGGACTTTCTCCGACGGCAACAATTATGTGGTGGCGTACCTGGCATCCGCAATCGGTTCCTGATGCAACGGCACAAGGCAACCATGCTATTCTTTCACCGAACGCTAATTTCTACTTCGATTACCAACAGGATAAAAATTCACTGCCGGGCGTTTACAACTTCAATCCGATGCTCGAGTCGCTGAATGATGCACAAAAGGCTTTGATCATGGGTATTCAGGCTAATCTGTGGTGTGAATGGATTCCGTCGTTCGAACGGGTACAGTATATGATTATGCCCCGTATGATGGCAATGGCCGAACTGGCATGGAGCGATCCTTCCGTAAAGAGCTGGGACGGTTTCAAAGAAAGAATGGTGAAACAGTTTCCGCGCCTGAACATCATGAATGTAAATTATCGTATGCCGGACCTGGAAGGTTTCAACAACACGAATGCTTTCATTGGCGAAGGAACTGTTACGATAACCTGTCTTGATCCAAGTGCGGAAATTCATTATACAACCGACGGCAGTATCCCGACATTGGAATCTCCGCAGTATACAGAACCGATCAAGGTAACGGAAACAACCGACTTTACCTTCCGCACTTTCCGTCCGAACGGGAAGAAAGGCGATATCGTAAAGACCCGTTATATCAAGAGCGAGTATGCTCCGGCTGTAGAAGCAACTCCTTCAAAGAAAGGTTTGCAGGCGGTATGGCATGAGTTCAAAGGCAATAAATGTGCAGATATTGAAAAGGCTCCGGTCAATGGCACTTATGAAGTGTCTGAAGTAACTATTCCGGCAGATGTAAAAGGTAATATCGGTCTGGTTGTATCCGGTTATTTCAATGCTCCTGAAGATGGTATTTACACCTTCAACCTGATGTCCGACGATGGCAGTACGCTGACGATCGACGGGGAAATGGTTGTCGATAATGACGGCCCTCATTCTCCGCGTGAAGTGGTAGGCCAGAAAGCATTAGCGAAAGGTTTGCATCCGATTCAGGTGAAATACTTCGACAGCAACGGCGGCCTGCTTCAATTGAAGGTACTGACTGCCGATGGTAAAGAAATACCTGTTAATGCTGATATGTTTGTTTATTAAGAAAGATAAGGCATAATCTCAAAAATCCCCGTAAAGAAAGGTAATAACTTCTTTACGGGGATTTTCTATTATTTCTCTTATTGCTTATTATCTTTAAACCTACTACCAACTAATCCTTTAGTTATAACTTATAAACTGAAAGACCTTCGTCGTCAAGCTTTGCGACGGCCATCGTTAAGCTTGATGACGGTGCTCGGTAAGCTTAACGACCAAGGTCGTTAAGTGAATAGGATATAATGTTCGACTTAATCGGTCCTGACTTACGGGCTAATGGTCATAAGTATAAGTACTAATAATAAGTAATATGAAAAAAATAAAGGTGAAGGGTTTAAGCCAACCCTTCACCTTTTCAGGAAACCCTTCACCTGTATTTTGAACGTTTTATAGACTGTTTTACAACGCATTAACCTCTGAAAGGTGAACGGTGAACAGTTTGAACGTTGTTTTTACTATGTAGAGTAAAGAACGAGTGATAAAACAAGTTCATTTATTCCAGACAACAGCATAATGTTTATCTCAGTGCTTCCACTTCTTCCGTGTGCAAAGGTATCTTTTTACCGAGCAGACGGGCACCGTCTTCAGTAATCAGGTAATCTTCTTCGTTACGGATACCGCTGAAATCTTTATAAGTTACCAGTTTTTCGTAATTGATAAATTCGGTAAACTTATTCTGGCCTCTCCACAAATCCATCAGTTCAGGGATAAAGTAAACACCCGGTTCGATAGTAAGAACGAAGCCCGGTTCCAGTTTACGTCCCAGGCGGAGGGACTTACGACCGAATTCCGTACTCTTCGGCTGTCCGTCGTAACCAACATATACTTCACCCAGATTTTCCATATCATGTACATCCAATCCCATCATGTGCCCCAGTCCACACGGCATGAACATAGCGTGAGCACCAGCCTTTACAGCTTCCATCGGATCCCCTTTAACGAAGCCAAGATCTTTCAGACCTTCCATGATCACTTTACAAGACAACTCATAAACATCTACAAAAGGAATGCCCGGACGTAATGCTGCCACAGCAGCCTCGTGTGCAGCCACCTGGATATCATAAATATCTTTCTGACGGGTAGTGAATTTTGAGTCGGCAGGAATGGTAGACGACATATCACCGGCATAACCCATTTCTGTTTCTGCACCGGCATCCAACAGCAGCATATCGCCACTCTTAATCATATTACTATGATCATGGTTGTGCAATGTCTGGCCATTGATCGTTGCAATAATAGGGAAGGACAGTTGATAGTCGTTTGCAAAAGCCACTTCAGCAACAGCTGCTGCCACTTCGCTTTCCCGGATTCCCGGACGAACGGTACGCATTGCAGTCAAATGCATATCGGCTGTTACCGTACAAGCCTTTTCTATTTCAACGATTTCTTCGGCCGTCTTATAATTACGCTGGTTAACAACGCCCATGATAAAAGGAACGGAAGGTTGTTCTGTGCCCGGTACTATACCCAGCCATTGGAACAGTTTGATCTGATGTTCGGCACGGTAAGTAGGCAGGTAATGAACACGCTGGCTTTTCTGCTGTGCAGCTTTCAGGTATGTTTCTATTTCTTTAAACGGACGAACTTCGGTAATACCGGCAGCTTCACTCTTTTCTTTCAGGGTAGGCTGCGTACCCATCCATACGATTGCATCGATGGTCAGTTCGTCGCCGAAAATAATTTCTTTATCGTTGTCAATATCGATGATGGCAGACAATCCGGCGTAGGGAAGTCCGAAGAAATATAAGAAGGTGGAGTCCTGGCGGAAGTGGTATGTATTATCTGCATAGTTCATACCCGATTCATCATTTCCGAGGAAAAGCAACAAACCTGAACCGATAGTCTGTTTCAGTTTAGCCCTGCGGGCCATATACGTTTCTTTGCTAAACATAACTTTAGGATTTTATTTATTGCTACCAAAGATAGTAATTAATATAAACTAACAGGCATCTATTAAAAAATATTTCTTACATTGGCGTCACGAAATTAAACCTTGCATACATTATGAAGATTCAGCAGATACAAGAACTTACTGAAGCGACCGTAGCATGCGGAAGCGATAAGCTAGACTATGAAGTGCAATGCGCTTTTGCCAGCGACCTGATGAGCGATGTGCTGACGGTGGATTGTAATGAAGTAATTCTCATCACCGGACTATGCAATCTGCAAACGATCCGTACGGCCGAAATGGCAGATGTTTCCTGCATCCTTTTCGTCAGAGGGAAACGGGCGACGGACGAGATGTTGACAGTAGCGGCGGAAAACAATATGATTCTGCTGGAGACGGAACATTCCATGTATCATACAATAGGGGAGTTATACAGTTGCGGCCTTTTGCCTGTATTTTAAAGAAAGGAGAAAATCTGTATGCAATTTAGTTTTGAACTGGAAGGGGGAAACTTCTCAAAAGCCGGATACGCATCCAGCCAGATAAAGAAGGTGTTGAAGCAATTATCAATCGATTCCCGTATCATAAAAAGGATCGTTGTCGCTTTATATGAGGCGGAAGTCAACGTGGTAGCCCATGCCTGGCGCGGAAATGTATCTGCTACATTGGATGCCGACAAGATAACTCTGGTACTGAAAGACGAGGGACCCGGTATTCCTGATATATCCCAGGCTATGCAGGAAGGTTTTTCTACTGCTTCACCGGCTGTACGGGAGATGGGATTCGGTGCCGGAATGGGGCTTCCTAATATGAAGAAAAATGTGGACGAACTAACAATAGAGAGCCAGGTAGGCGTAGGAACGACTGTACGCATGATTACCTGGTTCGCAACAAAGGAGTAATGCATCATGGAGAAAACCAAATTTTATCATGCCCTGAAGATCGATAACGATCGTTGCATCGGCTGCACCCATTGTATGACGAAATGTCCTACACGGGCAGTCCGTATCCGCGATGGAAAAGCTGTGATCCGCAAAGACTGGTGTGTCGATTGCGGTGAATGCCTGAAAGCTTGTCCGACGGAAGCGATCTCTGTGGAACAGGATGACTTCCAGAAAATATTTGGTTACGAGTGCCGTGTGGCCTTGGTTCCTACGGTTTTTATCGGTCAGTTCTCGAAATATACAACAGAAGAAGAGATATTCAGTGCGCTGTATGAGCTTGGATTTACTCATGTCTATCAGGTCGAATTTACAGCCGACATGATACATCGCGAAATGCTCCGGCAAATGGAACTTGCCGAAGAGAAGCCGGTAATCAGTTCTTTCTGTCCGGCTATTGTGCGCCTGATACAGATCCGTTTCCCGGCACTGGTCGATAATATCCTGCTGGTGAAAACTCCGGTGAATGCGACGGCAACTTATTACCATCAGGTATTGACGGAAGAAGGATACGAGCCGGAGCAGATCGGCCTCTTTTACGTCACACCTTGTGCCGCCAAAATTGCAGCCCTGAAAGGGGAAGATGGATATTCTTCCACAATCAACGGGGTGATCAATATGGATACATTATATAATAAGGTATATCATATCCTACAAAACCGTTCGAAGGGCTACAAACCCGAATGTGTTCTTCCGCCGGCACTCACTAAGAAAGAAATGCGGTGGAGCCAGACAGGAGGGGAGGCTAAACACTTCTCCGGACGTTGTCTTGCCATCGATGAAATACATAATGTGATCGATTTCCTGGAACGGATGGAAACCACCAACGAGATTCGTAATGTTGACTTTCTCGAACTTCGTGCCTGCGACCGTAGCTGTGCCGGAGGTGTACTTGCCGTTGCTAACCGTTTCCTGACTTCCGAGCGGATCATGAAACGGTCGATGAAACGTGACAAGGCTCCGCTTATCTATGCCTCCGAACGTTTCGGCGCTTTGGCTTATTTGAAACAGCACATTACCATCCGTCCGCTTCAGCCTAATCCGAAACTGCTTTATGATGGCAGTATCGAAGAAGTATTGAAGAAGATGGAACAGGTGCGTCGCCTGATGTGTTACCTGCCGGGTATCGACTGCGGGGCTTGTGGAAACCCGAACTGCCAGAGCTTGGCTGAAGACATAGTACGCCATGAAGCTCAGTTCAGCGACTGTGTCTTTATGCAGCGTAACATGGAGAAGCATGGTAAACTGGATCAGGAACATGCCTTCCGTCTGATTGAAAAGACCTGGGGGAAAGATCGTTTAAATAAGGATTGTTATAAGAAAGGAGCAAAATATGAAGGTCAGTGATCTGATAAAAGAACTGGAACTTACAGTTTTCTGCGGAGAGGAGAACCTGAATACGGAGATAAAAGGTGGTTATACCAGTGATCTGTTGAGTGACGTAATGGGACATATGGAAGAGGGGATGCTGTGGATAACCATGCAAACCCATCAGAATATCGTAGCTGTCGGCACACTGAAAGATGCAGCAGCCGTGTTGGTAGTCAACGGAGCTTCACCGGATGAAGAAACATTGCAGAAGGGCAGAGAAGAAGGAATTCCCGTTTTGGGCACATCGCTTTCTGCTTTCATCGCTTCCGGTAAGATCTATCAACTCCTGCAAAAGACATGACGCTTTACCGGGCTGATTTACACATTCATACTTGCCTTTCGCCTTGCGGAAGTCTGGATATGAGTCCTACGGTCATTGTCGAAACAGCGCTTGCCCGTGGATTGGATATCATTGCCATAACCGACCATAACAGTACTTTGCAATGTTGCGAAATACAGGCCTTGGGGGCAGAAGCCGGACTGACGGTCTTTGCCGGTGCGGAAGTTTGTACCCGTGAAGAAGCACATTGTCTGGCTTTGTTCGGAACTGAAGATTCCCGGGCTACTTTTCAGGAATACCTCGACCGGCATCTTCCGCCTGTCCCGAATGATCCCGAACGTTTTGGCGATCAGGTTTGGGTGAACCGGAACGATGAAATAATGGGAGAGGCTCCGTATCTTCTGATCTCTGCACTCGATCAAAATGTAAATCAGGTAGCTGCCTTTGTCAAAAAGCTGGGCGGACTCTTTATTGCGGCGCACGTGGAGCGGCCTTCTTTTAGCCTGATCAGCCAACTGGGGTTTATCGATCCGTCATTGCCTTTAGATGCTATTGAATATACGGATGCTTCACGTTTTGCCCGTTTACAATCCGAACAGAAGTATCTTTCGAACTATACGTCGTACCCGGCTTCCGATGCTCACTACCCGGAGCAGATCGGAACTAAACCTTGTCTGATACAGGCTTCGGAACCTTTATTCGATAACCTGAAGATGGCTTACAGGAAGAGCCGGGGCCATGCAATATATTCCGCTAATCCGCTATAATAATGAATACGCTCACATTCCATATTACCGATATAGCTTCCAATAGTGTACGTGCCGGAGCAACCCGGATTCTTTTGGAGATCCGTATCGATGAAGATTCCGCAACGATCCGTATTGCCGATAATGGCTGTGGGATGGATGCCGAAACAGTCTCACGTGTTACCAGTCCGTTTTATACGACCCGTACAACCCGCAAATTCGGATTGGGAATCCCTTTCCTTATTCAGAATGCGGAGCAGACAGGCGGGAGCGTAAAGATTGTATCCCAACCAGGCGAAGGTACGGAGGTTACGGCATGTTTTAATATCTCTCATATAGACTGTCCGCCCTGGGGAGACTTGCCAGGAACCGTAGCTATGTTGATAACCGGTAATCCTGGGATCAATGTGCGTTTTATGTATAAAAAAGGAGAGCAGGAATTTGAACTGAGTACGGAAGAACTTCTAAATGTCTTTGAAGACATCCCACTCAATCATCCAAGAGTCATACTTTCAGTGAAAGAAATGATTGCTGAAAATCTGACTTGATTAGCGATGACCGGTCTTCGCTTTGTAATAGTCGAACCGTTGTATAACTTCGCGAACATAATTGAATGTTTCCGATCCACGCAGGTAACCATGCTTGCAGACCGGATCGTTATAGTATTCCGGATCGCTTTTTAGACGGATATATTCTGCCACATTATCTTCCCAGACCAACGGGTTCTTCCCGTATTTTTCCGCCAGCCGTTGTGCATCGTAAATATGTCCGATACCTGCATTGTAAGAAGCCAGTGTAAATTTGATCTTTTCCTGTGGGTCTGTTATTTCTGAAAAACCTTGACGAAACTTTCGCAGGCAGTCCACTCCGGTACGGATACCGATATCGGGATCTTTCAGTTCGTGCGGAGTAACACCAAGTGCCCGGGCTGTGTTCGGCATAATACCCATCAGACCTTCGGCACCTGCCCATGAAACAACCGAAGGATTGAAATGCGACTCCTGATAAGAAATGGAAGCGAGTAGTTGCCAATCCCATCCTATATTCTTGGAATGCTTTTTAAACAGGTCGTCGTATGGGGAGATATGTCCGTTCTTTACGGGGGGCAGATCGACGGTCAGCGGTTGTTTACTTAACTCGAAATATCGCTTCATCGCAGCTTTATAGACATGTGAACCTGATTTATCGGAGGCCCAGGCATTGATTGCTTCTGCCAGCTTCGGACTGGTTTTACGAACCAACCAGGAAGAGCGTTGCATAAAGCTGACTTTCAGTGAAACGTTGATGTTCCAGAAATAAGTCTTATTCAGGCGGGCAATGTTATCGTCGCTGATAGTGTAAGGGATCTCTCCCTGCGAAACCATCGATATCAGGTCTTCGGTGGTGATCGTGTCTTTTTCTATATCTTTTATATGGATACCACCACCCAATTCTTCATCCAGGTTTTTCAAACGTTGGAAGTATTTGGTCGCCGGCTTTACATAGATGTCTTTGCCGATAAGCTGTGTTACGTCTGTAAGGATTGTGTCGCCTTTGTTGGCACGCTGCACCAATACCTGGCTGGTTTGTTCTTCACGTCCACAATAAAGGTAGTCTTCTTTCAATTTATTGTTCACCAGGATAGGGTAAGCTACGACATCAGCTTCACCCGCTTCGAGCATTTCGATCAGCCGGGTTGCGTTTTCCGCCACTTTGATATTCAACTTTAAGCCTTCGGAACGTGCAAAGTCTTTGATCAGATCGTATTCGTATCCCATCGGTTCCATCTTATACTGGAAGTAAGAGGTGGAACTGTAAAGTGTAACGGCCGTGATCTCGCCGGCAGCCTTCAACTGAGGAAGGTCCATAGATACCAAATCGTCTTCCTTTTGCTCTTGTTGCTTATTGCCGAAACAGCTACTCAAAAGCAAAGCGATATACAAAAGGGAGACGATTTTCCTATACATTGTTATATATGTTATTCTTTCTTTTCCAGTAATACTACATTTTCCACATGATGCGTATGTGGGAACATATCTACGGGCTGTACCTTTTTTACGGCATATTTCACATCGAGCAGGCTTAAGTCGCGTGCCTGTGTTGCCGGGTTACAGCTGACATAGACGATACGCTCCGGTTCGGCAAAGAGGATGGTGTTGATTACATCATCGTGCATGCCGGCACGTGGCGGATCAGTAATAATAACATCCGGACGGCCATGTTGGTTTATGAAATCGGCTGTAAGAATATCTTTCATATCGCCTGCATAGAAGAGTGTATTTTCAATCTTATTCAGGGCTGAATTTACTTTTGCATCTTCAATGGCTTCAGGAACATATTCTATCCCAATGACTTTCTTAGCCTGGCGTGATACGAAATTAGCGATCGTACCGGTTCCTGTATATAAGTCGTACACCATTTCGTTTCCGGTCAGTCCGGCAAACTCGCGGGCTATCTTATACAGGTTATAGGCTTGTTCGCTGTTTGTCTGATAGAATGATTTTGCTCCGACTTTGAATTGAAGGCCTTCCATCTCTTCGATGATATGGTCTTTACCACGGAAAACACAAATCTCCTGATCGGTGATCGTGTCGTTACACTTTTCATTTATTACATATAATAAGGAAGTGATTTCCGGGAATTGTTCAGCGACATGGGATAATAAAGCTTCCCGGCGCTCTTTGTCTTCATGATAGAATACAACGACTACCATCAAGTCGCCAGTCGATGCTGTGCGGATCATTAATGTACGCAGGAAACCTTCCTGATTTCTCAGATCATAGAAAGGATAACCTTCGTGTGTCAGGCTATAGTTCTTAATACAAAGACGGATGCGGTTTGAAATATCATCCTGCAACCAACATTTGTTGATATCTAGCACTTTGTCGAACATTCCGGGAATATGGAAACCGACACCGTTCATGCAATCGAATGTAGCTCCGGACTTTACTTCTTCTTCCGTCAGCCACTTCTTATTGGAGAAAGTATATTCAAGTTTGTTCCGGTAGAAAGTGGTGCGTTCAGATCCCAGGATAGGGAAAATCTCTTCCATTTTTATCTTTCCGATACGAGTCAGATTGTCGATTACCTGCTTGTGTTTATACTTTAGCTGCTCCTCGTAGGGGAGATGTTGCCATTTACACCCGCCGCAAACACCGAAATGTTCACAGAAAGGGGTACTGCGTTCCGTAGAATACTCGTGGAAGTATACTGCTTTACCTTCGGCATAACTATTCTTTTTACGGGTGAGTTGGATATCGACAATATCGCCGGGAGCGACGAAAGGAACAAAAACCACTTTGTCATTCACTCGTGCAATCGCTTTACCTTCAGCGGCTACGTCTGTAATTGTTACCTTTTCCAACAAGGGTAACTGCTTCTTATTTCTTGCCAATTTTATCTGTGTTTAAAATTTTCGCCACGCAAATGTACATATTTAGCTGATATGAATACTAAGGAATGGTTATAAAACATATAAAATTAATTAACTTTCCATATCCTGTGTACTCGCAAATAGCATATATTTGCATCATTGCAATGTAGAGATAGCAAAACTGAAATCTAATAAATAAAAACAGTCTGACAACATGGAAAAGAAAAGAGTTTACACATTCGGAAATGGAAAAGCCGAAGGTAAAGCGGATATGAGAAATCTGCTGGGTGGTAAAGGTGCAAACCTTGCCGAAATGAATTTAATTGGTGTTCCGGTTCCTCCGGGATTTACAATCACTACAGATGTCTGCTCGGAATATTATGAACTGGGCCAGGAGAAAGTAGTAGAGTTACTGAAGTCGGACGTTGAAAAGGCTATCGCTAATGTAGAAACGTTGATGAACTCCAAGTTCGGAGATGTAGAAAACCCATTGTTGGTTTCTGTCCGTTCAGGAGCACGCGCTTCTATGCCGGGTATGATGGATACGATCCTTAACTTGGGATTGAACGACGAAGTAGTAGAAGGGTTGACACGTAAAACAGGCAATGCTCGTTTTGCATGGGATTCTTATCGCCGTTTTGTGCAAATGTACGGTGATGTTGTTTTGGGTATGAAACCGACCAGTAAGGAGGATATCGACCCGTTTGAAGCCATCATCGAAGAAGTAAAAGAGGCCAAAGGCGTGAAGTTGGATAACGAACTGACCGTCGACGACCTGAAAACATTGGTGGTTAAATTCAAAGCTGCCGTTAAGAAGCAAACCGGAAATGACTTCCCGACATGTGCCTACGAACAATTGTGGGGTGCTGTTTGCGCTGTATTCAACTCATGGATGAACGAACGTGCTATCCTCTATCGCCAGATGGAAGGTATTCCTGCCGAATGGGGAACAGCGGTTACTGTTCAGGCTATGGTGTTCGGTAATATGGGTGAAACTTCTGCAACAGGTGTGTGCTTCTCTCGCGATGCCGGTAATGGTGAAGACCTGTTTAATGGTGAGTATCTGATCAATGCGCAGGGTGAAGACGTTGTAGCCGGTATCCGTACTCCGCAACAGATCACAAAAATCGGTTCACAGCGTTGGGCCGAACGTGCAGGTATTCCTGAAGCAGAAAGAGTAGCTAAGTATCCTTCTATGGAAGAGGCTATGCCGGAAATCTATAAGGAATTGGATGCTTTGCAAACAAAACTGGAAAATCACTACCGTGATATGCAGGATATGGAATTTACTGTGCAGGAAGGCAAACTATGGTTCCTTCAGACTCGTAACGGTAAACGTACCGGCTCTGCTATGGTTAAGATCGCTATGGATCTGCTTCACCAGGGTATGATTGACGAAAAAACAGCATTGGCCCGTATCGAACCTAATAAGTTGGATGAACTGCTTCACCCGGTATTCGATAAGGCTGCTCTGAAAAAAGCGAAAGTACTGGTTAAAGGATTACCCGCTTCTCCGGGTGCTGCTACCGGCCAGATCGTGTTCTTTGCTGAAGATGCTGCCGAATGGCATGCTGCAGGAAAACAGATCGTATTGGTTCGTATCGAAACATCTCCTGAAGATCTTGCCGGTATGGCTGTGGCTGAAGGTATCCTGACTGCCCGTGGTGGTATGACATCACATGCTGCCGTAGTTGCCCGTGGTATGGGTAAATGTTGTGTATCCGGTGCAGGTGGCCTGAATATCGATTATAAGAAAAAGACAATCGAAGTAGGAGGTGTTACACTGAAAGAAGGTGATTTCCTTTCTATCAACGGTTCTACCGGAGAGATATTTGAAGGTAAAATAGAAACGACTGCAGCTGAACTTTCTGATGACTTTGCAGAATTGATGAAACTGGCTGACAAATATACAAAACTACAGGTTCGTACCAATGCGGATACTCCTCATGATGCAGAAATAGCCCGTGCATTCGGTGCCAGTGGTATCGGATTATGCCGTACGGAACATATGTTCTTTGAAGGTGAAAAGATCAAGGCTATGCGTGAAATGATCCTGGCTGAAGATGCAGAAGGACGTAAGAATGCATTGAAGAAAATCTTACCTTATCAGCAAGCTGACTTCAAAGGTATTTTCAAGGCTATGCATGATCTGCCTGTCACTGTCCGCCTGCTCGATCCTCCTTTGCACGAGTTTGTTCCTCACGATCTGAAAGGCCAGGAAGAAATGGCTGCTGCTATGGGAGTTTCTGTAAAGACTATCCAGCAGCGTGTAGAATCGCTTTGCGAACATAACCCGATGTTGGGGCATCGTGGTTGCCGTTTGGGTAATACCTATCCTGAAATCACAGAAATGCAGACACGTGCCATCTTAGGCGCAGCATTGGAATTGAAGAAGGAAGGTATTGTTGCTAAACCGGAAATTATGGTTCCGCTGACAGGTATCTTGTATGAGTTTAAAGAACAGGAAAAAGTAATCCGTGATGCTGCAGAAAAGTTATTTGCTGAAGTTGGAGATCGTATCGAATTTAAAGTTGGTACAATGATCGAAATTCCGCGTGCTGCTTTGACTGCCGACCGTATCGCATCTTCTGCCGAATTCTTCTCATTTGGAACAAACGACCTGACTCAGATGACATTTGGTTATTCTCGTGACGATATCGCCTCTTTCCTTCCTATCTATCTGGAAAAGAAGATCCTGAAGGTAGACCCGTTCCAGGTATTAGACCAGAATGGTGTTGGTCAGCTCGTAAGAATGGCAACAGAAAAAGGTCGTGCCATCCGTCCGGATCTGAAATGTGGTATTTGCGGCGAACATGGAGGTGAACCTTCTTCTGTTAAGTTCTGCCACAGAGTCGGTTTGAACTATGTTTCCTGCTCTCCGTTCCGTGTGCCTATTGCACGTATCGCAGCGGCTCAGGCAGCGATAGAAGATTGAGATTTACTTGTAATAAATAAGTGATAAATCGATAAATTAAGAAGGGTATTTTTTTTGAATATCCTTCTTAATTCGTTTTAAAATATTACTATTATAAGGCATTTATTTCGTTATCTTCAAATTATAATTACATTTGTATTAAATATTTCATTTTATCTATTAATATAGTAAAGACTTATGGCACGTAAAGTAAATTATTCAAAGAAGATCGAGAAAATTAAAGCTCAGCTAGATGAGTTATCTGTAGAAATTGAGAATGGAGCTAAGAATGAAGATGTTGTGGTAGAACAGAAAATAAAAATATCCGACATCGATTTCGAAAGTGAAGAAGTTGCAACATTGATGAAAATCCAGGCTCGTTTATTACGCGTAATTCAAGCAAAACTAAAAGGATAAAACTTTGTATTTATACCTGTTAAAGAAGGATATTCTATTTCAGAATATCCTTCTTTTGTGTTAATAAGCTTCATATCCTACGCTTGATTGAACCAAAACATATTTCTAAATGTATTATGTAGACAAATAATTAAAAATAGTTGGTTATGAAAGCTGATTTATTCAAAGTAACGCAAGTAATGGCATTAATAGGTATGATCCTTTTTTTTGCAGAATGTAGTAAAAACACAATAATACTGGATATCGGAAATGAAAACAAGCCATCGGGATCGGGTGGAAGTAATCCGGATGGCACAAGCCTGATCACATTTAATGCCTCTATTGAAGATCGTAATTTACTCACGCGGGCTATGTCGCCAATGAATCAAGGTATAAAAAGTACATTATATGCCTTTGAGCCCTCTGCACAAAACGGTACAAAACAAACACCATCGGCTCAGGGATTGTATGTAACATCTTCTCCGGGAGTATTAGCCGGAGTAAATGGATACAAAATGTATCTGGAAAATGGCGTTTTCGATTTTTATGCAGTGTCTGATAATTTCTCAACCATACCTCCGAGATTTTTATCAGGAAAGTCGGAGCCTTTATTTAACGGAATAGATTATTTATGGTGGCACAGTCCTAATCTGGATGTGGCAAGTACTCAGGTAAATATTCCAATCGTATATTTACACGCAGCAACCCAGGTCGTTATTGAAGTAACGGAAGGAGATGGTATTAAATTGAATAAGCTGGTTTCAGCAATGATAACTCCTCCGTACCCGGGGGCCAGTATGGATTTGGCAACCGGAGCTATCTCTCCGGCTACAACTTTGGATTCTCCAGATAAAATGGGTGTAAATGGCTCTTTGGCGCAATACATTATGCTCCCTCTGAAAATTTCGACTCCTTTATCTCTCACAATGGATGTGATGGTTAATGGAGAAAATACATTACGAACTTATGCAGTGGATGTTCCGGTTCCGGAAGGAGAACTAAAAGCGGGTAATTCCTATTTGTTTAATGCAATAATAGATGGAAATACGGTTACATTTTCAAGTGTAAATGTGAAAAACTGGACAGAAGTGGATGAAACGGGAAACCCTCTTTATCCCACTTTGAAGTAATATTTCCCCCTCGTTTGCCTCTTTTAGACAGAGCGATTGAAATTTAAACGATAACTAATCTTTGTCAAACGACTTAAGATTCAAGAATAAAAGAGGAATACTTCAGATAAATGTTCCTCTTTCTATTTATATTTCTTTATAAATTATTGCCGGTATAAAGATAAAATACCGTATATTTGTTACTTGATGAAATAAAAAAAACAATATCAACGTATGGAGCGGTATTTAATAATTAAGACGAGGGATGAGTTGTTACGAATAAAGATAGGGCAGATACTCTACTTTGAAGCTGACAGAAATTATACTAAATTACTATTATCCAATGGGATCCAATTTACGTTTGCTATTAATATCGGTAAAATAGAAGAAATTCTTGAAAAGCAGGTAGCCGGCTGTAACAAGATATTAATGAGAGTTGGAAAAAGTCATATCATCAATAAAAATCATATTTTGCAGATCAATTTACCTAAACAAAAACTGCTATTATTAACTGAAGAGGGTAAACCTCGTGAACTTATAATATCAAAAGATCCTTTAAAAGTGCTAAAAGAATCGTTGGAAAAGGAGATGGGTAAATCAGAAGAACCAAAAGAAATTAAAGATGAAGATTAAAATTGGTAAAGCTGAAGATAATGATTTTATAGTTAATGATCCTCATGTAAGTAGACATCATGCTTGTCTGGTTCGTGAGGATCATGGCTGTTGGTTGTTGGAAGATCTCGGCTCTACTAACGGAACTTTCGTCAATGGCTCACAGATCGTCAAAAAGCGTGTTACACCGACAGATAAGATCGTGCTTGGAACCGGATATATATTGAACTTGTCTGAAGCATCGAAATCTAATAATGATTATAGTGAAGAGTTTGCAGCATTGAAGAATGTATATGATAATTACATTCAAGCAAAAGTTAAGATACAATCTGCTAACCAATTCAAAACAAGGTTATTTCAATCATTACCATTTGCTTTACCTGGTATAATAGGCGTTATAATAGGTTTCTTAGGCAAGGGGAGTCCTGAGTTGTTTGGATTGAGTTTGTTCATTACTATTTGTGCACCAACAGTAGGTATCTACCTGGGTGCGAAGCAAGCTTCCAAGACCCCACAGCAGCTGCAAGATATAGCAAACCAGTTCAAAATAGATTATGTTTGCCCTAAATGTGGTACTTTTCTTGGTGAAATACCTTGGGAATCGCTAAGAAACAGAAAGCAATGTCCTGTTTCTTCCTGTAAAGCGAAGTGGGTCAATGAATAAGTTTCGTATCTCAAAAGGGCACCGTTTGTACAGAAAACCCAATCCTTTGATTATAAGAGAGAATTAGATATTTATTAATCCATTACTTTTCCTACTTTTGTTTCCAGAAAGATTATTTAATTCAAACCAGTATGCAAGAGGAGGAATACACATTCGTTACACTCGACGGTGACGACTCCGTATTTAGTGATGCGGTAGTTGTAGATGTGGATGGGGAAAATGATTTATCTGATGTCGTGGTTATCGACAACGATAGTATGGATGTTTCAGATTTTATTACATTATCTGATGATACTATAATGTTGTCTGATGCTGATATGCATGATACTTTCTCTACTGATATCGATGAAGCTGATTTATCATTTATGCTATGATTTCAGTTAGATGTCCACATTGTCACGTAGGATTAAAGGTAGACGAGGGGAAATTACCCCTCGATCTTACCTCCTTTAAATGTCCGAAGTGCAAACAGCCGATTCCTGTCTCTTTGCTTCAACTGGGAAAGAATGATATTGATGCAGATCAGGATACAATTCTTGTTAATCCGGTATCGAACAGTACGGGACAACTAACAGTTGTGAGTGATTCGGCAACTCCCGAACAAATTTTTCCTCTCTATGAAGGTATTGCAATCGTTGGTCGTAAGTCTAATGCGTCCAGTGCAACAATAGGAATCGTGACCGCCGACAAATCAATGAGCCGGGAGCATATACGAATAGAAGTTAAAAAAGACCCCAAAGGGGGATATAAACATTATCTTTCTGACAATAATAGTAAGAACCATACGTTATATAATAGCAATTACCTGGAGAATGGAGAAGTAGTAGTGCTAAAAAATAATGACGAGATCATTATCGGCCATACTGTTCTTCGATTTAATGAATAAAATTTGTTCGTGCTATGATTATAACGATTGGTAAACCTTGGGCCGTTTGTGAAAAAGGCGGCAGACAAAACAACGAGGATTCTATCTATCCGTTACCAGAAATGGTAAATTCCAATCAAAAGCTATTTCTGGTCTGCGATGGAGTAGGCGGATCGGAAAAAGGAGAGATTGCCAGCTCATTAGCTTGCGAATCTTTTCAAAGTTTTTTCTCTACCTTTCTGGAAGAAGAGCCGTCGGAAGAATTTATCAATAAAGCGATCAGGTATACAGAAGCACGTTTTGACGACTATGTAAATTTACATCCGGAGGCTAAAGGAATGGCTACTACATTAACGATGGTGTCTGTCGGGATTTCAGGTATAACGCTTGCCCACATCGGAGATAGCCGGATCTATCAGTTTCGTCGGGGGGAGATTATCTACCAGACAGAAGACCATTCATTGGTAAATTCCCTCGTCAAGTTAGGAAAAATTAGTAAAGAAGAAGCGCTCACCCATCCTCAGAAAAATGTAATTATTCGTGCAATACAAGGAACGGAACATCCAACAGAAGCTGATGTAGCCTTATTAAACGATATACAAGCTGGCGATTTCTTTTTTATGTGTACCGACGGTGTGTTGGAACGCCTTAAGAATGAGGATTTATCATATATCTTTTCCACTCACAACAATCCGGAAGACATTAAAGATACTATCATGGCCTCTTGTTGCGGAAAAACCAGGGACAACTTTTCTTTTTATATTTTACCAGTTCAAAATGTTGGTGAATCTATCGGAATAAAACAAAATATTCTCTCTTTCCTTTATTCTTTTATATAAATAACGTAATTTTGGCAGATTAAAAAGAGAATTGCACGAGAAGTTATGAATTTGCCAAACGGACATCTTCTTCAAAATGGAAAATATAGGCTTACCCATATAGTTGGTCAGGGCGGCTTTGGTATAACTTACAAAGGCGTTTGGTTTACAGAGGTTAAAGGACCGCTGGGAACTATCAAAACCGAGGTTCCTATATGCGTAAAAGAATATTTTTTCAAAGATTACTGTTACAGAGATCCTGAGTCTTATGCTGTCAGGGTGCATTCTGAAACGGGAAGGGCTCTTTTTGATAAGTTCAAAGAAAAGCTGATCAAAGAAGCGAAGATATTATCTGAAGTCCATCATCCGCATATTGTTAATGTATTGGAAGTATTTGAAGAAAATGATACTGCCTATATTGCTATGGAGTATATTTCGGGTAATAGCCTTAAATATATGATGGATAAGGAAGGCGTTTTATCTGAAGCTAAAGTGTTGAGATATGTTCATCAGATCGGGGAGGCTCTACAGTTTGTTCATGAGAAAAATATTCTTCACCTGGATATCAAGCCCAGTAATATACTGATCGATCAGAGTGGCAAAGCCCGACTGATTGATTTCGGTGTAAGTAAACGATATGATATCGAACAGCAGGAAACGAGTACTACAATGTTAACCTTATCGAAAGGTTTTGCATCTATCGAGCAATACGACAATGAGGGGACCCAAAATTTTTCTCCATGTCCGGATATTTATTCGTTAGGAGCAACGATGTATAATCTGTTGACCGGAAAGATACCAACGGAATCTATTCTGCGGGCAACACGTCCCTTACCGGCTCCCAGTGAACTGAATCCGGCTATTTCTGCTAAAACAGAGGCTGCTATTATCAAAGCGATGCAAATTATTCCGGCAGACCGTTTCCAGTCTGTATCGGAAATGCTTGCGGAACTAGACTTTCCCCAGATTGAAGAAGAGACAGTAAAGAGAAATATATCGTCACCTGAGTATTTTGAGGAAGACGAGACAACAATCTTATTTACAACTCGTCTGCCTCAATCAAAAGGAGTGGAAGACGATGAAACGGTATTGAATAACATTGATATACCCGCTGTGCCTAAAAAGAAAAAAAGAAAAGTTACGTTAATATCTTTACTTATTATTATATTTGCAAGTATAGGTTCGGCGGTAGCTCTCTTTGTACAACGGCATAAACCGACACCTCCGGTTGCAGAGATGGTAAATGCGACACCGGAAGGGAAAACAGATCCTGTAGAGGAGCCGGTTATATCGGATGTGATGGAAGAAAGTGATATGCCCGAAGTTATTGAAGAAAAAACAAAAACTGAAAGTGTAAATGATGGTAAAACAAATAAAGATCAACAGGAAGCCCAAACCAAACCGGAAATTAAGCCTGAGGTTGTTGCACAACAACCGGCTTCTGTAAAACCGGAGGTTAAGCCCGAAGTGAGAAATGTTGAACAACCGGTAACCAGGTTGCCGGAACGCTCGAAAGAAGAAATTAATGCAGAATATCTATCTTTGATCAATTCAGGAAAAGAGAAGATGACAACTGCTGATTTCTCTGGTGCAAAAGCTGATTTTACTAAGGCTTCAGAGATCAAAATGACACAGGAGTTGTTTGATCTTATTGGAGATTGTAAACTCAAAGAAAATGAAAGTAATCTGGCAAAGCGAAAAGCCCAATACGAAGAAAAGATGTCTTTTGGAAAATATACAATTGTACGAAAGAAATCAACCGGGAATTATGGTGCTATTGATGCTGAAGCGATGGAGCACATTCCTTGTAATTACAAGAATGTAGGAAAAGCAGATAATGGACGGGCATTTGAGCGTGCCGACGGTTTGTTTGACATATATAATACAGAAGGAATGTTGATTAATCAAGGTGTACCGTATTATTAAATGTGTTTATGAAAAGACTTTGGATACTTATCTTACTCGTTATTGTGCTTCCGGAATGTTTATTGGCACAACAACGGACAGAATACAATAGAAAAGGCGACGAAGCAATGAAGCGCCAGGATTATAGTGATGCAAGGATGTGGTACGAAGAAGGGATCAGCAATTGCGATTCATACAGTATCAATCAGTTGACCGCTATATGGAAGACAAATAAAAAAATGCGTGCCTCTATGCGCAGTTTAATGACCAAATGCTTGAACTGTCTGACTGTAAAAGCAACAGACAATGACTCGACGGCAGTTGCTCAACTAATTGTATATTATAATGAAGGTATAGGAACTCCTATCAGTGAAGAGTTAGCTTCCTATTGGAGTGACCGGTTGGAAGAACTTCGTAAACCGGTAGAACCGATAACCTATGTTCCCGTACAAGAGAGAAAGCCGAGAGAACCTATGAAGTTCTTCGCCGGGTATGCTTTTTCTATTGAAGCACCTTATGGTCTGACAGTAGGAGGGGTAGGTGAAAGATTTGGCTGGTATGCCAGGTTCAGGACGAATATGTCTTTTGATGATTATACGGGTGAGTGTCGGGGAGATAATGAATTGCTTCCTCTACCGGAGAATGAAGCATATCAGTTTAGCAATAGGAAAAAGTCTAATAATATGGCTGCTTTAGCAGGGGTAGTTATCAAATGTACACCGTGGTTATACACTTCTGTTGGATTAGGATATGGAAAACGAGAACTTTTATACGAGTATACAACAACCGATCGTTCAGACTCTAATAATAAGAATACCATTTGGGCTAAAAACACAGATTATTCTTATGAAGGAATTGCTGCCGATCTGGATTTTATGGTGAAGTTCGGTTCTGTATTTGTTAGTGCAGGTTGTAATACCCTGAATTTTAAGTATATTGATCTTAATGCCGGTATTGGTGTATTCTTTTAATTGATAATAACATGAAACAATTATACTTACTATTATTCACATTGTTTGCTATAAGTTTATCCGGATGTCTGGAAGAACCGGACATGGATCCAACTCTCCAAAATGCTTTTGCTCCGGAGTTAGAGAAATTTACACCTGCTAACGTTGATATCACAGCTACAACGATTGTTGCAAGAGCTACAGTAAAAAAAGAAAATGGTGATCCGGTCATAGAGCGTGGTTTTATCTATTGGTTGAAAAATACTGACAAAGTTGAGACTAAAAAAGAGACTAATGTAGAAAATGGAAAAGGAGAATTTAAACAGGAAATAGAAGGATTGAAGAATGATACTGTTTATTACATTAGTCCATTTGCAAGGAATAAGAAAGGTATAACTTATGGAGATACCTTAGATATTAATACGAAAAAAGGAATTGGTAACGTCATTACTTCAGAAGTTACAGGGATAACAGCAACTTCTGCCATAGTAGGAGGTACAATCAGGGATAAAGGAGAAGGTGAAATCAAAATGATAGGTTTCAATTTATATAAGAACTCAGAATTAGATTCAGTTATCAAGATTGATATAGATGAAATGTTAACAGATTCTACATTTATCCATACACTAACTAAATTGGAACCTGAAACCGATTATGTCATTGAAGCTGTTGTTAAGAATGACTTCGGACAATTCAATACAAATAAGCAAAGCTTTAAGACACCGGATGGGCATCCAGAGCTCGGATTACTCTCTCCAATAGAATTTGATTATACAACCGTAACTGTCAGAGCCAAACTAATAGAAAAAGGGGATGGAGAGTTAGATTCAATAGGTTTCTGCTGGAGTGAAGTCAAAGATATAAACAGACCTAATATTGAACAAGACTCAACTATAAAATGTACAGTAGATGCAGAAGGCTTTTTTGTAGGTGTAATACCTAATCTAAAGGCGCAAACACAGTATTTTGTACATGCTTATGCCGCAAATGATTTTGGTGTGGTTTATACTTCTGAGAGTATAGTTGTTTCGGCTAAAAGTGATGCACCTACTATTTTTATGGATGAAGCTTTGAATTATAAGATGGAAGCAGGTACAGTAACAGTAACCGGCGTTTTGCAGAACGATGGCAGAAGTGAGGTTTCTGAGATTATCATTTGCTGCTCATCATCCGAAACACCTAAGCCTGGAAAAAATGAAAGGGAAATATGTTTAAATAGAAAAAATCTGGACGCTGATAATAAGTTTGAAGTATCTTTCGATAAACTGAAAGGTAATAAAACATATAAAGTTGTAGCTTATGCTACAAATGATTTCGCTAAAGAAACACCTAGTAACATTGTTTCGTTTACTACTCCGAATATTTTTTCAAGTTTAAAAATGTTTGAAGAAAAAGGACGTACACAGTTTGCTGCCTTCTCTTTAGGCAATATGGCTTTTGTTTTGGGTGGTGATATGGGAGCTGAACGAACAGATGAATTGCAAGGATATGATGCAGATTCAGGAGAGTGGATAAAACTTATCTATCCTAAGAAAGCTTCAAATATATCAGTTTGTACTAATGGAAATACAGTTTATACATTTGGTGGAAAGCAGTCAGGTATAGGTCTGGCACATATACAGGAATGTTATTCATATTCGTATGAAGAGAATAGCTGGAAAGATCTTCCAAAGTTGACTCTAGATAATCTTCGGTATGATGCTGTTAGTTTTGTTTCTAATGATGAGATTTACCTTATTGGAGGAGTTAATTTGAATTCAGTAGTTACGGATACAATCTATAGTTACAATATTAATACAAATACGGATTGGAAACCGCATGGTAAATTCCCTGCTCATATAAAAAATGGTATAGCATTAACGAATGGTGAGAATGTTTATGTTGGCTTAGGGGATAAAGGTGCAAATGAAAGTGACTTTGGGTTATGGACTTCTTCCGGAGATTTCCAGACTTGGGTCAAACTTGATGCTGAATTGCCAGGGGTAATGGGCAATGTATCCTCCGGAGTTATCTACAATAACAGTATATATGTTATTGATGACTTTGATATAATCTGGCAATATGATATAGCTAAAGATGAATGGTATAAGCGTTCCACATGTTCTTTGGGCAGTAAAAATAACAAGTTATATGTCTTGAATGATACGATTTATATTTTAGGCATGAATTATTTTGTCAAAAAACTAATGACGTACGACCCATCATGGGACAACTAATATGACTAGAGCCGATATATTAAACCAGATACAAAAAAACGTAGAGCGTTTGTCGGCTTCTGATTTGCCGGAATATAAATACATTCCGTTGCATCAGAAGCCGTCACCTTCCGTTCATTCGCTTCGGGAGATCATGCAGCTATTGCAGAAGGTGATCTTTCCGGGATTCTTTGGTTCTGAGCAGGAAGCGCAGTTTGATTCTATACAATATTATACAGGGGTATATCTGGAGCAGATATATGATTTGTTGCAGGAACAGATATACAATGGATTATGTTTTGAAGTAGATCGTTGCTGCGACTCCAAAGACCGTTCTTCGGAGATAGCGATCAGCTTTATCAATCAGATACCTCATATCAAATATCTTCTTTCGACAGATATTAAAGCAATCCTGGATGGCGACCCGGCAGCAAAGAGTATTAGCGAAATCATCTTTTGCTATCCGGCAGTACGTGCCATCCTCTATCAACGTGTAGCCCACGAATTATTGAAACTCGGAGTACCTGTTCTGCCACGTATCATTACAGAAATGGCACATTCGGATACCGGGATCGATATTCATCCGGGGGCACAGATCGGTGAGTACTTCAGTATAGACCATGGAACCGGTATCGTTGTCGGCCAGACTGCCATTATAGGAAATCATGTGCGTTTATATCAGGGAGTCACTTTGGGGGCGAAAAACTTTACGTTGGACGAAGAAGGATTACCTGTCGATATTCCCCGACATCCTATTCTTGAAGATTATGTAACTGTTTATTCCAACGCTTCGATACTTGGTCGTATCACGATTGGAGAAGGATCTGTGATAGGAGGTAATATCTGGTTGACCCATAGCGTACCACCCAACTCTAAGGTATTGCAGTCTCGAGCCGTTGAAGATAAATAAACCTTTTTCTTTTTTTAGGTCAAAACACTACTGTAAATTAAAGAGAAATACGTATGTTTGCGTTACACCCTGACAGGGTTTAATACCTTAAATGCATACGTGATGAGCAAAGTAAAAACGTTAGATGACCTTCGGAAGATGCGCGAGTCCTTACGCACCTCCCTCGATTTACGCGAGAAAAGTAATAATCCCGAACAAATGGTTCAGATCAAGGTCGCGATGGCCACCTGTGGAATAGCGGCGGGTGCCAAAGAAGTGATGAGTTACTTTATTGAAGTACTCGATCGTGAACGTGTGGATGCACTGGTTACCCAAACCGGCTGTATGGGATATTGCTATGCAGAACCCACAGTTGAAATTACTGTTCCCGGTAAAGAACCGATCGTATTCGGGCGTGTCAACAGGACAAAAGTTGAAGAGATCGTTACTAATTATATCAAACAAGGTATTTTGGTGGATGATATTATACCTGTCAATTATAACTCGGTCGGTCCCGAATAACAAACCTATCCAAATACTTACATAATGGCACAATTTAGCAACTATATTCTGGTGTGCGGAGGAACAGGCTGCCGTGCATCTCAAAGCGAACTTATACTAGAAAACTTAAAGGAAGCAGTCAGGCAAAACGGTTTACAGGAGAGCGTACAGGTGATCCGGACCGGTTGTTTCGGCTTCTGTGAGAAAGGTCCTGTCGTAAAATTGATACCGGATAACACCTTCTATGTAGAAGTCAAACCGGAAGATGCGGAAGATATCGTGAACGAGCATCTGATAAAAGGGCGAAAAGTAGAACGTCTGCTCTACGTAAATCCGGAAACAAAAGAACTGATATTCGATTCCAAACATATCAACTTCTATAAAAAACAATTGCGTATCGCCTTGCGTAACTGTGGTTTTATCAATCCTGAGAACATCGACGAATACATTGCCCGTGACGGTTATATTGCTCTGGGTAAAGCCCTGACGGAAATGACACCCGATGAAGTGATCAAAGAGATCATCGATAGCGGACTGCGTGGCAGGGGCGGCGGTGGTTTCCCGACCGGACTCAAATGGCAGATCACCCGTAAGGTACAGGCTCCTCAGAAATATGTAGTCTGTAATGCCGACGAAGGAGACCCCGGTGCATTCATGGATCGTTCCATCCTGGAAGGCGATCCGCACTCCATTGTTGAAGCAATGGCTATCAACGGATACTGTACCGGAGCCAATAAAGGACTGGTTTATATCCGTGCCGAGTACCCGCTGGCCGTCGAACGGCTGAGAATAGCGATCCGGCAAGCCAAAGAATACGGCCTCCTGGGAGAAAACATCTTCGGAACGGATTTCTCTTTCGATATTCAGATACGTTACGGAGCCGGAGCATTTGTCTGCGGGGAAGAGACTGCGCTGATCCACAGTATGGAAGGTCTTCGTGGTGAAGCAACCGTGAAGCCGCCGTTCCCCAGTGAATGCGGGTATAAAGGCTGTCCGACCAATGTTAATAATGTAGAGACCTATGCCAATATCCCGGTTATCCTTCTGAAAGGAGCCAAATGGTTCAGTAGTATCGGAACGGAGAAAAGCAAAGGAACTAAAGTATTTGCCCTGGCCGGTAAAGTCAACAATGTCGGCCTGATAGAGGTACCGATGGGTACAACCCTTCGCGAAGTCATATTCGGCATCGGCGGGGGTATTAAAGACGGAAAGAAATTCAAAGCTGTACAAACCGGCGGACCGTCGGGTGGCTGTCTGACCGAGAAGCATCTTGACCTGCCTATCGACTACGACAACCTGATAGCTGCAGGTTCAATGATGGGATCGGGCGGTATGATCGTTATGGACGAAGACGATTGCATGGTCGCTATGGCCAAGTTCTATCTCGACTTCACGGTAGAAGAGTCGTGCGGTAAATGCGCTCCCTGTCGTATAGGGAATAAACGTCTGCATGAAATGCTGCAGAAGATCACGACGGGAAGGGCTACTATTGAAGATCTCGATAAACTGCGTAATCTCGCGATGGTGATCAAGGATACCGCTCTTTGTGGACTGGGACAAACCTCGCCCAACCCAGTTCTTTCTACTATGGACAACTTCTATGAGGAATATCTGGCGCATGTCGACGAACAGCGTTGTCCGTCTCACCAGTGCCGCGAACTTACTCAGTACTTTATCAATCCTGAGAAATGTAAGGGATGTACCATGTGTGCCCGTATCTGTCCGGTACATGCTATTACCGGCAGCCGGAAAGTTCCTCACACGATCGACTCGGAAATATGTATCCGTTGCGGATCATGTATAGAGAAATGTAAGTTCGATGCTATTTACGTACACTAAAAGGCCGTTGACAATTGACAGATTAAAGATATGGAAAATATAAAACTAACGATAGATAACAGAGAAGTGGAAGTCCCCAAAGGCACCACCGTTCTTGACGCAGCAAGGAGTATGGGTATCCGTATCCCGACACTTTGCCACATGAAACTTGAAGATTTGAATTATGAGAATAATCCCGGAGCCTGCCGTATCTGCGTAGTGGAGATAGAAGGCCGCCGTAACCTGGCACCGTCCTGTAAAACAGAATGTACGGAAGGAATGGTTGTCAGAACCCATACGCCGCGAGTAATGAATGCCCGTAAGACCGTGATGGAACTGATCCTGTCGAATCATCCGGCCGGATGTCTTACTTGTAGCAGTAACGGTTACTGCGAACTTCAGACAATAGCTCACGACCTAGGTATTCGAGAGATAAGATACCAGGGCGAACAATCCACCTTCGAGATCGACCGTTCGCCGTCAATCGTACGCAACATGAATAAATGCATCATGTGTCGCCGGTGCGAGACCATGTGCAACAGTATACAGACCGTCGGTGCACTGACAGCCGTCAACCGTGGTTTCAATGCTGCCGTGTCGACTGCCTTTGAACGCGATATAGCCGGAAGTACCTGTTCTTATTGCGGACAATGTGTATCCGTTTGTCCGGTAAATGCCCTGAGCGGACGTAATACGCAGCAGCCCGTACTCGATGCCTTGGCCGATCCGACCAAGATCGTGATTGCACAAACCGCTCCTGCCGTCCGCACCGCCTTGGGACGTGACTTCGGTTGCGAACCGGGAACGCTGGTCACCGGAAAGATGGTATCGGCCCTCCGCCAGTTAGGTTTCGATTATGTGTTCGATACGGATTTTGCAGCCGACCTGACCATTATGGAAGAAGGTACGGAGCTATTGCAACGTCTGGGCAAATACCTGTCGGGTGACGAGGAAGTAAAGATACCGATGATGACCAGCTGTTGTCCCGGCTGGGTAAGTTTTGTTGAGCAGCATTTCCCTGAATTACTAGGTAACCTTTCCACAGCAAAGAGTCCGCAACAGATGTTCGGGGCCATAGCTAAAAGCTATTTCGCTGAAAAGCTGGGGGTAGACCGAAAGAAGATCGTGGTGGTATCCATCATGCCTTGCCTGGCTAAGAAATACGAAGCCAGCCGTCCCGAGTTTGCCAGCGAAGGAAATCCGGATGTCGATATCTCCATCTATACCCGCGAACTGGCCCGTCTGATCCGTTATGCGAATATCAACTTCAACGAGCTTCCCGACAGCGATTTCGACCATCCTCTCGGCGAGTCGACCGGTGCGGGAGTTATCTTCGGAACAACCGGAGGCGTAATAGAAGCAGCCTGCCGTACAGCTTACGAACTATATACAAAGAAGCCTCTAGAGAAAATTGAATTTAAGGAATTACGCGGTTTGGAGGGTATCCGCAGTGGAACGATCAACTTCGACGGTACACCTGTGAAGATCGGTATCGCTCATGGCCTGGGTAATGCCCGCAAACTGGTAGAAGAGGTGAAGAGTGGCAAATCTCCTTATCACGTCATTGAAGTAATGGCCTGCCCTGGCGGCTGTATTGGAGGAGGCGGACAACCGTTCCATCAGGGACGCATAGAAGTTCTTCGCAAACGGGCAGCTGCCCTTTATAGTGAAGACGAAAGCAAGCCGCTTCGTAAGAGCCATGAAAACCCTTATATTCAGCAGTTATATAAAGAATACCTGGGTGAACCTTGCGGACCAAGGGCTCATCAGTTATTGCATACTCACTACTTCGACCGTAAAGAAGTAGTCAATATGTTTTTGGAAACCGATAAAGACGAATAAGCCATGGAAAAGATACATTTGCCCCAGTCAAAAGTAAAAGAACTGCATGCCGTATGCAAAGATCACGACAACGATCCCGGTGAACTAATCAATATACTGCATGCCGCACAGGAAATATTCGGTTACCTTCCCCGTGAAGTACAAGAGATGGTTGCTGCCGAACTGCATATCCCGGTGTCACGTGTGTATGGCGTGGTTACTTTCTATTCGTTCTTTACCATGACTCCGAAAGGGAAATACCCGATCTCCGTCTGCCTGGGAACAGCCTGTTATGTGCGTGGAGCAGAGAAAGTACTGGATGAATTCCAACGTCAACTGGAGATAAAAATAGGGGAGACTACTTCCGACGGACTGTTCTCCTTAGATTGCCTCCGTTGTGTGGGTGCCTGTGGACTGGCCCCCGTTGTAACGATAGGAGGTAAGGTATACGGAAGAATTACCCCTGAAAAGGTAAGGGATATCTTGTCGGAGTATTACATTCGCGAAGAATAAAAGTTTTTCCGAAAAATGCATTCATGCCTTCATTTTGCTTATAATGACTTAATTATCAACGAATAGCGATATGAAGGCAAATTGAAAATTGGGTTCATATCTGCCTTCATAGATGACAGATGGCAGATACAATTGCAAATAAAACAGCAGTCTGTCATCGTATAATAGATTAGTTATCAGTATGATATAAAGGATTATGACAGATGACAGATAAAATCATAAAACTTTTGTGTAGGAAGAAGTTGCATATCTTGATGGAGTAGGAAGCTCCCGGTTAATCCGTAGCATACGACTAACTAAGATCAAAGACGGCAGCAACTAGTACAAAGGTCGTAACAAACTAAAAATACCCTGTACACCTTGGTTCCCTAGGGTGTACAGGGTATTTTATTATGGTGTACAGGATGATCGGGTAGGGTGTACACCCTGGTAATAAAAGGTAATAACCTTTATCTTAGTACCTACCGACTTTTATTTTAGTTAGTGCCTACCTTATGGTTAGAAACGGCTAATAGAACCGCCACCTCCTGAGCGTCCTCCGCCCCAGGAACCTCCACCACCGCCAAAGCCTCCACCGAAACCGCCGCCTCGTCCGCCACCACCAATGATGACAGGGCCTGTACTGCGTCTCAGCCGACTGATATTACGGTTTTTCTTTTCGGTATAGCCGCAATTTTTACATCGGTAAGTCTCTTCTGCCAATCCTTCTGCGCTGTAAGTCGCTCTCTGTATAACCTGCTGACCTACATATACCAATGTCTTTTGTCCGCAACGGGGGCAGATACGCGGACGGTATTTCAGATAAGAGACAAGGATAAAGATTCCGGCAGGGAATACGACAATCATAAAGATGAACAGCCACATAAAAAGGCCGTCATCCTCTGCCTGCCGGTTATGACCGCCACCTGTCATGGCAGCACGCTCATAGTCGCTCGCCATCAGATATTCCTTTACGGCGGCAACGCCTTTCAGCATACCTGTACTATAGTCTCCGGCTTTCAGGTCGGGGATCATATATTTTTGTTGCAGGCGGTAGGTAATAGCGTCGGGAAGTACCCCTTCCAGACCGTAGCCTGTCTCAAAAACGACAGAACGCTGGGTAGGCTCGGTGACAAGCTGGATCAATAAACCGTTATCTTTTCCCTTCTTTCCTAATCCCCAATGTTGGAACAGGTCGGTTGCGAACATGCGGGCATCGTTATCGCCAATGCTTTCAACGGCAACGACGGCGACTTCTATTCCCAGGCTGTCTTCGACAATCTGCAAAAGGCGATTGATACGATCCACGTCCTGCGGTTGGATAATTCCATCCGGGTTACTCACATGGTTATATCGGTCGGAGAGGCGTACATTGGGTATCGTCTCGACAGTATAATCCTGAGCAGCCAAAAGATGCAAAGGGAAAAGGGAAATCAGCAATATGCCGGTAAGCAGGACAGCCAGTAGGTGCCGGCTCACCGGTATTCTATTCAGATTATTCATTCTTTATCCGGACTTATTGGATTAGAATTCAACCTTTGGAGCTTTCTCCGCACCACTTTCCGCACTGAAATAGGCTTTAGGCTGGAAACCGAACATGCCGGCCAGGATATTGGTAGGGAAAGTACGGATGTAGGTATTATAAGATTGTGCCGTTTCGTTGAAACGTTTACGTTCCACAGAGATACGGTTTTCCGTTCCTTCCAACTGTGCCTGCAGTTCCAAGAAGTTCTGATTGGCTTTCAGGTCCGGATAACGTTCCATTACGACCATCAGGCGGGAGAGGGCACTGCTCAATTCACCCTGCGCAGCCTGGAATTTCTTCATCGACTCTTCATTCAGGTTAGAAGGATCGATCGTCGTCTTGGTTGCTTCAGCGCGGGCACTTACTACCCCTTCCAATGTTTCTTTTTCGTGTGTTGCGTATCCTTTTACGGTATTTACCAGGTTGGGGATCAAGTCCATACGGCGTTGATACTGGTTCTCGACCTGGCTCCAAGCTGTTTTTACTCCTTCATCTTGCGTTACCATTGTGTTGTATGAGCCTTTCACCCAGGAGTAACCGGCAAATAAAAGTACCACGATAATGGCGAGCGTAATCCACAAAGCTTTGTTCTTAAACATTTTCTTTTTGCTTTAATTGTTATACATAGTTGTGCAAAGCTATATAAAAAACAGGATAGTATAAAGTTTGGTTTTATAGATTTAAGGATTGGTTCGAATATTACTAAATGTAAAACAATCTTTTTGTACTTTTGTTCATTCAACGTTACATAATGAAGACATCATGAAAGACTCGATAGCTTACTTACCTAGAGATAAACAGGAGGATCTGAACTTTTTGGTTAAAGAGATACTGAAAAGGTTACCTCAGACGGAATTTATTATTCTGTATGGTAGTTATGCAAGAGGGAATTATGTGCGCCGGAGTGTTCGGATTGAAGATGGCGGTATTCCTACCGTTAAAATATCTGATTATGATATTTATGTGGTAACGAGTGGTATCAACAGTAAGAAGGCGGATACTGTTCTGGATAACGTAGAAGATGTCTTTTTCGCCGGAAAGGATTTTGACCGTGACACGCCTGTTGAGTTTATCAACGATGATATCAATATGCTTAATAAATACTTGGAAGAGGGACGATATTTCTATACTCAAATTAAGCAGGAAGGAGTAGTCTTGTATGACAGCGGGAAATATAAGCTGGCTCGTCGTCGTAAACTTAACTTTGCGGAGATAAAAGAGCAGGCTCAGGAGTATTTTAAGGAGAAATTAAATGAAGCAAATGAGTTTTTAGTAGATACTATCAATGCGTATAATAGAGAAAACTATAAAAGAGCTTCTTTTTATCTTCACCAAGCTTGTGAGAATTACTACTATGCTATCCGTTTAACTTTTACATTACGAAATAATAAACAACATAACCTATCTAAACTATCCTCTTCCACTAAAAGGTATTCAGAGGATTTAGTAACAGTTTTTCCTCAGCATACTCTTGAGGAGAAACGACTTTTTACATTACTTAAGGCGGCTTATGTAGAAGCCCGGTATAATCCGTACTTTGTTGTTACTAAAGAGGATATTGATGCGCTTGTCCTGAAAGTAGAATTGCTCAGAAATATTACGATACGGATTTGTGAAATGAAGATCAAGGAGTACGAAGAGAGTGCTAATATGTAGAATGATATTTCTGAAATCTCTTTTGGGTTATCAATTGTTTTAGTTATTGTCAAATATGAGGGTTTCTATTATTATCAGAAATGAGCTATCTTTCATTACAAGGCAACGCCTTGTGCCACAGGCTCTATTTTGCCGTCGGTTTTTAACCGACGGACACAAAAGAAGAGGCTTTGCCTCCTGTCTTTTATGGGCTTCAGCCCCTTTAAGACAGGGATTAGCATTATATATCAAAGGGGTTAAAACCCACAGAGGAATCCGGCTTAGCCGGAGCATTTAATCTATCCGTCGGTTAAAAACCGACGGCAAAAGAGAGCCTACGGCATGAGGCGGAGCCTCATAAAAAAGACTCAAATATTGCTCCTACTTGAAGCTCACATTTTTCTAAATTGGCACATTAGTTCCTTATTACTCATTTCCTCATAGACTATGCTTATCACCCGATAAATAAAACCTATCGGCTTGCTGAACATATATTAATAAATATATCTACTTTTGCACTAAACAAATCTTAAACAACCAATAATTATGCGCAACACTAGTCTTAGTAAAATGGCAGTACTTCCTGTCGGACTACTTACATTAGCTTTAACGATGCCTTCATGCTCATCCAATGAGTATAAGAAACTTGAAGGCGACAAGGCAAAGCAGGTAGCCTCTATTATCCGTAATAACGGGTGTCTGGAATGTCACTCTGCCACGGCAAACATTCCATTCTATGGTAAACTTCCGATTATCGGCCCGGTCGTACAGGCTGATATGAAAGAAGGAACACACTATCTGGACCTGACCGCCATGATTACGGCCCTTGACAACGGACAAGCTGTGTCCGAAGTGGATTTGGCAAAAGTAGAGAACACTGCACTCAGCGGTTCAATGCCTCCTGTTAAATATTACACCATGCACTGGGGTACTAATCTGAACGATGACGAAAAGGCGGTTATTATCGCTTGGGCGAAAGAAGCTCGTAAAAACAACTATGTATCGCCTACTGTTGCCGAAGAGTTTGCTAACGAACCGGTTCAACCGTTGATGGCTTCCATCGCAACCGATCCGGCAAAAGTTGCTTTAGGATTTGATTTATATCACGATACTCGCCTGTCGGGTGATAACACGATCTCTTGTGCAACCTGTCACGGACTGAATACAGGAGGTGTCGATCGCAAACAATATTCAGAAGGTATCCACGGACAGTTCGGTGGAGTGAATGCTCCGACGGTGTACAATGCTGCACTTAACTTCGTTCAGTTCTGGGACGGACGTGCTGCCGACCTGAAAGAACAGGCTGCCGGACCTCCATTGAACCCGGTAGAGATGGGAAGTGCTTCATTCGATGAAATTTGTGCCAAACTGGCTGATGATAAGGAACTCAGCAAACGTTTCCTGGAAGTATTCCCGGAAGGTTTTACCGAATCGACCGTAACGGAAGCTATTGCTGAATTTGAAAAGACATTGCTTACCCCGAGCCGTTTCGACAATTACCTGAGAGGTGATAAGAATGCGCTCACTGCTGAAGAACTGGAAGGTTACCAGTTATTTAAAGACAACAAATGTGCAACTTGCCACGTAGGTATGAACCTCGGCGGACAGTCATACGAATATATGGGTATCAAAGATAACTATTTCGATTACCGTGGTACCGGGTTGACAGATGGTGACAACGGACGCTGGTCTGTAACGAAGAATGAATCCGATCGTCATAAATTTAAAACACCGACATTACGTAACGTAATGCTTACGGCACCGTATATGCACGATGGTTCGATCACTACAATTGAGGATGCTATCCAGGTAATGCATGAATTCCAGATCGGACGCCATATTTCAGATACGGAAACAGCTAAGATCGTAGCCTTCCTGAATACGCTGACCGGCGAATATGACGGAAAACTTCTCCAATAAATACAAATTAGTTATTATATTTGCACATGCCCTTCCGCCTGTCCCATATAATACTCCTTTTCATCGCTTTACAAAGCGTAGGGGGTGCGTGGGGGCAAGAGGAAGGGCTTGCTTCTTATTATCACGAACGTTTTCACGGTCGAAAATCGTCCAGTGGTCGTGTTCATGACAAAGATGAACTGGTAGCAGCCCACCGCACATATCCTTTCGGTACTTTCCTTCGCATCACCAACCTCGATAATATGAAAAGCGTTATCGTATGTGTCACCGATCGTGGTCCGCATCGTAAAGGAAGAATTATCGATGTGTCTGCCAGTGCCGCCCAATTGCTGGGATTTAAGAAAAAAGGAATTGCCCGTGTCCGCCTGGAAGAGGTTCCTTGTGCGATCGATCTGCGTTATTTAGATCTTATCTATCCCAAATGTCCTCCTTATCTCGATACCGACCATTTACAGCCAACCCCTCCTTACCGTATGAAAATAGGTCGATGACAACCTTCTAATCAAAATCTAATTTCACTTAAGAATATTCTAATCGGATACACAAGGCCAAAACACCCCCTCCTTATACCTTTGCTTCCAAAAAAAGAAGCAAATGAACAAACGAGTCATTCTCCTATTATTTATTTTACAGGTGTTTACCTTTAATATGCAAGCTGAAGACCAGACGATAAAACTTAATTTGCAGGAAGCCGGACAACGTTTCACCACCTGCAACCTGGAACTGATTGCCGAACGTTACAATATCGACAGGGCCGAAGCCGAAGTCATTCAGGCACGTCTCTTTGAGAACCCTGTTATCTCACTTGAACAGAATGTTTACAACCGTCTGAACGGTAAATATTTCGATGTAGGACGGGAGGGAGAGGCTGTTGTCGAGGTTGAACAACTTATCTATATTGCCGGGCAACGCAACAAACGTATCCGTATGGAGAAGCTGAACAAGGAAATGGCTGTCTATCAGTTTGAAGAAGTTCTACGAACTCTACGCAGCGAGCTCAACAGCAAATTCATCGAATTATACTACACCGGGAAGTCGCTTTCCGTCTACGATAAAGAGATTGTTTACCTGCAACAATTATTGGAAGTAATGAAAGAACAGAATGCGAAAGGAAATATCTCGTTACTGGAAAAGTCGAGGATACAGGCTCTACTGTTATCCCTGCAGCAGGAGAGGAACGAAGCATCCAATCAATTGATCTCCCTACAAGGCGATATGAAACTATTGTTGGGACTGAATGCCTCCGAGTCTTTCGAACCTGTTTTCGATGAATCCGTATTGAACCAGGTCGACATTGCCTCCATCCCTTTTATTGAACTGAACAATCGTCTGGCTGAACGTCCTGATATAAAGATGGCACATACTAATATACAAGTGTCACGTGCCAATGTTAGTCTTCAAAAATCGCTTGCCTTTCCCGAAGTCAGCCTGAAAGGTTCTTACGACCGGGCTGGTAATTTCTGCGATAATTACTTTGCGATCGGCCTGAGTGTATCGGTTCCGATATTCAACCGTAACCAGGGAAATATCAAATCGGCCCGTCTTTCCGTCCTGCAAAATACCAATAGGGAGGAACTTGCACGGAAGCAGGCGGAGAAGGAACTCTTCACCAGCTATGCCCGTCTGGAAAAGGCTGTGAAGCTGTATAATACATCGAATTACGAACTGGAACGCGATTTCGAAACGATCATCGACGGAGTAAACAGTAATTATCGTAAACGTAATATCAGCCTGCTTGAATTTATCGATTACTATCAGGCATATAAAGAAACTTGCCTGCAATTATACCAGACACAGAAAGACGTATTCCTCGCCATGGAAGAGATCAACACCGTGACAAGCAGCGATGTATTTAATTATTAATGAATAACAAGAAGTAAATATATGAAAAATAAGCATTGTATAGTAGTAACACTCTTACTTCCACTGCTCGTAGCATGCGGCAGTAAAACCACCGGACAAGAAGATGGCACGGCCCCTCTCATATTGACTGACAGCCTGCTGAAAGTCGTATCGGTAGAAACGGTACACGAAATCCCTCTCAACAACGAACTGATCCTGAATGGCCGTGTCAGCTTCAACCCCGAACAGGTGGCGAATGTGTATCCCATTTTCGGAGGGAATGTGTCGGAGGTAAACGTAGAAGTGGGCGATTATGTAAAGAAAGGCGATATACTTGCTGTGATCCGCAGTTCTGAGGTGGCTGATTATGAAAAGCAACGAAAGGAGGCAGAACAGCAACTGATCCTGGCAAACCGTAACCTCGACGCTACACGGGACATGTTGAAAAGCGGAATGGCTTCTGAGCGCGATATGCTTCAGGCAGAGCAGGAGGTAAGTAATGCACTGGCCGAACAGAAACGGATCGGGGAGGTGTATTCCATCTATCATATCACCGGTAATTCCGTTTATGAGATAAAAGCTCCTGTTTCCGGCTTTGTCATCGACAAGAATGTAAGCCGGAACATGCAGATACGTTCCGACCAAACCGAGGAACTCTTCACGATCTCCGGCCTCGACAATGTATGGGTGATGGCTGATGTGTACGAAAGTGACATCAGCAAGGTTCGCGAAGGTGCTCCAGTACGTATCACTACACTGGCATATAGGGATAAGGAGTTCACAGGAACGATAGATAAGGTATATAATATCCTGAATGATGAAAGTAAGACCATGAGTATACGCGTCAAACTGAAAAACGACGATTATATGCTTAAACCGGCTATGTTTACCAACGTTTATGTGCAAAGTAACCAGGAAGGCGAAATAATGCCTTGCGTAGATGCCCGTGCCGTTATCTTTGAGAACGGACGGCATTATGTGGTGTGCGTTGACGAAAATAATGAACTGCATGCCTGTGAAGTAACCGTATTCAAGCAAACAGAGAAAAACTGCTACCTGCAGTCAGGCCTGAAGGAAGGCGATCGTATTATCGACAAGAATGCTCTTTTGGTTTATAACGCTTTAAAGTAACGGAACGATGCATAAATTCATAGACAATATAATAGCCTTCTCATTAAAGAATAAATTCTTTATCTTCTTCTGCACCGTCATTGCCATTATCGCCGGCGCCGTCAGCTTTGTTCATACCCCCGTTGACGCCTTCCCCGATGTTACCAACACGAAGGTAACGATCATAACCCAATGGCCGGGACGTAGTGCGGAAGAGATAGAGAAGTTTATCACGATCCCTATCGAAATCGCTATGAACCCGGTACAGAAAAAGACGGACATCCGTAGTACCACCCTGTTCGGACTTTCAGTAATCAACGTGATGTTTGATGATGATGCCGACGACTTTTATGCTCGCCAGCAAGTGTATAACTTATTGAATGACGCCGATTTACCCGAAGGTGTTACACCTGAGGTTCAACCTCAGTACGGACCTACGGGCGAGATATTCCGTTATACCCTGCGAAGCGATAAGCGTTCTGTCCGCGAATTGAAGACCTTTCAGGACTGGGTGATCGAACGTAAATTGCGTGCCGTTCCGGGAGTAGCCGATATTGTGAGCTTCGGGGGTGAAGTAAAGACATTCGAAGTGAGTGTCAATCCGAACCAGCTGATCAATTATAATGTAACTACCCTCGAACTCTATGATGCCATAGCCAAGAGTAATATTAATGTAGGCGGCGACGTGATTACCAAAAGTTCACAGGCCTATGTGGTACGAGGTATCGGCCTGATCAACGATACGAAAGAAATAGAGAATATCGTTGTCAAGAATATCAACGGTACGCCTATCCTGGTAAAACATCTGGCTACCGTAAGCGAATCGAGCCTGCCGCGTCTGGGACAGGTGGGGCGTATGGAGGAAGACGACGTCGTTCAGGGAATTGTTGTTATGCGGAAAGGAGAAAATCCCGGAGAGGTTATTGCCGCCCTGAAAGAAAAGATTACGGATATCCAGGAGAATGCTCTTCCCGAAGATGTAAAGATCGTTGCTTTTTATGATCGTGAGGACCTGGTAGATCTGGCTGTACGCACAGTAACACACAACCTGATCGAAGGCATTTTGCTTGTCACTTTCATTGTGTTGATTTTTATGGCAGACTGGCGTACAACAGTGATCGTATCCATTATTATCCCGTTGGCGCTACTCTTTGCCTTTATCTGTCTTCGGGCGATGGGAATGAGTGCAAACCTGCTTTCGATGGGAGCTATCGACTTCGGTATCATTATCGATGGGGCAGTCGTCATGGTGGAAGGACTTTTCGTCGCACTCGACAAGAAAGCACGCGAAGTAGGTATGCCGGCTTTCAATGTGATGAGTAAGATGGGACTGATCCGCCATACGGCAAAAGACCGTGCGAAGGCGGTATTCTTTTCCAAACTGATCATTATTACAGCACTGGTTCCTATTTTTGCTTTCCAGAAGGTGGAAGGAAAGATGTTCAGCCCGTTGGCTTATACGTTAGGCTTTGCTTTGTTGGGAGCGTTGATCTTTACCTTGACACTGGTTCCGGTACTCTCGTCGATGTTATTGAAGAAGAATGTACGTGAAAAACATAACCCGTTCCTGTCGTGGGTAAACCGGGTATCCGTTTCTATATTTGACCGTTGCCATGCCCATAAGAAAACGACGATCGGTATTGCCTCCCTGGTTGCCGCTGTCGGTTTATGGAGCTTTACGTTACTGGGTACAGAGTTTCTTCCCCAAATAAATGAGGGTTCTATCTATATCCGTGCAACCTTACCACAAAGTATCTCACTCGACGAATCCGTTAAGCTGGCCAATCAGATGCGCCGCAGCCTGGCTTCCTACCCGGAAGTTCGTCAGGTTCTTTCGCAGACGGGACGGCCTAACGACGGTACGGATGCTACCGGCTTCTACAACATCGAATTTCATGTGGATATCTATCCTGAAAAAGAATGGGAAAGTAAGCTGACCAAGGCTCAGTTGATTGAAAAGATGGAAGGAAACCTGGATATCTATCCGGGCGTCGACTTTAATTTCTCCCAGCCGATTACCGACAATGTGGAAGAAGCGGCAAGTGGTGTAAAGGGTTCTATTGCCGTAAAGGTGTTCGGTAAAGACCTTTACGAATCGGAAAAGAAAGCCGTGGAAGTCTACAAAATACTTCAAACCGTCGAGGGTATAGAAGACCTCGGTGTGATCCGTAATATCGGACAACCGGAACTGCGCATCGAGCTCGACGAATCGCGTCTGGCACGTTATGGAGTTGCCAAGGAAGATGTACAATCTATCATCGAGATGGCGATAGGTGGTAAAAGTGCCTCTTTACTTTATGAAGATGAACGGAAGTTCAATATTATGGTTCGTTATGAATCTTCCTTCCGCCGGAGTGAAGATGAGATCGGAAAGATACTCGTCCCTGCCCGCGACGGAACGATGGTTCCTATCAAAGAACTTGCCGATATCCACACGATAACCGGTCCGCTGATCATTTATCGGGATAACCATGCCCGTTTCTGTGCCGTGAAATTCTCCGTGCGCGGACGTGATATGGGGACAGCCGTAGCCGAAGCCCAGCAGAAGGTGAACAAACAAGTGAAACTGTCCGACGGCTACACATTGAAATGGACGGGAGACTTTGAAAACCAGCAACGTGCTACTAAACGACTGGCGCAGGTGGTTCCTGTCAGCATTGCTATTATCTTCGTGATCCTGTTCGTGTTGTTCGGTAATGCCCGTGATGCCGGATTGGTATTATTGAATGTGCCTTATGCAGCGGTAGGAGGGATCATTGCCCTGTTGATTACCCGTTTTAACTTCTCTATCTCGGCAGGGATCGGTTTTATCGCCTTGTTCGGTATCTGTATCCAGAACGGGGTTATCATGATTTCTGATATTAAAGGGAACCTGAAAGCACGAACGCCCTTGCCGGATGCTGTCAAATTGAGTGTGAAAGACCGTGTCCGTTCTGTACTGATGACGGCTTCAATGGCGGCAATCGGTTTGATGCCGGCGGCACTTAGTCATGGGATAGGTTCCGAAAGTCAACGCCCGTTAGCTATTGTTATCATTGGTGGGTTGATAGGGGCAACCTTCTTCACCCTCTTTGTCTTCCCGCTTATGGTCGAAGCCTTTTATAGCCGGATGTTATATGATAAAGAGGGAAAGTTAATACAACGGAGGTTGTAAATTTACGTATATTTGTGCTCCTAAGTAAACAAGATATCAGATGGCAAAAATATTATTAGTAGAAGATGAAGTGAATATCGCCTCTTTCATTGAAAGAGGACTACAGGAATTCGGTCACGAAGTAAGTGTCGCTTACGACGGTGTAGCCGGCTGGGAGTTATTGCAGAAGGAAAACTTCCAGCTTCTGATCCTGGATATCATCATGCCTAAAATGAACGGTTTACAGCTATGCCGTCAATACCGGCAACTATATGGCTATCAATCGCCAGTCGTTATGCTGACCGCTTTAGGAACTACCGACGATATCGTCAGCGGCCTCGATGCAGGGGCCGACGACTATCTTGTCAAGCCTTTCAGTTTTCAGGAACTAGAGGCGCGCATAAAGGCTCTTTTACGTCGATCGGGAGTTGAAACAACCACCACTTCTTTGCAGTGTGGCGACTTGAGTCTCGATCCGACCGGCCATCGAGCGACACGGGGAGAGAAGATCATCGACCTGACCGTAAAGGAATACCGTCTATTGGAATATTTTATCCTGAACCAGGGAACGGCCCTCAATCGTCTGACGCTGTTGAAGCATGTATGGGATAAAGATTTCGATACCAATACGAATGTAGTGGATGTCTATGTTAATTATCTCAGGACTAAGATAGATAAGGATTTCGACCATAAACTGATCCGTACCGTTGTGGGTGTCGGCTATATGATGGAAGCATGAAAACGGGAAACAAGATCGCATTCTTTTATACGGCAATAACCGTCGGCGTTATTGCCTTTGTTACTATTGTTTTCTATTTTATTGCTACAAACTATATCAGCCGCCTGTATTATTCCTACCTGACTGAAAAAGCTTATGCCACCGCAGAGAAGCATTGGGAGAAGGATGAAGTGGACGAAGAAAGTTATGCTCGCATACAAAAACGGTATGAAGAAACCTTGCCGGTGGCTACTGAAATACTATTGAATGCCGATAGTATAGCCGAGTCACATACGGCATTATCGCAATATATGACCGAGAAAGAGGTTGCCCGGCTTTATTCCGGCGAAGTGATTACCTTTCATGAAAAAGAGAAAATGGGTGCCGCTCTTTATTATCCGGATAACGAAGGAAACTTTATTGTCCTGGTGATATCGAACAATCAATATGGGGGTGATATCCAGCAGCGTATCGGTTGGCTATTGCTAGCCCTGATCGTTATCAGTGCCATACTTATTTACTTTGTCGGAAAATTGTATGCAACCCGTATGGTCGATCGTATCGATGCCGCTTACCAAAGTGAGAAAGCTTTTATAAGCAATGCGTCGCATGAGTTGAATAATCCGCTTACTGCTATACAGGGAGAGTGTGAAATCAGCTTATTAAAAGAACGGACTCCGGCAGAATACCAGGCTGCTTTACAGCGTATCGCTTCGGAAACTAAACGTATCATCCAGTTGATGAAACATCTTCTTTTCCTTTCTCACGGTGATAAAGAGATATTAAAGAATGCCACTGAAAATATTATGCTGGCTGATTTTCTGATGCAGTTTGTCGGTAACCGGATCCGTTTTACTACCGATACCTTTGCCTATTGCCTGGAAGCGAATCCCCACCTATTAAAGATCGCTATCGGCAATATCTTGAACAATGCCTGTAAATACTCAGGTGAGAAGCCCGTCGAAATGCGTCTGAAAGGTCCTGTCCTGACCATCGAAGATTCAGGCATTGGCATTCCTTCGGAAGAGATGAAACGTATCTATCAGCCATTTTATCGTGCGAGTAATACCCGCGAGTTTGCCGGACATGGTATCGGCCTTAGTTTGTCACTACGCATTTTGAATTCCTATGGGGCTCAGGTGGACATACATTCCGAAGTGAACAAGGGTACAAAAGTTGTTATAGACTTTGGATAATAAATGTTCGTTCTCATTTGTTTATTGGCAAACTATCTTTATCTTTGATGCCATATTTAACTTATTAAAACCATGTAACTATGAAATTAAAAGAAAGAGTAGGAGAATTCTTCCTCGACATCTCCAAACTGGTAATAGGAGGAATTATCTTGAGTAGTATTGTAAAGGAACCTATTAATAGATGGGTAATATATAGTTTAGGAGCATTTTTCTCATTTTTCTTAATACTTGTAGGATTTGCTTTAATTAGTAATTCAGAAAATAAAAAGAAGGAGGTATAATTATGAATATATATGTATATATGATTATCACAGGGGTAATTATTATCGGTTTATCTTTTGTCTGGTGGGAAGATCGAAAAGAACGTAAACTGCAAGAAGGAAAGCCTGAGAATGATAAACAACAAACCGAATAAATGATAAAGGCTTTCAGTCATTAATTTGTCTGATCATTATCGGGTCCTGCTAAGTAATATTTAGCAGGGCCTGTTATTTTCAAATCTTCCGGCCGTACACCTTCAGCCTCTTCGGGTGTTATTAATCCACGATCAACCAGACGGCTAAGTATCACCTGATAAAACTCCGTATAATAAGGTTTCAGTTGTAAGCCGTCAAAGCAGTAACGGACATGTTTCGGTTTGGGTATGATACTGGCAAGGAAGATACATTCTCCTAAAGACAGAGCCGATGGCTCTTTGGCAAAGTAAAAATGCGAAGCCTCGGCCGCACCGTAAATAAGCGGTCCCCATTCGACTATATTCAGGTAAACTTCAAACATCCGTTCTTTAGAAGTAAGATGGTTGCTCTCTATGAGCCAGACAATCAATATCTCTTCCAGCTTACGGGCAATCGTCTTGTTACGGCTCAAAAAAACATTTTTCACCAGCTGCATACTTAACGTACTTCCACCTCGGGCAAAACGTCGCTCTTTCAGGTCCAGTATCAGGGACTCGCGAATCGCACTCGGGATAAAACCATTATGGTAAAAGAAGCCTGCATCTTCACTTTGCATAATTGCCAGTGGCAGATAACGCGATACCATAAGGAAAGGGCGGAAAGAGGGATTGCCTTCACCTACCTCGAATGTGCGTACCGGTTCATCATTCTCGTAAACTGTATATTCGAAGGGTTCGTTCATCTTGCGTAGATCGGTATTCCCATATTGAGTGATCTGGAAATTCCGGGCAGTAAGCGATGACTCCAGTTGCAAGCTATCCAATGAGGCAAAGTCGACATCCAATAGAAAGTGATAAGATAATGTTCCGTTAGCCCTCAGTCCTTCCAGATTATTAAACAGTCCCTTCGGAAGGGAGGCAAACAAGTCATTCGCAGGAAAATCCTGTTTATTTACCGAAGCGGTTATATGCCAGTTATTACTTTTCTCTGCTTTTAAATAGAGATGGAAATCCAATTGGTTAAAGTTTATCTGGGAGACACTATCCAGCTCCAAATAGTTCTTACCGATATTCACCTGACAATCGAATGTTCCCCGGTCGAGTAGAACCGTATCGGGAGAGATACGTTGTTGATGAAGCGTCAACCCACTTATATGTGCCTGCCCTCGGACAGCGTGTAAATCATTCTTTTGCAATATTTCCTCCAATTTGAACGCCAATGTATCAAACTGTATTTGTGCTCCCCAACGGTAGTTCAGGAAAGGGAGAGTGATCTTTGTATTCTCTTTGGCATGTAACCGGGCTTCAATCTTCTTTTCCCTGTCCTGCAGTATACCCTCACAAACCCATTCGCTTTGTACTCCATTTTCCGTACTACGTATTCCGGTCGTGAAACGACTATCTTCAATGACCAACGAAGGTACCTCGATCAGGAGTTCATCCCCTTTATTTAGATAAGAAACACTTAGATTACGTAAAGTTGCATTATCAGGAAGTAACTTAAAAAGTAGACCGAATAGCCGGCTTGTCTTTCGTGCAAAATTCTGTTCTGTTTCGGTATGGACTGTTACATCTTGGGATGTAGCAGTATGATACAGAAAATCGAAATTAGAAGTTGTGTCCTTTTTAATAAAGGAAATGTTCACCCCATCGGCTTCAATACTCTTTACAGAAATTTTAAAAAGAAGAAGAGAAGAACAGTCCAATTTCACCCGGAAAGAATGGCTTTGCAGAAAAGTGTCTGCATCCTGCGGAATCACAGATAGCCCTTCGATCTGTATACCACTCAGGCCGACCATACTAATATCGTCATAGTGAATGGATATTCGGCGTGCTTCTTCCAACTTCTCCAGTTTATGCCCAATGTATTGCCGTACGAATATATTCCGTACGAAAAACAAAAGTAAAACCAATGCCGTTAAAAGAATGACACCTGTTACTATTACTTTCCTAACAGGTTGATGCATATATTCTTCTTGTTTAAAACGGGAGTAAAAGTAGATGTATTTATTAAATATACCAACGCTTTTCTTCAACATTCTACCTCTTTATTCTGTTTTAATAAAAAACAAATAAAACGAGTATGTCATACAAGATTGCATTTTTTGGAGCTAAGCCTTACGATATAGCTTCTTTCGATAAAGTAAATGAGCATTTTAACTACGACATCAAATATTTTAAGGGACATCTTAATCCTAACAATGTTGTCCTGACGAAAGGGGCCGATGTGGTCTGTATCTTTGTTAACGATACGGCTGATGCGGCTGTTATCGACGCAATGGCAGAAAATGGCGTTAAGCTGTTAGCTCTACGTTGTGCCGGTTTTAATAATATAGACCTGACAGCAGCCAAAGGAAAACTTCCGGTAGTACGTGTTCCGGCTTATTCACCGTATGCAGTTGCTGAATATTCAGTGGCATTAATGCTTTCGCTAAACCGGAAAATACATCGTGCTTACTGGCGTACCCGCGACGGTAATTTCTCACTGAATGGGATGATGGGATTCGATATGCACGGAAAAACAATCGGCATCATCGGAACGGGGAAAATCGCCAAGATACTGATTAAGATATTAAAAGGCTTCGGTATGCACATTCTTGCTTACGACGTATATCCTGACCATAAATTCGCAGAAGAAGAAGGGATCACTTATACAACACTGGATGAATTATACCATAAATCGGATATAATCTCATTGCATTGCCCGCTGACGGAGGAAACCCGTTATCTTATCAATGACCAGTCGATCGATAAAATGAAAGACGGCGTGATGATTATAAATACCGGGCGCGGTCAGTTGATTCATACCAATGCACTGATAGAGGGACTCAAAGAAAAGAAGATCTCGGCAGCCGGACTGGATGTGTACGAAGAAGAAGGTGATTACTTCTATGAAGATAAATCCGACAAAATTATTGATGACGATGTACTGGCACGCCTGTTATCTTTCAACAATGTGATCGTGACTTCGCATCAGGCCTTCTTTACCAAGGAGGCAATGCATAATATTGCGGAAACGACCTTACAGAATATCGAAGATTTGCGTCTTAATCGTCCATTAGTGAACGAAGTTATTCTATAAAGAGACTATTTTTTATCGCTGATTTATTATATTTTTGTGGCCATTGTCCGGTGTGAACCAGGCAATGGCTTATTAATTTAAAGAGTTATGGTAATAGATAATCAAACAGGACTTGTATTGGAAGGCGGGGGGATGCGTGCCATCTTCACGGTCGGTGTATTAGACTATTTTATGGATCACGATATCTGGTTTCCCTATACGATCGGCGTATCGGCTGGAGCCAGTAACGGTATTTCGTATGCTTCCCGGCAACGGGGACGCTCAAAGTATAGTAATATCGATCTATTGAAAAAGTATAATTATATTGGCCTTCGACACTTTCTGAGTGGCCGGGGATATATTGATATGAAATATTTGTTCTATACATATCCGGAGCGGGATTATCCACTCGACTTCGATACTTACTTCAAGTCGAAAGATCGTTTTGTGATGGTTACCAGCAACTGTTTAACGGGTAAAGCGGAGTATTTTGAAGAGAAACAAGATAAAGACCGTCTGGTAGATATCTGTTGTGCTTCCTGCTCATTGCCGGTATTGTGTCCGGTTGCGTATGTGGATGGTATTCCGATGGTAGACGGTGGCGTTTGTGATGCTATACCTATCCAACGCGCTATTGATGACGGTTTCCCTAAAAATGTTGTTATCCTAACCCGCAATAAAGGATACCGCAAAAAAGATAAAGACTTTTATCTTCCCGGTTTCATTTATAAACAATATCCTGCTATACGCGAACAACTAAAACTAAGATATAAACGATACAATGAGGTACTCGATTATATCGATCAACTGGAAACAGAAGGAAAGGTATTTGTGATCCGTCCGGAAAAGAAGATAGAAGTAGGACGGACGGACAGTAATCCGGATCGGTTGGAAGCCTTATATAATGAAGGGTATGCGCTTGCAGAGCGTTTAGTAGGGGCGGCCCTTACGACCGCCCGCTAAGTATTAATCTTTACATTCTTTGTGTAAATCTTTGCTCAAGCGCATGGCACAGAAGTTCGGACCGCACATCGTACAGTATTCACCATCGGTAACTGCACTTTCTTTATAATATTGCAAGGCACGTTCCGGATCGAGAGACAAGTTGAATTGGTCTTTCCAGCGAAAATCGAAACGGGCTTTACTTAATGCGTTATCGCGAACCTGGGCACCGGGATGTCCTTTTGCCAAGTCGGCAGCGTGAGCAGCAATCTTATATGCGACAACTCCGTTGCGTACATCTTCTTTATTAGGTAATCCCAGATGCTCTTTTGGTGTAACATAACAGATCATAGCTGTACCATACCAAGCTATCTGTGCTGCACCGATCGCAGAAGTGATATGGTCGTAGCCGGGAGCAATGTCTGTAGTAAGCGGGCCTAACGTGTAGAAAGGTGCCCCGTGGCAGGCATATTGCTGTTCTTTCATATTCTCGTGGATCTTATTCATAGGAACGTGTCCCGGACCTTCAATGATAACCTGTACGAATTTCTCCCAAGCAATTTTTGTCAGATCTCCCATAGCATGTAATTCAGCAAATTGGGCTGCATCGTTTGCATCATAAATAGAACCCGGACGAAGTCCGTCGCCAATGGATACTGCGACATCGTAACGGCTCAGGATATCACATATTTCAGCAAAATGGGTATACAGGAAGTTTTCCTGATTATGCAGTTGCATCCATTTGGCCATAATGGAACCTCCGCGCGAAACAATACCTGACAGGCGGGTGGCAGTCAGGTCCACATGTTTCTTCAACAGGCCGGCATGAATAGTAAAATAGTCGACACCTTGTTCTGCCTGTTCAATCAGAGTGTCACGATAGACTTCCCAGTTTAAAGCTTCCACATCACCGTTCACTTTTTCCAAAGCCTGGTAAATAGGTACGGTGCCCATCGGAACCGGACAGTTACGGATAATCCATTCGCGGGTTTCATGGATATTATCGCCGGTAGAAAGGTCCATCAATGTATCGCCTCCCCATTTGCAACTCCATACTGCTTTCTCTATCTCTTCGCTGATACCTGACGACAAAGCCGAGTTACCGATATTGGTATTGATCTTTACCAGGAACTTCTTTCCGATAATCATCGGTTCGGCTTCCGGGTGGTTGACATTGGCCGGGATGATAGCACGTCCGGCTGCAATTTCCTTGCGGACAAAGTCGGGTGTTATATATGATTTTAAACCTAGCGCTTCTATCTGTTGGTTCTCGCGGATAGCCACATATTCCATTTCGGGAGTTATGATGCGGCGTTTAGCGTAGTACATCTGGGTAATGTTCTTCCCTTCTTTAGCACGATAAGGCAAATGATGTTTGGGGAAACGGATCTCATCCAGGGTCTTGTCTTCCAGGCGACTACGGCCATACTCGGATGTAAGTTCGCTTAATTGTTCGATATCTTTACGTTTACTGCACCATTCTTCACGGATACGGGGAATACCGGCTGTTATGTCGATATTTATCTTCGGATCAGAAAAAGGACCGCTGGTATCGTATACAATTACCGGATTGTTCTTTTTGAAGATCTTTTCTCCGTTCTCTTCAACAGTTACAGTATCCAGCAATTTGATTTTACGCATTCCTACCTTGATCTTATTGATCTCGCCCGGTACATATATTTTCTCCGACGACGGATAAGTTATACGCATCGTATTCTTCTTGTTTGCCATTGATTTATATTTTAGTATTTATTTATTTCATTAATAAAGCGACGTGTTTCTTCTACAGGATCATCCGCATTGATTATTGCGCCGGAAACAGCTATACCAGTTATGCCGGTTTGCATCAATGCCCCGACATCTTCCAGGCAAATACCTCCGATTGCAAATATCGGTATATTATAGCCAGCATCCTTGCATTGCTGTATTATTCTTCGATATCCATCCAATCCCAGGACCGGACTTAATTTCTTTTTTGTCTCCGTATGACGAAACGGGCCTAATCCGATGTAAGAGGCTCCTTGTTCAACGGCACGTTTTATATCCTCAAAAGTATTAGCCGTGGCACCAATGTAAAAAGTTTCATCCGGCGTAAGGAACTCGTCGGTTTTCTTCCAGGCCTCAGACACCGGAATATCTTCTTTTCCCAGGTGGACAGCTGTTGCACCACACCGTAAAGCTATTTTTATGTTGTCATTGATGCAATATACACATGGGGTAGTATGCATATTGATTAACTGACCGATCTCCCTGGCTGTGAAAATATTCATATTCTCTTTCATCCGGAGTTGAACCCATGAACAACCTCCGTCCAGAACCATTTTAACTTCCTCGGCTTCTGTATACTTGGATGTCCGGTGAGTGATAAACATCAAACGTTCCCCATTGGTATGAGGAATGAAACGGCCTCTGTTTGCAGGTTCGTTTATTTTATATTCTATTGCCATAAAGCTAATTGTTTATATCGTTCTATAATTGATTCAATTTTGTTTCCGGAAGGTTCATTTCCCCATAAGGCTCCCAAAACAGCTACTCCGCCAAAGTTAAGTGGCTTTATCAAAGGGATAGTCGTTTGGTCCATCCCTCCGAGAGCTATCACTTTTTCATTGATAATACCATCAGAGGCCGCTTTTTGCAGTACTTCCATCGGGAATCCACTGCCATAACCCTCTTTGGATATGCTTTGAAAAATAGGACTGAGGAATACATAAGCCAGTTTCCGGTTCTCATGGATTTCCTCCAGCGAGTGACAAGAGCGGCTGATGCTTCCTTTAAATCCTTTCGGTATCGAATAATTCCGGCTGTTCAGATGGATACCAGCCAGTTTATATTCCGGAACCAGTTCGAAATGATCGTGTAATACAATACGTGGATAGTATTCCGGTGGTATAGTCTCCAGCAGCCGTCGTAATTCATCAATATTACTTTGGGGTTTACGTAGATGCAATCTTTCCATACCTTCCTGAAACAGAAAGGATAATATCCGGCTTTCACCTTCAAAGAAGTGAGGTGTTGTAATAACGATCAGTTTCATAACCCATTCGTTTTTATTTTTGCCAAAGGTATCGGAGCAAAGAAATGATTCAAAGGCCCGTGTCCATGACCGGTTGTTACATCTTTTCCGGCAAAAATAGCTTTTGTAATATACTCTTTGGCCAATTTCACTGCTTCCTGTAGATTTTTTCCTAATGCTAAATAAGCAGCAATGGCGGAAGACAATGTACAACCGGTTCCGTGCCCGTTTGTTGTTGCTATTGTTTCTGCCGAAAGTCGGAGAGGGGTTGAATTGGTAACATATAATATATCAGTCATGTTATCTCCTTTCAAATGACCGCCTTTCATCAGGACGGCACGACATCCCAACGCAAGTAGTTTATTTGCAGCCTGCTCCATTTCTTTTTCAGAGGAGATCTTCATACCCGAAAGAAATTCTGCTTCATCGATATTGGGTGTCACCAATGTCGTTCGTTTGAATAGTTCGCGTACAATAATATGAATAGCATCATCGTGCAATAACTTATTACCGCTGGTAGAGATCATCACCGGATCTAAAATTATATAGGAAGGAGAAAATTTATCTATCGTATCTACAACAATCTCCGCAGCGGCTTTATTATGCAGCATGCCAATCTTGACAGCGTCAATTGTAATATCTTCAAAGACTGCATCCAACTGTCCTTTCAGTATCTCGGGAGAAATAGCTTGAATGCCTCTGACTCCCTGTGTATTCTGGGCTGTAACGGATGTTATCACAGAAGCGCCATAAACTCCTAATGCAGAAAATGTTTTAATATCTGCTTGTATACCGGCTCCGCCGCCGCTGTCTGAACCGGCGATTGTAAGTGCTGTCGGATAGCGATACGTTGTATCTGTTTTCATTTTTACACGCAAAAGGAGGGAAAAGCCTTTGTCTGTCTTTCCTACGGCGGCATTACCCGCATCAGGTTCACAGGGTATAATCTCAGCCCGTTTACAGTATGGCACCCCCTTTTCGTGGGCAAAGGTAACAAGATTGACAGGAGAAAACAAAAGTGAATTGTTAAATTTAAGAGAGATTTTATAGCAGTAACGAAATAATCTCTTATATTTGTCACTGCAATTCGGGTCTAAAATAAACAAATCATGCAGAAGCAAACAGGTTTGTATGTTATTACTGGTGGACCAGGCACGGGTAAAACATCACTAATAGAAGAACTTAAAAGGTCGGGATTTAAAGCTGTAGAAGAAGTTGCACGCGAAATAATAAAAGAGCAGATGCAGCAAGGCGGAGAAGCCCTTCCGTGGAAAAATACAGGATTGTACACAAAGAGTATGCTGGAACGTTCCATTGAATCGTATCTGGCTAATGCCGGGAACGATGGCATATTATTCTTTGACAGAGGAATCCCCGACACATTGGCTTATGCCCGGCTGATCGGGTTGGTGGATACTGAGAAAATAGAACAAGCAGTAGATCAGTACAGATATAACAATCTGGTATTTATACTGCCTCCCTGGGAAGAAATATACTGTACGGATAAAGAACGAAAACAATTGTTTAATGAGGCAATAGATACTTACTATGTAATGAAAGAGGTTTACGAAAAAGCAGGCTATACATTAATAGAAATACCTAAACTACCGGTAATGGAGAGAAGGAATTTTGTTATTAATTGTATAAGAGTATCCTAATTATTCTATATAGAGAGTCTTTTTAATGGGATTTGTTGTCAATTGGAATATATTCGGTTCAATTTGGAACATTAAGAAAGAAGAATCTGTTATAATTTTGCGGAGTCTTAACGAGAGAGTTAAATAAAAGGTGATGGGGAAGAAGATTGTTTTTATTCTGACATTTGTAATGATAGCATTAGCTTCAAAGGGTCAGAACACTATAATAAATGGAGTTGTAACGGACTCAATAACTGGAGAATCGTTACCGTATGTTTCAGTTATACTTAAAGGTACAACGATAGGGGCGACAACTGATGATGATGGTAAGTTTACATTAACGACATCGTCTAATGCCCGTACTTTATCGATATCCTATCTGGGATATGAAGAAAAAGAGTTTAAAGTAGCTGTTGGGAAGAAGAATTACTTCAAGGTGGCTCTGGCTCCTTCCAGTATCGCTCTTAACGAAGTTATCGTCAAACCGAAAAAGGAGAAATACAGCAAGAAAGAAAATCCTGCTGTTACTTTCGTGAAAAATGTTATCGATTCACGGGAAAGTAATAATCCGCGTAATCATGATTACTTCAGCTACAGCCAGTATGAAAAGATGGTGTTTGCCATGAACGATTACCACCCGAAGCCCAAAAAGGAAAACGGGAAAGGTGGTAAGTTTGACTTTTTGGTTGATTACATCGACACATTGGATGTCGGTAAAACAATCCTTCCTGTATCGGAAAAGGAGAAAGTGGAAGGTGTCTTTTATCGTAAAGATCCTAAATCAGAAAAGCGGGTTGTACTGGGAGCAAAGGCTGCCGGGGTGGACGAGATTTTCTCCCGTGATGGTATGCAGCAATTCCTCGGCGAAGTATTTCGTGAAGTGGATATCTTCAAAAACGACATACCTCTTTTCCTTCAACGTTTCGTGAGTCCGCTTTCTACAATGGGGCCGAACTTCTACAAATATTATTTGCTGGATACTGTTCAGGTAAACGGAAAGCAATGTGTCGACCTCGGCTTTGTACCGTTTGTTTCGGAAGGTTTCGGTTTTACCGGCCACCTCTTCGTTACACTCGACTCCACTTTCTTTGTTCAGAAGGCAATCCTGAATGTTCCAAAGAATATTAACCTGAACTTTGTCAGTGGAATGACCATCGAACAGACATTCCAACGGACAGAAGACGGCACACGTATTATTACCAAAGACGACATAAATGTAGACTTCAAACTGACGGAGAAATCAAAAGGTATGTATGCCCGCAGATTGAACATATATAGCGATCATTCATTCCTGCCTCCCGAAAATCAGGATATATTCAAAGAAAGTGCACCGATAATCACTTTGCAGGATGCTTACAAGCAACCGGATGACTTCTGGGATCTGAATCGCCCGGAAGAAGCAGGAGCACGTAAACAAAACACCGTTGAAAAGTTGATGGCGAAGTTACGTTCGGTTCCCATCTTTTATGTAACTGAAAAGATCATAACCATTCTGACATCAGGATACATTGGAACTAGCACTGATCCTGTAAAGAATAAGTTTGAATTTGGACCTGCCAATACCTTTATCAGTGGTAACGCCATTGAAGGAGCTCGTTTCCGTGTAGGAGGAACTACCACTACCGCATTCAGCAAACGTCTTTTCCTTGAAGGATATGCTGCATACGGAACTACGGACAGAAAACTGAAATATGACGGATTAATTGAATATTCCTTTAATGATAAAAAGGAATACCGTAAGGAGTTCCCGGTTAACTCAATCCGGTTACAGTATACTTATGATATCAATCAGTTGGGACAACAATATATGTATACTAACAAGGATAATATTTTCCTTGCCTGGAAACGACAGAGAGATACCCGTGCTACTTATCTGAGAAATGCGGAACTGGCTTATTACCGGGAACATTATAATGGTATCGCTTATGGTGTGACCTTTCGTAACAAAAAAGAAATCGCAACAGATTATGCTGTTTTTGACAGAATCGAGGCCGATGGTCATATCTCTCCAATCAAGTCCTATTCGATGACAGAGATGGAGTTTAAATTCCGCTTTGCCCCGAACGAGAAGTTCTATCAGACACGTAACTATCGATATCCGATCACTTTCGATGCCCCGATACTTACATTAAATCATATTACTGCCAGAAAAGGTGTGTTGGGAGCTGATTATACATACAATCGTACAGACATCGGCATTCAGAAACGTTTCTGGTTTTCCGCTTTCGGATATGTAGACATTATCGGTAAAGCAGGTAAGGTGTGGGATAAAGTACCTTATCCATTGCTGATTTTACCGAATGCCAACTTGTCTTATACCATTCAGCCGGAATCATATACCAATATGAATGCGATGGAGTTTATCAGTGATGAATACGCTTCATGGGATGTAACCTATTTTATGAACGGGCTTATCTTAAACCGCCTCCCATTAATCAAAAAGTTGAAATGGAGAGAAGTGCTATCATTCCGTGGAATGTGGGGGAACCTGACAGATAAAAACAATCCTTATTACGGTGGCAAAGATCTGTATCTGTTCCCAGAAGGTTCATATACTTTAGGTAATACTCCATATATGGAAGCCGGAGTTGGTATTGAAAATATCTTTAAGTTCCTTCGTCTTGATTATGTATGGCGTTTGACTTATCGCGATAATCCGGGTATACAGACAAAAGGTATTCGCTTCTCAATGAAACTATCATTCTAATATAAAGACTCTGCCATGCCCGTGGCAGAGTTTTGCCATGCCCGTGGCAAAGACTCTTTCTCTTATCAAAATGCTTCCGTCATATTCATATAAACCTGAACTCCATCCAGACCAGGTTCTTTTCCGATATCCAGTCTGAAGTTTTTACCTGGCTGCATCTGAACACGTAATCCGGCACCGAAATTCAGTTTCCACTTATTCCAGTCAAAAGGGGTATTTCCAATTGTTCCGGTCCCCATCCAGGCTACAAAACCACATTTCGCCCAAAAGTTACCGCTACTGTATTTTGCCGGAGAACCGAACATATGCCGATATTCGAGGATACCATAGGCCATCGATTTATCTCTGTATTTACCCCAATAGTATCCACGCAGGTCGAATGGTGAACCGAAGGAAGGTAATTCGGAGTAGGGGACATCCCCCATACCTATCTGACTCTTAGCAATCCACGCCAAGGTACTTCGGGGACGAAAGACATTTACAAAGTGACGGTATTCGAGTTCCAGTATCTCGTAATTATATGCTCCTCCAAGATACTTCCCGAATGCTTTAATATTTCCACTGAGCAATACACCCTTTGTCGGGGTTGCCACATCGTTCCTCGTATCGTACTGAATTAAACCTCCGATACCTACATTCAGATATTTCAATTTGAACTCATTGAAATAAGGATCTTTTTCCATTACCGGATTTATATCGGATGCTTTCGTATAGTTGATATCAAACAAACCTCCCAAGTAAAAGTGCGGTCGTACTTCCCAGACAAAACGGGGATAGAGTTGGAAATAACTTCTGTGATAACGGGTAGTCGAGTCACTTCTATCCACATGATCGATCGTTTCGTATCCTTTCCCATAATAATGGGCAGGCTCATTCCTGTATCCATAGCTGGCATAAATACGGAATTTATTCTGATTGAAAAAGAAAGTACCGGCACCGGCAACAACGATTGTTCCATTTAAAGAAAGGTTTATACCGGCAGGTAAGAAAGATCGTTGGGAAATCGTATCGTTTTTATTGAGTCTGAAGCTAGCTAATACAGCACCGCCAACGCCTAAAGAAGCTTCAGGGGTATAAGAAGGACCGCCCAGGACGGACCACCATATTTTTTTCTGTGCACGAATGGAATCTTTGCGCAACTGTTTATAATAGCGCTTCAACTGTTTATCGTTTAGTTGCTCTCCATCAATAATAACAACCTCTTTAGAGACAGTATCGGATGGCGTTATATTCTGTGCCTTTCCGGCCAAAGCAGAAACAGACAGGATCACTCCTGCGAAAACTATTACATGTTTAAACATCGACTGTTTTGTGTTTTAGGTTGCAAAAGTATGAAAAAGAAAACACATAAACAGCTTTTTTTGTTTACAGCCTTTGGAATACTTAAGGTTTCTGCACAGGAATTTTCAACCAGAACAAGGAACCTTCTCCTACACAGGATTCTACGCCTATACTTCCTCCGAATTTCTCTGCAATCATTGCGCAAATAGGAAGTCCGAGGCCTGTACCTTGTGCGAAGGTATTCAACTTTACGAAACGATCGAAGATCTGGTCTTTCTTATCTTCCGGTATGCCTATTCCGGTATCTTTTACATAAAAGCGAATCTCAGCGGCGGATTCATCCATCGTGTATCCGAATAGAATAGAGCCTTTCTCTGTGAATTTTAAAGCATTGGTAAGGAAATTGATTATTACCTGCGTCAGACGGCTTCGGTCTGTATTGATCACACATTGGGGTAACTTTTGGTCGAAAGATATAAGGATTGCATCCGATGTGTTTTTCAGCTTTATCTGATGGCAGATATCTTCCATCAATTCATTTATATCCACTTGATCGTATGTGAAGTCCAGTGAGCCTGATTCTATTTTTGCCATATCGATAATATCATTAATCAGTTGAAGCAAAAGATCATTATTCATCGATATGATATGGATGAATTCTTCTTTTTCCGAAGGATCATCTGTTTCTGTCAATAAGCTAGAAAAACCAACTATTGCATTTAACGGAGTACGGATCTCATGACTCATATTGGCCAGAAAAGCGGATTTCAGGCGATTGGCTTCGTCTGCTTTTTTAACCTCATACATCAGGTGTTCAATCCTCTTTTTATCAGAAATATCTTCGATTTTCATCAATCCTCCCAAGACATTGGTTTCGGTATCGTCAAATATCGGAATAGCACTGATTTCAACCGTAGTGTCTCCCTCTGAAAATTCATGGCGTACCGGTTCTTTCTTAGTCATGGCCTCACTCAAGGCGCAACGGGGGCATGGCTCTTTTCTCCCCATAACAGTTTCATAACAGACTTTTCCGGGAGTGTATCTGCGACCTTTGGCCAGTTCTTTCAGGTTAGCAGTAGATTCCCATTGTACTTTATAATCTTTATCTGTATAGATCAGGCCGAAGTTGATACTGTTAAGTACCATATTCTGGGTTTTAGCCGCATTTTCCAATTCTTCTTTTGCCTGAAGGAGTTTTTTTTCATATTCCTTCATTTGTGTAATCTCCCAGCGAACAATCAGAAGCCAACGGTTCCCTTCGTGAGAGATGATCGATTTATTAACTATTGTATTATGTAATACACCATCAGTAGTTACATAGTCCTCTTCAGCCCGGTAATTCTGTCCTTTACTTACCAGTTCTTCATCTATCCGGCGATATTTCATACCTCGTTCGGGACCATAAAGTTCCATGTCCGATTGTCCCAACACCTCTTCCCGCCTGATACCCGATTGTACTTCAGCCTCTTTATTCCAGTAGGCATATTTATAATCGTCGTCTATATTCTTTACAAAAACAGGGAAAGGAAGATTATCTAAAATATCCAGACTAAAAGAATGTGTGTCGGTTTTATAAGTCTTATTTTCACGAATGAGTTTTTGATTTTTAGATATTAGTAAGACTATTATAATTGATAAAACCAGAAACACCGGGATACAGATGGCCATATCCGAGGTTAGCATCAAGATTATAAAGTTTATCACGATGAGTATTCCCATATCTGTATTATTACTTTACCCTTTACAAATCTTCGCAAATGTATCATTTATATTTCAATTAATTTCCGAATACTGTTGAATTTCATAATAATTTTCTATTCTACCTCTATTTCTTAACAGAATAAGCGGCCGAGTCTCCTTGTTATCTGAGAAAATAACTTTACTTTTGAAGATGTAAACAGAGAAGGAGTAAGTATGAAGAAAGTAGCTGTTCTGATAACCATTTTGTTGATATTCTTACAACCGGTTAATGCGCAGAAAGTTGGATTGGTTTTAAGTGGAGGAGGAGCAAAAGGTGCTGCACATATAGGAGTCATTAAGGCACTTGAAGAGAATGGTATACCTATCGATTATATAGCCGGTACATCCATTGGTTCCATTATTGGCAGTTTGTATGCTATGGGGTATTCTCCTGAAGAGATGCTGGAACTGATGTTGTCGGAAGAATTCGGTTATTGGCAAACCGGAACAGTAGAGAATGAATATAAATATTATTTTAAAAGACCGGATCCAACACCTGAGTTCGGCCATTTCTCTATTGACATGACAGATTCGTTACAGATAAAAGCAAATTTTCTGCCACAAAGCCTTATCAACCCGATCCAGATGAACCAGGCATTTATGGCACTCTTCTCGCAGGCAACAGCTAAAGCCGGATGGAATTTCGACAACCTGTTTGTTCCATTTCGCTGTGTAGCCTCCGATATTTACAGTAAGAAAGCGATCATATTCAAGAATGGAGACTTGGGAGATGCAGTGCGTGCCTCTATGACTTTCCCTTTCTTTTTTCAACCTATCTGGAAAGATAGCATTCCTCTTTTTGATGGCGGTATTTACGATAATTTTCCGGTAGGCCCAATGAAAGAGGCTTTTCATCCGGATTTTATTTTCGGATCGACAGTTGCCGGTGGTAATAATAAGCCTTCCAGCAACGCATATAGTCAAATTGAAACAATGATCATGCAAAAAACGGAGTATGACGTTCCGGAAGAAGATGGTATGATGGTAAAGTTTAGTTTCCCTACTGTTTCATTACTTGACTTTCAGAAAGCAAAAGAGTTGATGGATATAGGCTATAAACGAACGATGAGTATGATGGATTCCATTAAACAAAGGGTTCCTCGCAGGGTTCCACTCACGGAAGTTAATATGCGAAGAGTTGCCTATAAAGAAAGTTTGCCTCCACTGATTTTTCAGAATATATATGTGACAGGCGTTTCGGAATCGCAACGTAAATATATCGAAGCACAGTTACACCGTGATATAAACCATGAGTTCTCAATGGAGGAGTTCAAACGGGCTTACTTCAAAATGCTTACTTCTTCAAAGATCAAAGAAATCATGCCCCATGCCGTTTACAACCGAAGAGAAAAGAAGTTTGATCTTTATCTGGATGTTAAAATGAAAGAAGAAATCACCGTTGGTTTCGGAGGAAATGTCTCGTCGCATCAGGCAAACCAGTTATTCCTGGGTTTAGGTTATCAATATTTAGGTCGTTATGCAGCCGATGTGAATGCAAACTTTCAGGTCGGTAATTCTTTTAGCGGCATCATGCTCAGCGGACGCATTTATTTACAAACCAAGATACCTACTTATCTGAACTGGCAGGGAGTGTACTCTGACAAAAGATATTCAGAAAGCCAATCGCTGTTTTATGAAGATGTGTTACCGGCTTTTATCAAACAAAAAGAATTATATATGAAGCTTAAGCTCGGATTCCCGTTCCTTAACAGGGCTAAATCGGAAATAGGCTTTGCTTATGGACGCCTGAATGATTATTATTTTCAGAGTACGAGTATGATGTTTCCAAACTCGACATTCGATCATAGCCGGTATGACCTTTTTAGTGGTTCACTCAGTATTGAAAGAAATTCGTTGGATGCCAAGCAATATCCGATAGCGGGACGGAAGCAGTTTCTGATTGCCCAATACGTTACGGGTACAGAAAATTATACACCTTCTACATTGACCTCGGAGAACCAACCTGTCAATAGAAAAGTACACAGTTGGTTACAGCTGAAAGGGGAGTGGCAACATTATGAAACATTGAGCAACCGTTTTAACTTGGGATTCCAAGGAGAGTTGGTTATGTCCAGTAAGAATCTGATGAATAACTATACGGCGTCTGTTCTTCAGGCTCCCGCTTTTACTCCCACACCGCATAGTCAGATTGTCTTTAATGAGGCTTTTCGGGCGAATCAATATTTTGCAGCAGGGATTTCACCGATCTATAAGTTCAGTAAATTGCTTCATTTCCGTCTCGACCTGTATGGCTTTGCTCCATTATATGAGATAAAGAAGGAAGAAATCAGAACTACGAACAACTCTTATATGGCAGTTCCTTATTATGGAAAATTTCTTCACTCATTTAAGTATATGGGAGAGGCGGCTCTGGTTCTGCAATTACCTTTTGCCTCTATTAGTCTGTATGCCAATGGATATAGCTATCCAGCGAAGAATTTCAACTTTGGACTGAATATCGGTTACTTGATCTTCAATCCTAAAATGTTAGATTAATTTGAAAAAAAGATGTAGCAAAGTCTTGCAAGTTTAAAAGAAAACACTACCTTTGCACTCGCAATCACGAAACAATGGCCGCGTAGCTCAACTGAATAGAGTAGCTGACTACGGATCAGCCGGTTACAGGTTTGAATCCTGTCGCGGTCACCATTCGAGATTACAGTTTAAACAGAAATAAAGATTGGCCGCGTAGCTCAACTGAATAGAGTAGCTGACTACGGATCAGCCGGTTACAGGTTTGAATCCTGTCGCGGTCACCATCCAAATTACAGTTTAAACAGAAATATAAAGATTGGCCGCGTAGCTCAACTGAATAGAGTAGCTGACTACGGATCAGCCGGTTACAGGTTTGAATCCTGTCGCGGTCACGGAATAATAAAGAAAGCGTTGAAGTAGCAGTATTTCAACGCTTTTTATTTGTTAGGGTTTATGTTTGTTACTGGCCTATAATTTCAGTTTTTCTTTCTGTAGCGCATTGTTCAATATAGATTTGTTGAGAGACTTATCCTTCTGATTTACCAGCGACAACGCACATCGCCTAATTACGTTGGTAATGGCGCCTCCTGAGAGTTCTGTTCCGGCTGCCATGATTATCAGTTCTTCATCTACGCCACCCGGCCAGTTTTTCAACATCTTTCGCCATATTTCCGCACGTAGCTCTTCTGTTGGCATCGGGAAATAGATCACTGACTGGAAACGACGGGAGAATGCTTCGTCGATATTTGAACGCTGGTTCGTTGCCAGAATGATCATGCCGGGGAAATCTTCTATCCGTTGTAAAAGATAAGCGACTTCCTGATTGGCATGCCGGTCGTTGGAAGTGTTGGTAGAGGTACGTTTACCGAACAGGGCGTCCGCTTCATCAAAGAAAAGAATCCAGTTCCTGTTTTCGGCAAGATCGAATACTCTGGCGAGGTTCTTTTCTGTTTCCCCGATATATTTAGATACGATCATGGAAAGGTCTATCCGGTAAACATCCATATTATTTTTTTGACCGAGCAGGGTTGCTGCCAATGTCTTTCCCGTGCCCGGCGGCCCATAAAACAATGAACGGTATCCGGCTTTCAGGATACGGGATAATCCCCAGTCTTCCATGATGGTCTTGCCGGAAGAGATCCAGGTATTGATCTCTTCCAGCTCGGTTGCCACCTGGTAATCCAGTACCATATCGTCCCAGTTCAGTTCCGTAGTAATGCGCTTGGCAGGAAAACCGATATTATAGTCCGGTTTATATTCTTTATCCAGTAAGACACGGCTCAGAAACTCTTCCGATACCCGCAATTGTCCGCTCAGGAACGGTTCCCCTTCACCGGCACCTTCCAGACGGAGAATGTTTTTCATATAGAACCAGTGATCCTTCTGAAAATATTCGATGACAGCCTTCCGCCTGTCTGTATCTTCCCCTGCAATAACGAATACAGCCGTTTCCCCGGTAGGAAGAAAGCCACCATGCGACAAGCCTTTCCAACCGCCAAACTCCGTGTATTGACGGTCGAAGTTCTTGTTCTGCACAAAAAAGATATCCAGTATCTGCGGACAGATGTGTGGCATCAATGCCAGCATCACGACAATCCGCTCCTGAAAGGTAATCTTTTGTACATCTGCCACTTTTTCCATCCAACCGTTGGAGGGTAGGCGAATCTGTTCCAGCGAAGTGTATTCACACTCCTGCTGGAAATAGTGCTGTATGGCAACCGTCAATACCTGATTGAACCAAACAATATATTCGTTCATCCTTTCCTTATCTTACAAGCTGTTAGCCTTTGAACCCATTATATCCGCTTCATGTTCGAGGCCAGCATTGTCGTTGACGGGCATTCCTCCGACTTCCGTTGTTGGCTCTACACGCCCCGCCATTTGTTGGGCTACATGCCAGGCCTCATGGGGCAAATGCTGTTCCTGCCCCGGAGCCACGTGGATATCCGTTCCTTGCGTATAGGCAAGGGCCTGTACTGTAGCCGGCTGGGATGAATTATAATGTACTTTTACATCATCCAGGGAATAGCCTGAGAGGTTCTCCACACCGGCTTTTAGGTTATCGGGCAGTCCGGTATCGTTCGGTTTCCGCTGCATGGTCGTATCTGGTTTCATCTGCAAGGATTCGTCCTCGTCCTCCTCTAGTTGGATTGCTTTGTCGAATTTGCCTTGAAGTGTGTCATCCTCGTCTTCGCCAATCCGCTGCAATGGTAGATTCATTGAGCGGTTGTCGACAAATTGCAAAGATCCGCTACTATCCAGTTTTTGCTGAATGGTGCGAGCTGTCTTTTCCTGATATGCTTTTTCTGTTTTCATACCTGATGTTGTTTATTGTTGTACAAAATCTGTTTTAAAACGTTTGCTTATCGTGCCAGATAACTTGTATATATTTTTCCAACCAGGGATAACGGATCTGTTTGAATGACCATGGAACGGATTCCAGCAAGATATCATATCCCCGCTCTTCTATGGTCAGTAACCATTTTTCTTTCTGCTGTTCCAACCGCCCGTTGCGATGAATGAAGGTTTCCTGAAAACCTCTCATAGAAGTACCGTCCATTTTCCTCCAGTTTGCTTTTACTGCCTTGATCAAACTGTCGGCTGTATTCTTTTCTTCATAGGTCAATTCTAACTGTTTCGGTAGTGGGATGTGCATCGGCAAGTTGACAAGCAGGCGGTTAAACACCAGTTCCATTTCCTGATATGTCTTTTCTTCCAGACAGGTCAGGTATTGCAGCAGGAATACAGCACGGATTTGCGATGCTGTGTCCTTAAATGTTCTCTTATCTTTGTCCAAATAATCAAGCATAATAAATAAGCGTGGAAACCACGGGTTAAACAGACAAAGCCCTGCGTTAGTGATAAAGAAGTTATTGGAAACTTCTTTTTGTTCTTCATCATTTAAATAAGATCTTTCTTCCATAACATTTAATATTTGTTTAACAATATGTTTTGTTTCTTTTCTTTCAACTTCAGTTTTCTCTTGCGGGGTAGGAAGCGGTTGTACGAACGAGCGTATTCCTTCCGTCATATTCGATATTTCAGTAAGCTGTGTTATCGGTGCTCTATTCGATTTTCCTGTATAAACAAGATACAAATACGACAGAAATTTGTGTTCCGTTTCTTCCTTTGTAAAACTTCTTTTACCTAATGTGTCCGTGTCTTGCATATAGAGTAGAAGGGCTTGCGAAAAAGCTGTTGAAAGAACCATACTTCCTCCGGTCAGGAAAGGGTAATCGTCTATTTTGTCCTGTATCCATTGCATTGTCTGTAACAATACCGATGCCTGATAAAAATTCACCCGCGTAATGCTTTGCAAGAGTTGAGATACAGAGATATTGGCAGAAAGGAGAGGAATCATTTTGCTCTCTTTGGGTTGTTTTCGGAGCAAAAGAATCCAATCCAGAGGCTTTTCTACAGCCATCTTTTGCAACAACTCCCGTTTGCTGTCCTGAGAAATATTCGTATCTTCCAGCCAATTGATAAACCCCTTATCAGTATTCCAACAGCTTTCCAGCAATGTTTGAAGGGGATTAAAATCGCTTTCACGGTGTTCCTTGTCTTTACAACTTTTCTCCGCCAGGCATAGTTCTGTCGTTACTAATTCGATGGCATCTTCATTGTCGGTATCTGTAATAATCCGATAGATACATCGTAACAGTTGCCTGATATTATCCACTTCGGTTTTGCCTTGGCATCCGTTACCTATCCAGAGAAGCACAGCTTTTCGAATGGTAAAATCCAATTGAACACTGGTAACCACATTCAGCCAGTCGATCTTCGGTGCATGGCTTTGTAGATAACTTCTCATTTGCTCCACCATTTCCATTGCAGTGAATGAAATGGAAACAAGCAGTTGGTTTATGATAGCCATACTGGTTATCTCTGTCAATATAGAAATTAATGCATCCTCTTTGACTGCTACTGTTTGTAGCCAATGTGTCAGTTTCTCCGGATTCTTTTTTGCATACAGAGTAATCAATATCCGCTTGTCTGTATCGCTTCGCTGTGTATCTTTCAGGAAAGCAGCCAAGGTGGAGATATCTGCCGGATAGCGGTTTTCCACCTTTTCTGATAACGGTATTTCTTTTCCTTCCTTTGCAAGCGGTAACTGAAGGAGCGACAGGTTCAGAAATATCCGGTACAGTTCCCGGTTGAAATAGCTGTCATGCATGGGCGAGCCATCGGGATTATGCGGTTGTTGGTCGTAGATCGCATTTAATACTTCTATATAATCGGTAGAACCGAATACTTCCAGTAGGAAACCGACAGTCAATTCCGCTTTGGAGAAGTAGAACGAATAGGTTTGCTTGTGGATAAACGTGAGCAACCGGTGATGTAAGTGGCGGATAAAATCGCTCTTGCCACCGAAGATAGCGAGACCATTGAACGGATAATACCGGATAAGCCACTCGTACAGGTAATGCCAGTAGGGCGGAAGATCGACTTCGGCGTGTTCTCCGGCTTCAACCTCCATGATCCGTTGGACGGATATGGTATCGAGTAGTTCTGCCATACTTAGTAGTGCGGTATCATTTTCCGCTTCGTGGATGAAACGTATGGGAATATCCGGCTTTGCCACCAAAAGCCTTACCAGGAAACGGCGTTTCTCATGTAGGGTGGCGGCCGGTTCAGAAAGTGCAGCGACATAAAGCCGGAGAAATACCTCTTCGTTATCTGCCTGCCAGAACAGACGCTGCAGAGCATTCTCCTTATTCAGACACAACTTCGATATCTTATTGATGCAGGTTGATGATTGTGTCGCTATCCATTCCAGTTCTTCTGCCAGGTTGAAACTTTCGTCCGACCATTCCGCTTTCGGATAGCCATACTCCAGATAAAAAAGCAGGTTTTGCAACCGGGAAATACCGGTACTTTCTTCCCGGCTTCCGGCAGATATATTCAACAAAGGCAAGGCTCTCTGTAATTTATCCCGGAGCCTACGCGGAAACTCCTGATAGAAATCCTCTTCCAGGATATCGCCCAGATCGAGATCGAGTAGTTCTATCTCATGTAGTACCTTTTCCTTATCATAAACGGACAGGCATTCTTCAACCACTTTTTCCACACAGGCATGGCAAAAGTTGTCCCAGTTGGCATACAATCCGTATGTAAACTGTTCATCTACTGCAGTGAACCCAAACGATATGTTGTCAATACGTATCATCCAGTGTATTCTTATCTTTGTCCTTTACCTTTTTTAATATCCCGTTCATCGTATCCTGCAGCATCTCTACGTCATCCATATATTGTTTAGCCAGCGCCTGTCGCCACAGTCTGTAACAGTCTTCGAACTCTTGCATGAAGGCAATATTCAACCAGTAAATCGTACCACTCAGATGGGCGGGTAATATGGAACGCAACAAATCACGGCAGACTTCGCGGAAACGAGGTGACCAGAAGCGAGCCGTCCACGAGGGCAATACGAGCGACAGTTTGAACGGATGGGATTTGGAAAGCACCGGTTCGACGATGTAAAGTGTTTCACATGCATGGTTGAGTTCCTGCAGGTAATGGCGCAAGATGTTGGCAAATGCATTCAGTTCTGCCTTTTTATTGGTTCGCCCGAGGTTCATCCAGATATTTTCCTCCCGGTTGCGGAATACCAGCATATATTCATTCTCATCGGCTAGCACGAGCCGGTAATTATCCAGGAAAATGCCCCCCCGGAACAGGCCGCTACTGATAAAGTTCTGGTTGAATACAGGCAGTTCCGTGCGTAACCGGCTGTATTGTTCGAATTTTTCATTCTCGTCTTCTGTCTGCTTTTCAGGAACAATAGGTTCCATATGGCAGTTTTCGAGTATTCGTTCATCAATCAGCCTGGCGTTTATGAAGTTTCGTGGAATTTTTCCTTTTCCGTTTGTTTTCATCAATATAAGATTATGGCTGGCCAGAACGTTTCCTACCGAACGGTTCTCGTTCCAACTGATGCCAAGTAGACGGCAGAACCATTCTTTCGCCATTGCTACATTTTCTTTTCCATCCGAATCGGTTATATTCCTTGCCTGGGCGCGATTCTTTATCAGATAAGCGATATGCCGGAGGAAACCTGCACGGCGACGCAGTATTTCTTCTTCTGTTTCACCATAGTTATCAAATTCCTCCATCCATGCCGGTTGGCTTTCCACACAGTACAACTGGTCGAGGAAATCCATATAGCGGCTTTTTAGTGCATATATATTATGGGAGACCGGGGCATTTATATCTTTTGCATCAATGGAGAGCAGACGATCCAACTTTTTTACTTCCGATAATCCCTGCTCGATTGTCTGATCGTACAGTTTAAGATAGGCCTCGAAGGAAGTAGGAGGCTCCCGATCCGGGGAGAGGTTGTAGCATGCCGGGAAATCCCGTGCGATGGGATAGTGATGAAGTATGTCATGGTAAGTGCCTTTCAAGCCTGCCCATTGATAGTTCCGTTTTTCCTCCGGGATATATACCTTAGTATTATAAAGTTCACTTAATTGTTTTGTAAACTTCTCCATATCAACCTGTACCTGAGAACATCCGCAATAAATATCTACCTTCAAATCGTCTTTCTTGTGGGGTATTTTAAGACTATACCCTCCGGAGAAATTGGTCAGTGGCTCGTTGTTCTTCATCAGATAGCAGACGCTGAACGATTTGATGCCCTTCACCTGCCAGAGTTTATTATACAGTTCATATTCGGTATTCTGCTGCCGGGGGATTACAACACGCACGGTATCGTCTGAACCCTCCAGCCATTCTTCGAGCGGCATGCCGGAGATTTTCTGTTCTTCCGGGGTGGAGATACTTACTGCACCAGATAAATAACGCAGGATGATCTGATAGATTTCTACCAGCATGAGGGTGGCATCCTGTCCCGGCTCGATTTCGAATCTCGCATGAAACTCCAGTTCTTCGGGTTTCACGACAATGACCTGGTTAAGATATTCGCACAGGTTACGGTGTTCGTTGTAAACCTTCTGAACCTTCTCCTCCAAAGTCTCACTTTTTATCTCTTTATTAAAAGGAGGAAGAACGATCTTGACGGTGTAACCGCCGGTAGCCGGGTCACACTCTACCCATACATTCTCCAGTTCGGGGATATGAGAGAAGAACAACCTGCGGTAATCTTCTGTCGTGACGGGAGCCGTGGTATAGACTTCGCCGGGAGGGAAGAGGCCGAAACGCTTCGGGTTGAAGTTTTCACCTTCCCCTGTCAGGTAGTCTGCCAAATCGAAGCCCAGCTTGTAGCTTGTTTCCGTCAATGCATAGTTGGCTATGTCGGCCAACGTCACACCGGGATCATGGACGTTGAAGTCCGTCCATACTTTTCCCGACAGGCGCTGCACTTCTTCCAACGTCTTTTTTTGCAGGTACGAGTATAGGTTTTCACCCTCTTCTTGTTGCCTGATATATGGTTCTTTGCCATCCATCTTCGTTTCTTCTCGTTAGTTACAACGTATTATCCTTTGTACATTTCTACAATCCGGCAATGTACTTCTCCGGAGGGCAACCGTTTCTTGCTGCGCATTTGCAAGCAAGGCTTACCGCCGTGATCCAACCAGCGGAAACGAATACTGCCCGACCAGCCCCACCAGTGCTTTTCCGGTGACTCTATCCGCTGCTCCATGAAGTTCAGCCAAATGGCGGTGACACGTGTCAACCGGCAAAGCTCCGTGCCCGGTTCGCGGAAAGAAGCGTAGATGCGGTAGACACGGCAGCCGAAACCTTCGCGGGAAACGTCGAGCGGCAGGTCGTGCCACTTTTTGTCGGCAGGGACGGTCAGGTAATCTTCGCCGGGAGTTGTTCCCCCTCCGCCTTTTGTCTTGTATGTCGATGCAGTGACCGTATCTTCCACTGTCAGGTTGCCGTGCAGGAGAAACGTTTTGTTTTGCGACACTTCCATCACGATCTCAGCCTGCTCGTTCTTTATGACAAGTGTTTTCTCGGGAGTCACGGCAAATGACCAGCCGGAATCAATTCTTATCACTTGTTCGTCTTCCACCAGATTCAGCGTGGAATCGATCAGTTCGGCGAACTGTTCTTCTGTAGGGGTTTTACCTTTTTTGAAGTAACCCTTCAGTGTATCTCTGTTTTTTCGGTTGTTCAGGTTCATAAGCTATGTTATTATGAAGTTACCCTCGATCTCAGCTTCATTGATGCCGGCGTGGGGAGAAAGAAGTTCGATCTCTATTTTAGGAAGCAGTATGCTCCACAGGTATTTACCCTGTATAATTATGTCCTCGGTCTTTACATCCACGTGCGGCAGGCTCTTGCCGCCTACTTCCAAGGCAACCAGTTTCATCAGGTCTTCGTGGTTCGCCATGCGGGCATGCAGTTCCTTGTAGGAGAAACATTGCCGGAGAGCCGGTATTTCTCCTTTGCGGTACCACGGTGCGAGGTAGTTCTGCGCCAGCACCACCAATTGGCGGACGGCTTTGCCTTCGTCCTGCACGGTGTTCCATAAAATCGCTTTGCAGTGAACCACCACCTGTTCATAAACGGGGTTGATTACGCGCAAAGGAATGAACGTAGGGGTATATTGCCGGATAACCTGTTGTATCTCCTCCAACTTCCAGGCCGAGGAGAGGTAATAACGGCTATCTTCCGTGCGGCTAAATATGACGAGACTGATTTCCGATGCGCCTATCTCCTGCGGCACAGGGATACATTGTACCTTGTCCACTTCGGGGAAGTTTTCCAGAACAAGACGTTCGTAATCTTTTATCGTGATAGCCCGGTGACGGTTACTGATGCGTGAACTCTGGCGTATGGCTGTATCGGTATTCGTTTCGGCAGGCCTGCCTCCAAAGCCGGGTAGGGGTTGGAAGATACTTTCTATCCGCTCGTCCGGCTCGATTGTGCCTTGTATTGTTTCTGCAGGTAATGGAGAACCGTCTCCGTTCTGCGCTGTGAGCCGGATATAGTTCGTCCGGATATGGCGTATGGCAAGGCAGGACGACAGGTCGCCTGTTACGGCGGCGCGAAGCCATGCACGACCTTGCTTATCTGTATGACTGTCTTTTATCTTTTCCGGCAGCCTGATTTCTATGAAACCGCTTTGTGTCAATCCCTGGGTTTCTTCGGCACGGATAGTGTCGGTGGCGATGGGAGACCATACATTCCCGTTCCAGAATTCCCAGGCCAGTTTGGTGACTTTGCCCGGCTGCGGACTGTTAAACGGTCTGTTTTCCTTTGGCAAGACCATGTCGAGGTACATCCGCACGGTTTGTTCTCCTTTTGCACGGAGGAAGGCGAAGTAGAGTTGGTTGTCTGCTGCAAATGCCGGCAGGAAAGTTTGTTCACTTGCATTATTTACGGGGAAAACCTCTTGTTCAGACAATACCGTGATGCGGCTCAACCGGATGGATGAATTCGCTATATCGGTCAGTGTCGTTTCTTCCGAAGCGATGTACGAAAGTTCCACATCTGCCAGCTGGGGGACAACGGGTTCGGGAGGTAACTCCTTAAAATCCTTCTTTTTGCATCGGCTGTTATGGATCATCGTTTCGGTAAAGAGGGTGCGGTAGGCATCCGTACCGAAGCCGATAGAGGGAGCCTGCAGGGTGGCACGGAAGAAACCGTCACGGTCGCGGCGGTATTCGTAAGGGACAGATTCACTACGTGTCAGTAGCTTCTTCTCTGTTAAATCAAAGATTACCAAGGCATCGCTGAGCGAACGGTCTGCTTTTTCCCCGGATGTATCAGTAGGATCGGGGGTGAACAAATGTTGCCTGATACCCTGGCAGGATTTCCATTTTCCGCCTTGTTGCCATTCGGTGGAGATGGTGAATGAGTTTATGTCGATTACTTGTCCGGCGGCAGCGGTATAATTTTTGTATAGTTTGTTGAACTCTGTTTCTGTTTCGGGCAGTTTCTTCCACTTGCCTTTCAAGCGGACTTCCTTCAACGGTTTGAGCCCCATTTCTTCATTACCGAAAAGGAACCAGGCTCCTTTTTCCGATTGCAGACCGAAAGGCTGGAAGGGTTGCGAGGTATCGACTTGCCCCAGCTCGTTGTAGAAGGTGAAGTTATGGATGGCAGATACGTTCGTCTCTATCTTTACGGCATCGAATTTTAGCTTGGTTGCCCAATCGTAAGGGCACGGGGTTTCGCTTGCCAGTATCCGAAGAGAGGGATATTCGGTTGTCATGCCATGTGTATCTTCAGTGCAGGGAGCGGGGAGTATACCATCACCAGGAATTGTGATTTCGAAACATAACCAGTGATGGTTGTCTTCCATTTTGATCTTACAGGTGCACGATTGCTCTGTCCAGCCTTCTGCATTGCTGAATTGCAGGATAAAGCTTTTATCCGGTATACCAGGGAGCAGATTGGAAACTGTACCGGCAGTAATCCGGAAGTCGACGTGAACTTTTCTTTCTCCTTCACCCAAGATGAGCATAGAGGATTCTATCATCCAGCCCAGAGGTAATACTTTGCTATGTTTATCGGAGAAGAGTTTTTCTGCTGATGATATGTCCGGATTGTAGATTGCTTGCTTACGGATGGACGTAGCTATTCTATTTTTTCGTTCGATGTATACGGCATTCGCCTCGGCGCATTGCATGGGGGTGATGTATTCGTTGCGCACGGTTTGATAAAGCCGGTCTTCACCGGCGGTATTCTGTCCGGCCGGGAATGCCTGTTGGGCGGGTAGCGTGAAGCCGGCTGTGTTTTCTGCCGGGTTGACGACGATATAGGCGTTATCTTGTATTGCTCCTTGTGGGACGGCATGCAGGATGTCGCGAAGGTAGAGTGCTGGAAGTGTGGCAAAGCGATGGTTGAATGTTTGGGTGATTCCTCCGTAGTTACGCAGGTAAGCGAGAAGGAGGGACAGGGCGCCATCCATGTTGCCGTCGTTTTCGATCTGTGCCAGGTAGTAGTCAAAATGCTCCCGGATGGAACGGATAGTGTTAAGCGTCCGGGACTTCTCCAAGCCGTCTTTCAGCTGTCGGGCGATCAGAATAGAGGAAGAAGCATTGTTAATGGTTTTCCAATTCCTGTCGATATAGCGGTTCAGCCGGGCTATCCATTTGCCGGTCTCGCTTTGCCGGTCTCCGGTATCGGGCGATATATCTTGCCGGGCAATGTCTAGCAACACGGTCAGGACATGGTTTTCCCACAGGCTGACGAGCGTACCCTCCTTGCCGTCGTCATTACGATAACGGGTGTCGCTGTTTGCTTCAGCCAGCCGGGGAAGCAGTTCGCGCCAGTTGCTCTCCAATGCCGGGAAGTTGTCGAGGCGGGGAGAGGAAGTTTCGTAGGTGTGACGGAGAAGGCCGCTGAGATTACTGGGGGTTGCCATTATCTTATAGTGTGTTTTCTATAAATTATATCGAAAGATTTTTTAAATCACCACGCGTCATAAACAAATACTCCGGGAGAGTCTTGATATAATTGTACATCAGGTATAGTCCCTGGTGCTGGAGCTGGAATTACTGCTCCAATAGAAGTATGAACTTGGTTATATATTGTCATTGCCGCATTCTGTGCTGGAGCATTGGGATCAACAGCATTCAATGGAATATTTAATCCAGGATGTGGTATAGGAGCGAAACCAGCCATTTGTCCTCTTCCCACACCAACAGAAAAAGGATTGTTAGATTTAATCTCTCCATAGCCCCATCCTCCCGGAGTAATCTCTGCCAAATCGGCATATGTACCGCCATGTTGCCTTTCTACTTCTCTATTAGGAATCGGAGCAGGAGCAAAAGGTACTGCTCCATTTAAAAATTGGGTTTGAAATAATCCATGTATATGTGATCCTAGTGTCAAATTATTTCCCCAAGACGGACATTCTACATTCGTTCCTATACGTACTCGCTGTATGTTATTTTTATTTTTAGTTTCTAACAAATGAGAAGACCTATTATCAACAAAAACATGTTTATTTAGTTCGGGAGTATGTTGGAGAACTAAGGTATGACTCAATTTAGGTCGATATTTTTTTTGTTCTTTCATGATAAAAAAATTAAATAATATTACTTTCTTTTCAAACCTTTATCAGGTTTAGCCCCCCACTATCAGTTATTCTGGTGGTGAAGGGTCGAATTCGGTTTAATCTTCCTCTTACTCAATCACCGGTCTATCATCCTCGCCACCTGGTTCCGGTGCCGGGTCTTGATCTGGGGTGTTGGGTGAAAGTTCGATCCATTCCAACTGGTCGCTGTCTACGAGCGCGCGGGTGTATGTACCACCGCTCTGTTTCGTGCGTTCGGGAGTGAATTGCACGCGGACTGCTTGTACCTGCTTACCGAAATCGAAGTCCTTAAGGTCTTTCACTCCTTTCGTGTCGAGCACGTAACGGAAGTAACCGAGCCCCTTAATATGAACACTCTTGCCTTGTGCCATACGGTTGTGCATCACCGGAGCGATGTCACCCAAGACGGCCTGAACATCCGAGTTACTTACTGTGGAGATTCTCGACAAATCTTTGGCGATAGCCTCCGTTTCTACGGGCTTTCCCTGCACAATAGCTTGGGGAAAGTGAACGTTCGTTCTTTTACTAAATGATTTTTTCCAAAATGGCATAATCAGTTGTTTTTAGATTGGTAATTAATAACTTTATTTATTCTAGCTTGTATTTCTAAAGGTAGCTACCTCGGCTATGTCAAGATAGCTACCTTCAGGTGGTCGAGGTAGCTACCTTTGATTTTACTCTGAAATAGTCCGTTTATTCAGTCATAGGACAATATTTACCACCTATCATAGAAAGAAACTCGCGACGTTGTTTTCCCTCCGGATGTTTATATCCTACATGCATCCAGTTCGGAACCCCGCTCTTGTTTTCTTTTTCGGAGATCAACTGGTCGAACGAACATTCGGTATAGTTGGTGAGGAAGTCACGACAGAAATGTTTGAATTCTACCATCTTCCCGTTTGCCGGAACCAGATCGAAGGCATAGCCATAGCAATGCGCCGATGTCTTTACACCGTGAACGGCAGTATTAAGTGCCGGGCTACGGTAACCGGACGAAATATTAATACCTACTATACCCAGCTTATTTTTACGACAATGGTTTCCCCATGCCTCGCGCAGCGGAACGACTAATGTTTCTATACTTTCCACAATATGCGCTTTATGTTCGGCACTCGGCGTGTTGTCGATACCTTTGGCTTCTGCTGTGGCAGAATATGTACATTCCTTAAGAGTGAAATATTTCATAACTTAAATCTATTAGTGAATATTATAACACATCATGTATTCGTCCCTTCATTCAGATAAAACGGATACACCATATTGCTGCGGCTATTCGTACGGATGATGGTGTAAGTGATCAGGATCAGCAACAATCCTTCATCCGAACGCTCCTCGAACGACACCTCTTCCAACGTGATGCGTGGCTCGAAGAGAGTGATAGCCCGGGCGATATCTGCCCGCATCCGCACCAGGGTTTGCGTATAGATCGGTTCGAAGGTGTAGCGACGCAGCGGGCAGCCATAATCGTACCGGTTCACGCGCTCGCCCGGCGAGGTGCTGAATAATACACGCAAGCTCTGTTCGATATCCTCTTCGTAAGCTACCATCTTTACCCCATTTTCCGTCAACTGAGGTGGAAAATTCCAACCTCGCCCCAGAAAGACATCGGCATCCAACAGATTCTTCACTTCATCCATCTTCTTTCAGTTTTTCAGTTTCCGGAGACTTATCCTCCAATCATTACCGTGGGACATCCGGCGACAATCGTTCCGCCATGTGCGGTGCTGTCGCCCATCCGGGCTGCCGGTCTTCCGCCTATCATGACGGTAGACGAGCCTTTTATGATCGTGTCCGGTGGCCCTACGCAGACACACATGTCGCCCACGACGGCTGCCGGTATTTTCCCTATCAGTACATTCGGCACAGCAGGCCCTGTAATCGGGCCGCCCACATGCGGTATCGGCGAGGGAAACGCCGGGGTCTGCATCGGGCAGGTGTGCATATCAGTTATTCTTGCTGCCGGTGGCATATTGTTCTCCTTTCTTTATTAGTTTATCATTACCATAGACCCTTGACAATGGTCTGCCCACTAGCGGAGAGCTCTGCCGTGGCGTTACCTTTCACCGAGGCACCTACCTTAGCCTGCACTTTCACATTCAGCCCTTCCAACGTGGCATCCTGCTTGGCATTGCCGCTGAGTTTCATCGTGGCATCCAGTGTGATGTTGCCTTTCGCTTTCAGCTTGATGTCTTTGGATGACGAGAGGGAGATACCATCGCTGTCCATCACGATCTCGTTCTTGTGCTGATCGGTCAGTTTGATGGACTTCTTATCATCATTGATCTCTATACTGTTTTTACCGGGGGTGGAAACCGTTATGATTTTCTTCTCCTCGTCAAACTCTATCTGCATGTTCTCACGGGTGACGATGGCTTTCGTATTGTTTTTGGCCTCATATTCGTAAGGAGGTTTATGCTTCCTACCATACAGGCTTCCCAGTATCACGGGATGGCCGGGGTCTTCGTTCATGAAACCTATCACTACCTCGTCACCCGGTTCGGGCAGGAAGAAACTGGCAGAATTATTGGTGGCATACAAGGTCGACAGCCTTGCCCAAAGCAACCGGTTCTTTCCGTCCAGCCACGGCAATTCGATCTGTATACGGTATTCTTTCAACGGATCGCCGTCCAACTGTTTCACTATCGCAGCATGAATACCTTGCAGGCCGGGCAGAAAGCCGGAAGCGGAAGGGGAAACCACATCTGCTTCATCGGTGATATTTACGGGCGAGATACCTGCACCTGCTTTGGTGATCCATTCATTGTCCTCGATGGTATGCGTTACTGATCCGACAAACATATTGCCGTTGAAGCGTTTACCCAGGCCTTTCAATTCGATCAGGCAGCCCGGCACTACTTTGGCGGAACCGTAGAAACTGCATGAACCCTGGTATCGTGCCAGTCCGGCTTTCAACGCCATGCCGTCCGCCCATTGCTTCAGGGCACTCTCTTCGGTTGGTGCATCGGTTTGCAACAGCAGATTGTCGCCCGTAGCGATATTCTTCGGTTGCAAATCGCCCTGCCGGTTGAGTGAAGGGAGGGAAGCGGTTGTTTTCACCGTCTTTTGTGTATTGGGATCCCATGATACGGCTTCGTATTGCGTGAACTGGTCGTTGGCGGACAGTTCGAGGTCGAAAGCAGTCAGGTCGTTGCCATAGGTTACGGTCAACACAGGCGATGCACTGACGTTGGGCTTCTTCACCTGTATCTTTTTCCCGGCGGTGTAGACGAACAGGCCGTTGGCATCGGCACGAGAGAGAGCGAAGTCCCAGTCTGAGCAGTAATACTGCACGAGGGTAGGATGCATGTAAGGAGTAACATCTATATCGACACTACCGTAATCGGCAAGCGCTTCCTTAATAATATCACTGTCTTTCTTTTTCTCGAAGATGCGGTTTTTACGTCCCTGCGTAGCGGAGTAAGCATTGTCGCGGCATTCTACTAGCATGTAGGAACGATGATCCTTACCTGTGGTGATGCGTATTCCGATGATGATGCCGTCAAACAGTGTTTCCTCTTTGTCTATGCTGCCGACATCCAGACGGATCGGGGTACCGGGTTTGAAGAAGTCGGAATCGCTCTCGTCGAACGTTTGCTTATCCATGTTGCCGGCATTGAACTTTAATGTTGCCTTGCCGATACGGTTCAGTTCCAGATGTACCGAGGCGGATACCAATGAAAAGGTATCTTTTAGCTTGCTGCCGTTGCAATAGATGGAACCAGCCAGTACACGGTCTTTGTTTACAGAAGGTGATTCTGCCATAATTTTATTCTTTTTTTAACATCGGCAGCAGGATATTCGTACCTGCCGGTACATCCCTGTAGCCGTTGAGATTATTAAATCGGGCGACTTCGCCCACCAGGAGCGGGTCTCCATATACTTCGTTGCAAAGGGCGGCCAGGGTCTGGCCTTCCTTCAATGTAATCAGTCGCGACACATCGGGCGAGCGTTTGGAGAAGCGTTTCTTCTCCTCTTTCTGGCTGCAATAACCCATCAGTGTCACTTTCAGTTCGGCACGGAGCGGGATGCTGTCGAAGTCGAACAGGGTGTATTCTGTTTCGAGTGTCTTAAGTTGTCCGAAGAAGGTGATGTCGCCATACTGTACCTTGACGAACGAGGGACGATGGCCTTCGCTATTGTAAAAGTACAGGCGTTCTTCGAGGTCGTTCACGACGTCGCGCACGGGTTTCTTCTCGTCTTCATCTTCCATCGCGGCGGTCTGATCCAGCAGACATTCGAATGAGAAGGTTTCCGGTTGGTAACGCACATATACGTTCGACCCGTTCAGGCTACCCAGTTGCTTGTCTTCCGCATAACGGATTCCCTTGTTAAGCTTCACCTTGCTCGGGTTGATGGGTAGATCCAGCGCAGATTTGTATTCGCTGCTGAAACTATCGTCCGTATAGGCTGTAATGGTCATTTTCCCCATTTCGCTTTTGTCTTTTTATACGTTATTACCGTTCGTTCTTTTTCCGTTGCCACCGTTGTGCGGCCAAGTGTCCGCTTTCTCCGGCAGACAACCTGTCCAGTACACGGTCTTCTATCTTTCGGATGATTTCTTCCGAAACTTCCGCATCCGTGACGATCCGTTTTTCTATCACGGTACGAATGCGCATTTCTTTGATGATGACAGGCATAAGGTTTCTATTTATAGTATACGATCTATCCGGTTGCAGGTCAGGACTACCGTTTCTGTTGCCAATCCGCTCTTTTCCGCATCCAGTCCGCCAGGTGTCCATTGTATAGGATATGCGTATGCACATTTCCAACCGATCAATGGATCCCCTTTTTCGTCCAGTAATTTGATTATTACGTCATACGGTATAATACGCTTGTCCTTATCCGTTTTGAGACATTTATTAACCCACTTAAGGAATGTATCATTATTCAGGGGAGTCGCAGGACGTTTGAGCGTAATATTTCCGTATGTAACTTTAGCCGGCATTTTTATCCATATACCTGTATCATTCGGTTTTTCGTGCGTTTCAAGCCGTATATCCAAACCGGAAACCTCTGTGAATGAAGTCTGGAAGTGATCCAGCTTACTTTGAAAATCCACCAGAAAATGGAAGCTTACAGGAGGTGTCCAGTTTGTTACAGCGTTGTCCGGCATATTACATTATTTAACCGTTACTCCTTCGTGTGCCAATATCAATGTCTCCATCGCCGGTGAATTAGCGTCTGATTTGAAACCTTCCACCGTTATCTTCTTGGGCCATGCATTTGCCACTTCCCAGGTCTTTACAGGACTGCCGCTTTCATCCAGCAGGCTGATGGTTACTGTTTCACGTTGGATGATGTTCATATTGACTTTGTTAATCCAATCCCACATGGCTTTGTCGTCTTTGAAAACACCTTTCTTCAAAGTCACGTCACCAGCTTTCTTCAGTCCGGGCATTTTCATCTTCGTAAATATTTTACTGTCGCCTGCGCGATAAGTCAACTCTTCATATTCCGCTTCAAGACCGGAAACTTCACTGCACGACATATCTCCTACATTGGAGATAGATACTTTGAAATAAAAACTGGGCAACGGCCACATTTGCGTGCTCGAACTCTGTGCTGAACCATTATCGTCTGCCATAATATTAAACTTATTAAATTGTTAACTTTTGATTTAATTCTTAATTCTCATTTTTAGTTAGCTTTTCTGCATTTGCTGCTGGAAGGTGATTTCGATAAATTCTGCCGGATGCGAAATAGCTACCAGTACTGTGATGCGCATAATTCCTTCGAGGATATCCTCAGGAGTCATGGTATCGCCTAAACCTACGTGTACGCTATAAGCATCTTCAGGTGTAGCACCTGCCAGTCCACCGCGTTTCCAGACGCTGCGCAGGAAACTCTCTATCATACATTTCATGTTGATCCACGTGTTGGCGTCATTCGGCTCGAACACGTAAGCACGGGCAGCATTCTTTACCGACTGCTCCAGAAAAGTCATCGTACGGCGTACATTAATATAACGCCAGTCCAGTGAATTGCCGTCCAACGTGCGTGCACCCCATACTTTGATACCTTCGCCGGGGAAAGAGCGGATCGCATTGATTGCTTTTCCACTCATCGGCATGTTCAACTCTTCCTGGTCTGCATTCGTGATAGGGATTGCAGGTTTATTCACGTAGTTGATGGAAACATTAGCCGGGGCTTTCCATACACCGCGCGTATTATCGACCATCGTATAGACGCCGGCCATCGCAGCCGAAGGAGGGAGGAGATTCAGATAATCTTTCACTTTCTTTACCATCAAGCTGTATTCCGGCCAGTTTTGCAACAGGGCGTTATGGAGTTCTTTATTGATTTCTTTAACTGCATTGTCGTCTTCCAACTCTTTTTTCCTGGTTAAAAGTCCAGATACATATTTATCTAATGGGAACAGATCTCCTTTTTTAGGTGGTGTCCAGTCAAAGAAAGGCGATAATAATGTCGGAGATCCCTCCCATTCGATATTATCCTGGGTAATGTCATTATCCGATAAAACAGAGGTTTCCAGCCAAGGATAATAAGCGGCTGCAAACTGAAGGTTATTCGAACCTATTTTGTTGCGGAAATAAGTTGCCGGATCTTTCTCTTCTTCGTCTCCCTTCATGGGTACATCCAGCAATACGAAGTATTTCTTGCTGTCGCACAATCCCAAAAGGTTAGTGTAGATGCCATCCCATTCTTCTACCTGTAAGGCTTCAGGAACAACCAACATTGTGATGTCCTGTACTTTTTTCAGTTCAGGGAAGACGCTATCCTTGATAATACTTTTGTCAAGAGAACCTGTTTGATAATCTCCTATCGAAACCACATAGCATGTTCCGCCGCCATTGGCAAAGAACAACACCATGTGATAATATAAAGTGTAAATAGTTGTCGGAGCTTTTACCTTCAAAGCTGTTTCCTTTTTTTTGTCGGGTAAACAAATCAGATAGTCCTTGTCTTTGGTGTCGATTTTTGCAATAGAAAGTGTAAACTTCGGTGTCGGTGCACCACCAAAATAATTGTTGAACTCTGTCATTGATGAAATCCGCATCGGCTTATTCAGCAAAGACGTTGTGCCGTCCTGTGCTTTCTCTGTAAGACCGATAAAAACAGGGATGGCTGTTTCGACTTCCACAACGGAATTGCCGAAAGCGTTCTTCTCTTTTATATAAACGCCGGGGGTCTTGTATTCTCCCATGATTCTTATTGTTTTAAGTTTAACAACGGGTTATTAACTCTTTTGCATTTGCTGCTGGAAAGTTATCTCGATAAATTCGACCGGATGCGTGACGGCTACCAATACCGTAATGCGCATAATGCCTTCCAAAATATCTTCAGCAGTCATGGTGTCTCCCAGTCCGATATGTACTTCATAGGCATCTTCCGGAGTGGCTCCTGCCAGTCCGCCGCGTTTCCATACGCTTCGCAGGAAGCTTTCTATCATACATTTCATGTTGATCCACGTACCGGCATCGTTTGGTTCGAACACGTAAGCACGGGCAGCATTCTTCACCGATTCTTCGAGGAAGAGCAGCGTGCGACGTACATTAATGTATCGCCAATCGAGGGAGTTGCCATCGAGCGTGCGTGCTCCCCACACCTTTATTCCCTCACCACGGAAAGGACGGATTACATTGATAGCTTTTCCGTTCATCGGTGCATTCAACCCGGCCTGTTGCTCGTCATCGATATCCTCTGCCACGCTGTCTACATAGCTCAACGTTACATTGGCAGGGGCTTTCCATACGCCACGACTTCTGTCTACCATCGTATAGATACCGGCCATAGCTGCGGAAGGAGGGAGGAGGTTCAAGCTTTTCAGTAGACCTTTCATCATCTGCTTGTAAACAAAAGAACTGTTAAGCAATGCCAGATGGAAGGTTTGTTTATCTTCGATATTGATAAATGAAGGTTTCCAAATTACTTTTATCTTTTTGGCTACAACTTTTACTTCATTGTCCTTTGTTTCCTTTATATCTTCTATTTTTTCAATTTTACCAATAGCCTTTTCTGTTTCACCTTCAGTTAGGTAAATATCATCGCCTTCCTTTTTTTTATTAACCTCATCGAACTTAAATTCATGCTTTCTTACCGTCTTTGCTTCACCTGCTTTCAACTCAAATTCATCACCATAATATGCATTTATAATATTGGAAAAGCCGGGATCAATATTGGAGAACTTACACCAATAAGTATAACCTTTGTCACCCCATGTGAACATGTTGCCGTCCAAATCGCGCTCACCTAATACAGAAGTATTCAGCCAGGGGAAATAAGCAGCACCGTATGACAGGAAACTTGAACCGATGTTCTCCCAGAAAACATTCACCTGACTGTCGATACGTGTATTTTCATCCTCTTTGGGATAAATGTCAAGTAGGGCGAAACGGTTTTTCATATCATATCCACAATGAGAAAGCATTTGTTGCTGTACATCTTTGAAGTTATTTTTATCCGATAATTTTACGGCCTCCGGTATTACTACCATTGTAATTTCCTGTTCCAGCTTTAATGTATCCAATGCCTTAATCATAGAATCTTTATTCAATGCTTCTTCGTAGTTACCCACCGAAACGATATAGCAAGCACCACCACCGTTGGCAAAGAATAACTGCATATTATAATATAATGTATATGCATGAGCCCCGTCAATGCAAAATGCATAGTTCACTTGAAACGAAGTTTTCTTTTTCTCCTGACCAATCTCAAATACTTCTTTTTCATCTGTATTTATGTCCAATTGGAATATCGGAGTCTTTGGTTTTTCTATTGGTTTGTCTAGTTGTACAGCTATCTTTTCATCCTCTTTCGTTATTTCAATTTCTTGATGATACTTTACAATATCCACCGTGAAACTAAGTTTCGGTGCTCCACCAAAATACTGTATAAACTCTGTCATCGATGAAATTTTCCAGGGAACATTTTTCAGGTCGTCATTGCCGTTTCGGGCCTTTTCGGTATAACCGATGAAAGCCGGAATAGCAGTTTCGGCTTCCACAACCGAGTTGCCAAAGGCGTTTTTTTCTTTGATATAAACGCCTGGTGTCTTGTATTCGCCCATAAATTAGAATTTTAAGATTAGTAATTATCGTTTTTATAAATAACAAACTTCCCTAATGATATCCGGACGGCTGGTAATATACTTACCTGGTTGCGGAGTAGGAATAAACTTACTTATAATTATTCTTTTGTCGTCAGATAAACGTTCATAAAGAGTAAGTGTAAAATCATAACATTCCTTTGTCTCTATTTTCACTTCAGAAATAACTCGGTATACATTATTACTAAGCATACTATTTTCACATTTCTCAGAAGTATGGAAAATAAGTTCATCCTTATGTACATTCGTTTCAAGCACAAAAGACCTTTTATTCTTGTTGTCCTGATCGGTTTCACCCTTAAAAACAAACAAGTACTCCCAATAATAAGAACAAGTAGAAAACTTGATGGTGTATATTGGTAGGATAGGTTTCAATACTACCCGACAGAATTCTCCTTGACGTTTTGCTTTATCTGGAACCGGAAGCGGATTGAATTCTACCAAACTTTCTCTTCCCAGACAGATTTGATAAAGTTGCAGCGGATCATAACCCTTTTTTAGTGAAATCTTTCTTATAAACTCCGGATCATCTGCTGTTATAGAGACTTCCAGTACATCGTTTTCCATAAAACCTGCATGATCCTCCTCTCCAAACCATTGCCATTCATTGGGAGTAATCTTCCTGAAATACACGCCACGCCGTTTTATCAGCTCGTCGGTTTGGGATGTAGGCTTCAGATCTAGATGACTGTTTATGGGTGGAGTATAATAGTCATGTTCCAGTTTTATACCAGCTATTACTATGAATCGGCTCATATTAGTTCTTAGTTATTTTGTTAAACGTACATTTTGTTCACCGGCTATACCAGTACTTCCACTGGTATAGCCGGCGTCTATCATCAGCCTACGCAGCTTACACATCACTGACGGATAATACTGTCCACCTAATGTTGTCCAGATATTATTGATATCTTGTGCTGACAACGTTACAATTTCAATTGTGTACATCTGTCCATTCAAATCAAAATAAGGGTGAGATTGCATGAATGTCAGTGTTTCAGATAAGACGGATAATGATTCTGTATAGCGTTTTTCATCGTATACAGCAGCCAGCATCAGATCCAGATTCAACAATAGTGGCGGATAACTCCGTTCATATTCCGAACCACTCCGGCGGATACCTGCCGAGATACCTCCAGCCGCTTCCCGTTCTATATTGACTAACGAGATAATTAATTTACAAGGTCTCTCTTCCGAGCCGTTGCCTATAAAGCCCACTTCTGTTACCCCTTCAGGCTGGGGAAACTTCCTCCGCAGATATTCATCCAAACGGGCAGCAAAATGTGTCAAAACCATTCTTATCATACGGTCTCTTTGATTTTATTTAGCGGAAAGATATCAAAAATTCTGAAAACAATGAAATTAAATTCGCAGACGACCTGAAATACACTGTGAAATACAGAATTGAGGGCATGAACGTAAATAAGAAACTAAGAGGAGACAGAATGTCATGATTCTTTAGTAAGAGGATACTGCTTTAGATATTCGCTAGGGGTAAGATTTGTCTTTCGTTTAAAGTTACGATAAAAGGCATCGGTGGAAGAAAAACCTGCTTCATTAGCCAGATCGGATAATTTCTTTCCTGAATGAATTTGTTCCAATAAATAATCAACGCGAAAATCGTTGATCCATTGATTGTAGTTTTTGTTAGAACAGGTATTAATGCATGATGACAGATAGGAGTGGTTGGTACCCAATATTTTTGCCAATGATTTAAGCTTCAGATCTTTATTAAGATATAACTTTTCAGAACTTACTTTCTTTTGGGCTGCACGGAAAAGTTTTTCTTCAGAGCTAAGTGGCATCTTATTCTCTGGTGTAGCCAATGGCTCGGGTTGTTTCGCTTCTTTATCCTGATTTAGTATAACCGATAACCGCTTCTTCCGTTGCTGATAAATGTAGCCTATAGCACATATAAAAAAGAGGAATAAGACTGCACAAGTGGATGAGACTGCAATTATGCGATGTGAATTAGTCAATAAAGCTTCCTGCATCTCGAGTTTGTGCATTAAATCTTTAATCTGCAAACGATCCATAAGATTTTTACTTTCACGTTCCTTATTGACCTTGTTAATGATTTGCTGGATGGAGTCTCGACGTACTAATAAATCTACGGCTTTTTCATATTGCTTGGTAGCCCGACAAAAAGAGCTATAGCGGGTGAGAGCATCGGCTTGGATCTCCAATTGATCTGGATTTTTGATTGACTTTCTCATTAACGGCTCAACTATGTTAAATGCTTCATCTGCTTGTTGATAATTCCCGTTTTGTTGATATAAAGTTGCTAAAGATGAATAAGGTTGCAAAAAGTTAAAAGGAAGAGAAGAATTTACACTTTTCTTTTGGAGATGTTTAGCCTGATTTTGATATTGTTTATTCGCCTTTTTTAACAAAATAAGAGCAGAATCAATTCTCTTTTCTGCAATATAAGTTTCAGCAATATTACAGTTAAGAGTCATTCCTTGTCCTGTTTTCAATTTTTGATTTTTGTTTAAACAAATTCGGGCACTATCAGGTTTTTGGAGTTCTAAATAACATGTAGATAGTACAGAATAAGCAGAAGGCATGAATGATGCTAAAGAATCTGCCCCTATTTCATTAGCATAATTCACTACTTCCTCATATTGTTTCGATTCATAGAAAAGGTAAAGTAATCTAATTACACATTGTCTACTTAAATCAGGAAGACGATTTTCAATAGCCAGTTGATAAGCTTCTTTATACAAGGAGAGACCTTTTTCTTGATCTCCTAATATAGCAAATTGATTTGCTATAGCAGAAAGATCCTCAATTACGAGTTCTGTTTTATTAGCTGCACGGTGTTCTGCTAATAACTCAAACCAAATTGGTAAATATTGTTCATGTAATCCTCTTCTACTTAATAATATTGCTTTTATTTTTTTTATAGTCCATTCTTCTTCTCGTGAAAGGGAGTAATCCGTTTCGAGTTTTTCACTTAGTTGAATACCTTTTATATCAGTACCCAACACTCTTTCTTCATTTAACTTTTCATAAAGCTCCAATAATCGTATTTGTATTTTTTTTCTCTCTTTTTTGGATGTGAGAGGGAGACCTTTCAATAAGAGTTTTTCTTGTTTTTGCATTCCATCTATATCTTTTTCATTCCGATAGGAAATTTGATATAAGATTGCATCTTGCTGTTGGGATGGTAGGTTTTGTACCTCTTGCAATAAAGAATCAAATGATAAAGATAAAATAGATGTTGCAGCTATTTCTTTATCTAATAGACTGATTTTTTCCTGATTTGTACAACCGATATATATGAAGAATATAAGAAGAAATAGATGGAATGCTTTCATTTTTTCTATTAAGTCAATTCAATAGCATCAGATGCACAAGCGCCAGCACAATCTCCACACCAATTGCAATCTATTTGACTAGTTATTATTATCATCTTATCTTTAACTATAAGTATTCCGCGCTTACAAGCATCTACACACTCTCCACAAACATTGCATTTTGAACGATCAATAGTCCATAATGTTTTAGGTATATCCTGTTCTGTTTGTTCTAAAATTTTTCCTTCATTGTTTTCCATAATACTGTTGTTTTTTTTAATTGTTTATCAAAACTACATATTCTATTTAAAATAACAATCCGATTTGTGACGTTATTTTTCGTGAATCAGTATAAATTACATCTTGAGGTGTCTTTTCAAAATCAAACGTCAGCCGAATAAACCAGCGAAAATGAGCTGATCTGGTATAAGTTACAGAAGAATGTAAACCCCAGCGCGACATTGTTTCATAATCGAACACTTGCTGTAATCTGCTATGATTTTGCCATAAGGTGATTTCCGGAGCAATATCTTCAGGTGACAGCAGCTTTTCTTCCATAATCGATCCACCACCTTTCCCATATTGAGCACCCAGAGATAAGTCGAGTAAGGCATTTGGTAATAAAAAATTTTGAACAAATGTAGTATGGATTGTAAACCGGTGAATCGGCTGTGTATACTCTGCCGGATAGAATAATAAAGCTGTTTTCGCCTGACGATAACTAATACCTGAAAGGATATAAAAACAGGAATGCCAAGCATCACGTAACCGATAATATCCATAATTCAAAGCATATCGGCTTGTACGCCGGGTAGAGCGAAGTATTCTTCCATCCGATTGCCAGGTATCCGATTCCACTTGATGCTGCAATGGATCAAAGTTATCAGCATAACTAAATGTAGCCAGCCATTCCCATTCATGCCTGCAATCGGGGAACACCTGCTGTAACTTACCTTTATACTCCACCTGCCAGCTATCTGTTTCGCCTTCTTTCTTATTTTTTATACGGTCACTCTCTACTGTCTGTCCGGCGAAACTCCCACAGATCTCCTGGTATAATTGGAAAGAGCCACGATTCAAGTCAAACTGTAAAGCACCGCCAACCTCTTGTCCGGTATAATACCAATTCACATTTTCGCCCCATGATAAGGTTTTAAAGAACCCCAACGGATACGCTACCAGGACAGGATAAGTTGTATGACTACCCATATTTTGATAATCTATGGTCTCTTTTCGACGGACATAAAGCAGTGAAGCGCCCAAATGTAAATTCCCGCACAGATATCCCACACCCGGTGTAAGGTGCCACTCCATCCACTGATTTTTATTTCGTGGATCAATATCTTTGGCAGTTAGCTGTACTTTATAATCCGCTTTTACACCCAGCAACCATTGCCGATGGATCGGCAGAGAAAAACCTCCCGACAATTGATATTGCTCCGAACGCTGCTTTCCACTTATGGAGTCACACAAGTTTACAGCCTGCCAATAGTCACCTGTCATTCCATTCCAGTTCTGTTGTCGATTCTGAAGCTGGGTGTAACCAATCTTACCATAAAGCGACACTTTATTTACAGTCTGAAATGATTCGCTATATACGGAGTACACATCCGCAGAAGCCGGAAGACTGACGTTCCCAAAATTTCCTTTATGATGGCCGTAACTTGCTTCCGCCACAGAGAAAGAGCGGAAACGGTTGAACGACAATCCCACAGGATTAGCGCCGCCCAACCAGCTATTGTGTCTATACACTTCTTTTATCGAAGGTATATGCAACGTATCCGTTTGAGCAGAAACCGTCATGGATAACGAAAATAATAGTCCGAACAATGTTTCCCGGCTTCTCATGGCCATTATTCTGTTTTTAGGGTAGCAAATGTAACTTCCATATCTTCGGCGGAATTATTTGTATCCTGATAAATAACATGTCCATCTGCCATTCCTGTTTTCTTCCGGATAATCGACCGGCCTGAATACCTGTCTCCCGGAATATAACATTTCCCGTTATCAAGTTCATTAGGCACTCGCTTAGGTGAATTGATATCTTTCACACATTCTATACAGTCTATTACCCATTCCTGAGGAACCATCAGAAAACGCTTGTCCTGATTAGCCGCCTGGGGACGCGGTTCGCGATTATCCGGATCTTGTACATATTCTTCCGGTGAATCCTGCAAGCTGAATACCATAAATGTAGGGCCAAAAACCGGGAGAGAATACATTACTAATAAAGGATTCAGATTTGCGAGCAACGTCATGGGTTTAACACCGGCAGTAATATTTTGCCGTTCAAGACTCACATCCCAAAATCCCCAATCGACCCCAGATAGATCGACAGAGTTGGCGTGTTGAAACTCTGCGCCCGTATGATCCACGGCATTCGTGGCAATGGTTGTTTCTTCTCCCGGTGCCAAAGGATATTCTTTCCCTTTTCCGGGAAACTGCCAGGTCAGATCATTTACCGGAATCCGTTTCATATCCGTATAATTCATCCAGGGAGATTCCAGATTGTTACCCGGATCCACAATTCCGACACACAAACCATCCAGATAAATTGTCTGATCTGAATTGTTATATAAGGTCACATACTGATCTGCCTGATATTCTTTATCATTCAATCCCTTGCAACCACCAAAGTAAATCTCTTTAATGACAAGAGCATTTATTTTAGCCTGTGATAACGATAGCTCTATCACACCTTGTTCCTGGTCTGAAAGCAACGATAAAGATTCTATTCTTCCGCTAAAAATCAGTCCGGAAGCAGCTTGATAATGTACCGAAGCAGCATAGTAACCCGGTTCAACGTTGAATGAAGCCTTTCCTGTAGATGAACAATGCACAGAATACACAGTTCCCTGATCTTTATTTGTCAGTGCAACTTCCATTTCTTCATAAGGCAACGTTGGATAACCTTCGGGAGCTACTAGCTGGATATAAATACTGGAAGATTGTTTCTCATCTTCCGAACAGGAAGCAAAGAATAAAACAGCAAGTAATAAGTAAAAACCTTTTTTCATTTGATGTTTGTTATCTATATTAAAAACTCTTTTAAAACCGGATCGTCATCTCGGCTCCATAATATAAACCGGGATTTTGAATCGTATATTGTTGTGTGCTACTGGTGTATTTCTTTGGATTCGATTGCGTAAAATTATTGGCACAAAAAGCAACTGATACATAGCGCCCTATCTCTTTCGTTACCCGAAGATTCAACAGGAAATAGGGGCCAAACGAATCTTCCTGATACCGGGTCAGTGTGCCAGCATCCAGCACTAGATCAGTGAAACGTTTATCGTTCGCCATTTCCGGAGTGAAGGGATGTCGTACTCCATCACTATCCATATAATATACTGGATTGAGACGTTTACGATGTTCTATATCGGTCATCGGATCTCCATCGATCCGGTTCCCATTATCGTCGATCAGGTAAACGGGATTATTGTAACTGCTTTCCATGCCACGGCGTTGTTTATCCATCCATACGGCCTGTAAAGTTAAAGTTGTGATCAAACCGATGCGGGGTAACTGGGTGATGAACTGGAAACGGGTATTGAATTGTTGCCAAACCCGCAGATTGGAAGCCAAGTGATCTGCTTCATAAATACCGACATACGGATATGGCTTGCCATTCAGCTCAACCTGAGGATACACTGCTGACAATGCCGTGTTTTTTTCATGTAACTTTAAATAACTGCCACTGATAAACAGTGAAGTATGCAAAGTATTCCAGTGCCCCATATCGAATGTATATTCAATACCTTCTTTCAATTGCTCAATACCATTTTCCGGAGAAGTAAAAGTGGCAAACGTCGCAAGGGTAGTGTAGGAGAGAGGTGTCCCGTTGTTCATTACACCATCGGGAGTCAGTTCGGGATGTTCCCCTTTACCGGTTAACGGATCGTAACGGCGGTATGTAAAAGGTTCAGCTTGTTCCGTTGTACTGAATCCATTCCGAAGATGCTCTCTGAACCATACAATATCGGCAATCATTTGTCCTAGCCGAAGGTTAAATCCCAACTCTAATTTTCGGTTTACCGGTAAGCGCAAATTCGGATTAAAAGTATGATCGGTCACAAAAGTATGCATCACAGTCAGCCGCTCGTTATTCTTCACATCATTATAGGTAAAGCCGTTTTTATCGGTATAGGATTTATCCGGATACAAATAGGCTAAGACCGGCATCTTACGCATCAGTCCCCAACCTGCGCGTATGCTAAGGTGCTTCAGCAGGGTATTTTCATTTTGTTCCAACAGAATCTGTCTGACGTTGATACGCGGTTCTGCTGTCGGGGCATAACGCAATGCCTCCGTTTGCAGTTTGGTGAAACGTACACCAGCTTGTATTTCAGTTTTCATCTTTCCTGTATGGAAAGTGACCTTATCTTCTGCGAAAGCTATATATTGATGTACAAAGGGAATACTCCGAAAAGAACGGGTACGCATTCGGATCATTTCCAACGACGGGCGGAGAGGATCGAACTGAATACCTTCTCCACGGTTACCCTCTGTCCCCATTTCCAGGCCAAGCATAAAATGATTATATACATTATTCGATAGTATACTTCTGAGATTGGCCGTAAGTGATGCATCTGCGGATAACGGTTTCCCTTCCACCGAAAGATCGCTGAAGTAGTTGGGAGCTAAAAATATACCGGCCTGCTCACCCGGCTGACGGGTATAAGTTGTTACCTGCTGCGTGCTTGAGTAATATATACTCGATTCATTCTTCTGGTAACTATAAGTCAATCCGGCATGATATTCCAAGTTTGAAATCCAGGATTTATTTAAATCCCATCGTCCGTTTGCCGAGAATGAAAAGCCCCGGTTAAAGGCTTTCTGATATTCACCATCAATAGTGTTGCGACCTCTGCCTCCTTTATCCTGTGTCCAATATCCCCGCAAATTAAAAAGAAGTGATGCCGTGGTAAAGTCTTTCGCATGAGCTATTTGAATACCTATCCGTTGAAATGTTTGTTCCGGCAGCCGGGGATCTTGCGATGAAAGTGCATAATCTGCTCCCAGGTAGAGAATACCTCCATTTGCTCCCATAGCTATCCCTTTACCTATAGAAGCCAGTTTCTCAGTTGCCGTAAAACGCAATCCCACCGTATAAGGTTGCAATCCGGCTTTCGAGTTCACCAATACTACGCCGCTGGTAGCATCCCCATAGCGGGCCGAAGGCACTCCGCGTATCACCTCTACAGATTCTATGGAAGCAGGTGAAATCGAACGGACATCAAATCCGGAAAGAGCAGAACTGTTAAACAGGCTACCTTGACCTTCAAGTCCCAGTTGCTGCATATTCATATTATTGTTCATTCGCATTCCATCTACCAGTATAGCGGTTCCCAGCGCATTTGTCGTATTCTCGTATGTAGCACTACGGACTGTGAAGACAGCAGGAGAATTCAAATCAGGATTACGGGTAAGTACGCCGGGTAATAATTGGGACAAGTCTGATAAATCTGTCGCTTGTATATGCCAGATAGCATCGTGCCCAATCAAGGAACTGGTACCCGGTGCATCTGATGGAGTAGCCGTGACTACCACCTCCCGGAGCCGGATATTACGCAGGGTATCAGGTACTGTTATTTTCTCTTGCCCGTTAATTATTAACGAACAAAAGACAAAGAAAATTACCTCAAAAGCTTTCCTACAACTATGCTTATTCATCTTCTCTTTTGTAGATTACCTACTGTTAAAAGCCTTATGGCAGTACAAAATAAGCTATTTTATTTTGTTCACTTATCGTCTGAAAATAAAAAAACAAAGAAACCTGCATTTATAAACTTTAGTAAGTACATTTGCATTCAGAAATGTTTTTATGTTATCATTATTATTTCAGATTTTAGTTATTTGTACTTCCTTATTAGCCTGGGGTGTTTTAAGCATCGCCGGGATTTCTTTGTTACAATACGGCAGATATAACAAAAAGACTATACTTATAACTTTCATCACGCTGGTACTCTGTGTTGTATCCTTTTACAACAGTTGGTATGAAGGACTCTTCCTTTTCAGAAAGATTGCCCTTATTTCCAGTTTGAACAGTTGGGCTTTCACATTGCTCACTCCCTTGTTTTATTTGTATTTCCGCTTTCGGATAACTAATCGTTTACCGGATGTATGGCAATGGAGACGACACTTACTTCCTCCGGGAGTATTAGCTGTTATTTATGTAGCGATGACATTATTCAATCCGGTACCCGATAAATTGATCTATAGCTGGCATGAATTCGAACTTGATCGCTCTACCTGGTGGGGCTCTTTCCGTATCAGTTGTTATTTGCTTCTGGCGGTACAATTGTTTGTTTATCTGTCTCGTCTTTTAAACAGAATAAACGATAATACAACGCAAATACAAATTATTAAAAGAGAGTTATTTTGCGTTTTATGTTTCATATTCATTTCTGTAATGAGTATGCTTACTCCGAGTTATATATGCAATATTCTGTATAATCTGTCACTTATTCTTATTGGTGTATATTTATTGAAACAGTCCGTATTTTACCGGACTGTAAAGCGTAAAATAGGCTTTTACCTATTACCTTATTTTTTCATCAGAACTGAAGCTAATCCAAAAGAGAAAATAGAAGTATCGACTCAATTCAACCTGAAAGAGGGAGAACGGATAATCAATCTATTGAAATCACCGGATATCCTGCACAATCCAGATCTGACCCTAAAAATACTGGCCTGTGAACTTGGCACGAATGCTACTTCATTAAGTCGTTACTTTAATCAGCAATTAGGAGTTCGCTTTTCTGATTATCTGACGGCTCTTCGTCTGGATGAAGCAGAAGCATGGCTAAAGGATACCAATATAAAGGTAATAGAAATTTCCGAGTTGGTGGGCTTTCAAACTTCATCTACGTTCTATCAGGCTTTTAATGCGCGACATCATATACCACCTTCCCAATGGAGAAAGGGAATGAAGCTTAATTCTTAATGAGGATATTCCGATATTATATATTTTATTCTTAAATCATAAATAAAAAAGCACTTAGCTCGACGTTTAATAATCTGATAATAAGAATAATATAAAAATAATTGAATAAGAAACATTCTGGAATTACAAAACCTGGCTTCCTGCTTATTTTTGTTGACATAACCAAGGCTCATTAAGCCTATAAACATGAAACAAAATGAACACACTCAATTTTAAGGAACAAACACAGGTAGGAACGACAGCTGATGCATCAAGTTGCACAGATAAAAACACATTAGATAATATCTTTATCAAAATTCAGGATCACTTCCGTAAAATATCATTTAGTGATATTCTTTATATTGAAGCATCGGGAAGCTACTGTAATTTCTATTTGCAGACAGGTAAAATAACAGTATCATACACACTGGGTGAAACGATGCAACATCTATCGGAACTTTTATTCCTCCGAGTACATCGTTCTTTTATTATTAATAAGAATCATGTCACCAGTTATGTAGGTAATACATTTTATATCGGCGAACATATGATCCCTATCGGTAGGCAATATAAAAAAGAAATATTATCCCATTTCAACATATTGGGAACAATCGGTTGAATTGTTGGTATTATCTCATTGCACTAATTAATGATATTATAAATGAAATCTTTAATAATAGTCTTCCTGATTCTTTTGTTGAATACCGTCATATTGAAAATTCTTCCGACTGATAATTTCTGAGGGGATATAAGCAAAAAAGGGGCTGTCCAAAAAGTCGGATAGCCCCTTTTACTATTGTTTATTTCGGTAAAAAGCAGTATCTTACCGTTGCAACAAACAAACCTTATAGCAATGGCTAAGATAGTATTTAAAGAGTTAACTTCCAACCCAAATGTACTTTTTCCGGTCAGTTTATCGGAAAAGATAGTTCCCAATCATCCCGTTCGTATTGTAAACAGTGTTGTAGACGCATTGGATATTAGCAGTCTTCTTCAGACATATAAAAGAGGAGGCACCAGCAGCTACCATCCCCGTATGATGCTCAAGGTCCTGTTTTATGCGTACTTGAACAATATCTATTCCTGCCGTAAAATAGAAAAGGCCTTGGAGGAGAACATTCACTTCATGTGGCTATCTGGAAATAATACTCCCGACTTCCGTACAATCATGATTTCCGTAGCAAACGTTTAAAAGAACACATAAAATCGTTATTTTCAGCCATTGTTCTGCTGTTACAAGAATCCGGCTATGTCAGTTTGGATGTACAGTATATCGATGGCACCAAAGTGGAATCGGCCTCCAACCGCTACACTTTTGTCTGGCGTGGCAGCGTGGAAAAGAACAAGGCCAAACTGGAGTCGAAAATACAGGCAATCCTTAGTGAGATTGATAAACATGTCGAACATGACAAACAGGAAAGGACACCGGATGCCTTACCGGTTATGGAAGCGAACAAAACTACGAGTTTATGGAGAATGCGGGTATAGAGGCTTTTGTCAAGTACAATTATTTCCACAAAGAGCAGAAGCGTGCCTGGAAAAAGGATGCTTTTGCCATACAGATTACTATAATCAGGAACAGGATTACTACGTATGCCCGATGGGACAACATATGGAATATACAGGCCAAAGGAAAAATAAATCTGATGCAGGGATATGTATCCGTACTGAAGCGTTATCAGGCACAGAACTGTGAGGGTTGCCTGCTGAAATCTCAATGTCATAAATCAAAGACTAACCGGATCATAGAAGTTAACTATAACCTTAACAGGCATAAACAAAAAGCACGGGAAAACCTCATGAGTGAGGAAGGTATTTATCATCGGGGCAGACGATGTATAGAACCAGAAGCTGTCTTTGTACAGATAAAGCATAACTCGGCATGGAACCGGTTTAGATTAAGAGGGTTGGAGAAGGTAAAAACAGAGTTTACCCTAGTTGCTATTGCACATAATCTAAGGAAACTGGCTAAAAAAGTCAGTTCTCTTTTGTTTTTTACTTATTTCTGTAGGATAACTTCTCGAAAAGAGATAATTGAGAAAAACAAAGATGGTCTTAAAATAAAAATGGATAATAAAAGAGCGGCATAACAAAAAAAGAAGGCATCCTTTTCAGACACCTTCATCTTTTGTTTGAACGAATTTTATTCGTCTTCTCGTATTAAACTGGTAATAGATCTATTTCATATTTAATACACTTCTCTCGTCACTGATTGTCGACTTCCCAGGAGTTGACTTACGTGTACAATAGTCAAACTCTGCCGATTTATCACCAGAAAACGATTTCCATTTTAGTTTCAGTTTAACCGTTTTACCATTCGTATCTGGTAGTTTAGCCAGATTAAATGCAACCAATCCGTCTCCTTCGATTCCATGAACATCACCATAAGCATTGTGACGGAATTCCACTTCATACGGATTTGCAGGGTCTTCGCTTACCAGCAGGTTTACAAAATGAGCCTTACTACGATCTCCCCATAATGTTCTAAAACGAAGTGTCAGATAACCGTCTTCTGCAATTGTAACCCAGTCCTTAAGCATTTCGACAGGATCGGTACCATACACAGAGTCTTTTTCTACTCCAAGGTCCGGAGCCATTTGTTTAGTCAGGATACTGTCTATCCAGTTCACGTACACAGCTTTGCTGTATCCTTCACTCGGCTTATCTACGAGCCTGCAATTAACCAAAGCTCTTACCTCCTTGTCGCCATAAGGAGAAGAAGTTATGTTTACAGGGAATAATGTTGTAGTATCATCCAGTTGCAGGAAAAATGAATCATCACTAACCGGCTTTACAGTTACAAGAGCATTTGCCCGCCAATTGCCACCATAGTAGTAATCATCATCATCCAAACAAGATTGGAAAGTTAGAGAAGTGAATAGAACACCCGTGGCCATTAAAAATAATTTCAACGTCTTCATAGCTTAATATCACTAAATTATTAATTGTTATATGAATGAAGATGGATAAGAGCTTGAAAATGCTGCAAAAGAGAATAATAAAATATATTAATAGAAGGGATAAAATAATAAGTAGGGACTTTTTATATCGAAAGTTCCGACTTATTATTTAGTTTGATATAGGTTTGAATTTAGCCTACAATATATTTGGCATTCTTACCCACCACTTTGTAGATCGCAAAAACGATAGCCCATGAAATACCGAAAGCTATAACAGCTGCCAATGGAATCTGCAAGCCAAGAGGAACACCAATCATACGCATTAGGATTACACACGGACTTGTAAAGAAATAGTGTATCATATAAATACCGAAACCACACAATGTCAGGTTAGCTAGAGCTTTCTGGATAGATACAGATTTCACATTGACCTTCTTTACCAACATAAATACCGGGACTGTCATCATTACGACATTCAAGGAGTTATAGGTAAAGAACAGTTCTAGTTGTTCATCTGTGAAATCCGGTAAAGAAGTTACATGACGGAATCCAAAGAAGGTAACAGCATATCCGATAAGGAACATCGGAATACCTATAGCTAGTATCTTACTTACCGGCCAATCCAGTTTACGTAAGTAATGGCCCAGCAATAAATACCCATTGAAGCCGGCAAAGTAATACGACATGCCAAATGAGTTCCAAGAACAGGTTCCCCACAAATACGGAGAGACATATTCATAATAATAAGGCAGCAATGTTGTTACTGCCCATACACCCAGAAACCACAGTTTTGCCTTGTCCGATGCCTTTTCCACCCAAGCAGAGAAGATAGGCAGGTATAAATAGAGGCCGATAAGCAAATAGATATACCACATGTGTACATCCAGTAAGGAGAAGTTGAATGGTATCTCGGCAATATATCCCATCGATACACCAAAGGCCTGTTTGGTAGCTTCTTCGCCTGAATAAGGGAAAAAGTCAAGAATAACATCTGGACTCAATCCTAATAAACCTGTAATCCAGGGGAATAAATTATATATAACCGACCAGATCAGGAACGGCCAAAGCACACGACTAATACGTTTCTTATAAAAAACAGAAGCATCTCCCTTTGTCGGTAACAATAAAGCTCCGGTGATCATAACAAAGAGGGGTACACAAGGACGAAGTAGTGCTCCATAAGCGGCACCCCAGAATTTAATATCTGTAATATTAGGTGGAATATCCCCAGGATAAAAGTTAAAAGGATCGGCACAATGACAACATACGACAGTAAACATAGCGACAAACCGCATCACATCCAGCCACACCACATGCGGCTTCGTGAAAAGAATAGTTTTGTTTTCCATAAGATTTAAAAGTTGATATAAGATAGTTTTATATTATTGCTTAGTATTGCTTATATTCGTTGTTTTATTGATTTTGTAAAGCATCAAGCAGGAGAGTGATATTGACTGTAAATAATCTTACGGAAATAGCCAGTAAAATAATTCCAAAGAATTTACGTATAATATAGATACCGCCTTTACCCAGTAAGCGTTCTACTTGCTTGGTCATACGCACCACAAAATAAACCCAAAGCATATTCAGAATCAGTGCTACGACAATATTGACACTGGCATATTCTGCCCTCAAAGATAATAAGGTAGTAAACGAACCGGCACCGGCCAGTAACGGAAAGACAAGGGGAACAAGCGTTGCTTCCTTGATCGGCCCCGTATTTTTAAAGATTTCGATATCGAGAATCATTTCGAGCGATAATAAAAAGATAACGAACGCTCCGGCTACGGCAAACGACTCTATGTCTACATGGAACAGTTTCAGTAAAAAGTCTCCAGCATAGAAAAATCCAATCATTAACAAAAAAGAGATAACCGTCGCCTTCAGGGCATTCACCTCTTTTCCTTTATCTTTTAGGTTAATAATAATAGGAATAGAACCGATAATATCAATTACAGCAAACAGTACGATAAAGGCACTGATCATTTGTTGGAAATTAAAATCTTCAAACATAACTAACCTTCCCTTTAGAATAGAATAATAACTAATTTCGTGAAGATAACATTTTTTTGTTATATGGCAATTTATGTAGCCATGAATCTTTCTATAATTGCTGATTATTAATAATTATAATATCTTTGCAGCGAACAATCAGGAACCTGATATGAGGTTTTAAACTTAAAGGTTATGGGAATAGTAATTGGGATAGACGTAGGAGGGAGCACTACCAAAATAGTAGGTATCGACGGGAAGGATATAAAGAATCCGATGTTTGTCAGAGCTACCGATCCGGTTACCTCATTATTCGGCGCATTCGGTAAATATTTATATGATAATGATATAGCCTTGTCAGCAGTCGAAAAGGTAATGCTAACAGGTGTTGGTAGTGCTTATATAAATCAGTCATTATACGGTTTGCCTACTGCTAAAACCGATGAATTCCTGGCGAATGGCCTGGGAGCACAATATCTGACCCGGTTAGATAAACTGATCGTTGTCAGCATGGGAACCGGAACTTCTTTCGTCAAAGTAGAAGGAGAGAAGATAGAGCATATCGGTGGTATAGGAATCGGAGGCGGAACAGTATTAGGGTTATCCAAATTACTTCTTAAAACACAGGATATACGTCAGGTCGTACAGCTGGCCCTAAAAGGCGACATAACAAATATCAATCTGCAAATACAGGATATATGTAATATTCCACTCCCTGGGCTTCCTTTGGATGCAACAGCTTCTACATTTGGGAAAGCCGACGCCAACTCTTCACAGGAAGATGTTGCCCTGGGTATCATTTATATGGTACTTCAATGTATTGGTCAGTCCGTAATATTAGCTGCTTTAAACAGCAATATACATGATTTTATTTTGATCGGAAATCTGACCAAATTACCTCAATGCAAAAGTATCTTTCCCAAACTCGAGGTTATGTATAATACTCGTTTCCATATTCCGGAATATGCTGAATATCGTACAGCTATAGGAGCGGCACTTACCTATATTAATAAAAGAGAATATATGAAAGTAATTTAATATAAAAAGGGTCGGAAACGTTTTTTATTTCCGACCCTTTCCTATTATATTAACCAAAATATAATCCTTGTTGAATACCATTACTTACAAATACCTGCCCATTCTTTCGTTGTATAAAAACTTTATTTTCACGGGCAAGCCATCCAATAGCTAAAGTGGTATCTTCGTGACTCAGATCAATCAATCGACTCAATTCGGGAATTGATAACTCCCTTCCTTTATTCAACTCGTGCCAGACTTTACCGGCATGCTCTCCGATCTTTTCTAATTCCATAATCGTAACATTTTTGATAAAATAGATTTACTCTTTAATATAAAACAAAAGAAAGTGTATTCTGTTCATTCCGTTTTCCATTTGAATCTTCTGCAAAGTACAAGGTTTTGACCGGATTGATCAATTCCTATTATTGGGTTTCTATGTCCTGTTTTTGCGATTATTCATCGTATAAAAATCAAATGTACTATCTTTGAAAATCATAAATCTGAACAGTATGGAGGAAAACATGCCTATATTTGATATTCCTACGGATTTTATTGCCGGTGACAATATTACGGGAGAGATATTGAAACGATATGTCAATTACTCTAGTAAAATGAAAGCCGTACTTTTTGCCTTATGTGTAAAGGGGAAAGTGCGTATTACACTGAATTTATCCGAACAGACAATCAAACAAAATGATTTTCTGACACTTACTCCAGACAGTTTCATACAAATCAATGAAGTTTCGCAGGATGCCCATTTTTACTACGCCTGTTTTTCACGGGAATTCATGGATAGTAATAACCTGATCCTGACTACAATCAGGCTGCTTCCTATGTTGACAGAATACCCTGTTATAAACTTGTCGGAAGACCTTACACAACTCTATCTGGATGTTTTCAAGCCTCTTTTACATGCCTATTCTCTCCCTTGTACTCTTGAGAATAAAGATATTATTAAGTCTATATTCACCATCTTTATACAGGGCACGGCTGAGTTATACAAAAATCATGGAAAATGGAAAAATCCATTCCATACCCGTAGTAAAGAAATATGCCGTGAATTTATAAAACTGGTTATGTCCCATTACACAACCCAGCGTAATGTAGCCTTTTATGCAGAACATCTGGGAGTTACCGTTTCTCATTTTTGTTCAACCATAAAAAAGGAAACGGGTAAGACTGCACTGGAAATCATCACAGCCATTGTGTTGATGGATATTAAAGCACAATTAAAATCGACTGATCTGCCGACAAAAGAGATTGCCTTTTCGTTGGGATTCAATAATATGTCTTTCTTTAACAGGTATTTCAAAAGACATACAGGAATGACACCCCAGGAATTTCGCAACAGCTAATACGATTATGATTTGAGTAAACGGAGAAAATCGTCTTTATAGCTGGGTGAAATTTCTATTTCCGTATTATCTTCCAACACAATATATCCACCCGAACTCAGCTTTCTATAAATTCAGATCTCTAACAAATTTCACATCATCAAAGATAACGATAATATACAATAAAAAATCCCTTGTTCCAGCAATTATCTGAAACAAGGGATTCCGATTTATCTATGAAAGATATTAAAACTTACACATATTTAGGTCTTTATCGACTAATAAGCCATCAATAACTTTTAGATTGAATTTTACTTTGCGTTTTGCTTTCAGTTTCAGGACAAACAGGTCGGTTGTTCCTTCCAGTGTTTCCTTGTCACCGAGATTTACAAAAGTAGGATACAATGCTTTCTGGCCGTTTGTATGTAGACGGTCGTAAGTAAGATTTTCCATTGCTTTCAGATTCAACGGTTCCACTCCGACAAATTCATAATCCTGCTGATCATAAGGCAAGGCAAAGCTTAATGCGTTGACAGCTTTCAGATCTGTTCCTTTTACCTTTACTTCTACGATTTCGTCTTTATTATACATCTGTTTCGGAGTATTGATCTCAATTGTTCCGGCAACCTTCTCTGTCCCCTGGTTTTCTATGCCACCATCCAACTGAGTAGTAACAACTGAAATATCATAAGCATCAATTAAACCATTCTGGTTGATATCACCTGCACTGACATAGTCGAAATCACTGTCACCTTTACGAAGACCAGTATAGTTCATATATGAAGTCAGGTCATTATTATCGATCTTCTTGTCCTTATTGATATCACCCGGCAGATAGCTTTCGGTTCCAGGAACTTTAAATACATACAATTCACGGCCTGAACCATAATTACCTACACCTTCGGTCACATTCAGTTTAATGTAACGTGCTTTGGGTTTATCCTTGAATTCGAAGACTTTGACATCACCGTTACGTTCGAAGCGGAAAGAGTCGACCGGAGTCCAGTTTTCTTTATCCATACTATATGAAACGAAACCTCTCAACATTGTACCATTGCCACCATCCTGACGAGACAAATAATGGAATTTGTCCAGTTGATTGATTGTACGGAGATCGATAATCATATCAAACGGTATAGCATTCTTACGATATTTCGTATGGAACATATCACCCAGTTCGGCAAAGTCAAATAAACGGAAAATCTCGAAACCTTCCTGTTCTTCGGCCGTCACTTCACCGCGAATACCTTGGATGGCAAATTCCAACGGATTGGATTTTGTTTTTGTACTGAAAGTACTCCAGTCTGAAAAACCGTCTTTGTTTACGGCACGAAGTTTGAATGTGTAGTCTGTTTCGGCTTCCAGTCCATCGAACAACAGTTCTGTATTCCTTATAGTAGTATACAACATGTTATTGAATTCGATTTCGTAGTAGTCGGCATTGTTTACCTTATTCCAAGTTGGTTTTAAGGTATAAGCTTCGACATTTTCGGCAGTAATCTGTCCGTTCGGGGCAGTCAGCGTTCCGGTGGTTACTTTCTGCGTATTTGCCGTATTGAAGCTATAACCTTCAACCTTCAATGTAATTTCATCTGAGGTAATATCGGAAGAAGCCAACTTCACCAGTAACTGCGGATTCTTTGTTATCGTAAGCTTTTCGAACTCGCTATCTTTAGTAGCAAACTTATTCAGGTTCGGGGCTGCATCATAGAAGTATGCGTTTTCTGCATTTTGGAACTCTGTCATTGAACGTGCCTCTGTCAGTTTTACTTTGTTCTTACCCACTTTGGCTACAAGCTTTTTAGGCATTTCAGATACGTTGATCCGCAGTTCGGTTGCTTTTTCTTTTGCAAAACCGTTAAAGTCACCCACAGTCGGATGAATTGTGATCACCACATTATTCTTACTATCAACCCTCGATTCGATCAGTGTAGTTGTACCTTTTCCTAATTTGTAAGCTTCTGTAAGTCCATCGTCATCATATTCAGTAAATGAACTGTTACCAGCAGGATAGAACTCATAAGTACGCAGATTCTTATTGATTTCAGAAACATTATTGTTAGGGTTGGTCATCGGAATGATCGCACCGCTTTTCACAAATACCGGAAGTTTCCAAAGTGGGGAAGCGAAGTTATTGATAACACAATTGCCTTCATATTTTTCTCCGGTGAAGTAGTCTACCCAAACACCTCCGGGCAAATAAATACCGTCACGAATATCATTTCCTTTTTCATCTACTTGTGTTTCCTGATAAATAGGAGCGACCAGGAAATAGGGACCGTACATAAACTGATATTCAGTAGCCTTTCCATAGGTGTAAGGATTTGGATATTCCAAGAACATTGCACGGATCATCGGTTTACCGTCAACAGCTTCTTTTGCGATACTGTAAGCATAAGACATCAGTTCCGATTTCATTTTCAGATACCAACGGTTAATTGAAGTGGCCGGTTCGCCAAGAGCATGCGGATATTTCTCATTCGAACCCCAGCCATCCATATTCAGTTCCATTGGTGTCCATGTCTTCCACTGGAAATCACGAGTATTCATTGCCAGATTTTTACCACCGAAGATACCGTCCATGTCGGAGGTTATATTGGGTTGTCCGGACAGTCCTGAACCTATATAAGTCGGGATATGGAAGCGGATATATTCCCATTGTCCACCCGTCTGGTCACCTGACCAGATACCGGCATAACGTTGTGTTCCGGCCCAACCATCCAGAGAGATGATAAACGGACGGGCATCGTTGCCATAATAAGGCATGATATGACCAACATCAGCTACACCGTTCAGACCGAATGAATAACCATCGCCTACCCATGCCACGTCTGTCTTAAGTACACGCACGCCGGCATCACGAACCTCTTTCACTATGTCGCGTTGCAGCAGTGCACTCACTTCGGGCTTCGGATGCAAATCCGACTGTGTCCAAAGACCTATTTCCACTCCGTTCTTATGGGCATAATCGGCAAGGTCTTTCAGATTCTGGATATTTCCATCCAGTGTTTCCGTTTGTCCGTATCCGGCGCCATAACCATCGTTTGGTAATAACCATCCGAGCGGCATATCATAGTTTTTATAACGGTCGATCACAGCACGGGCAGAGAACTGGTAATTATCCTTTTCTCCGTTCAACGATTCTTTAACACCGCCATTGTCCTTCTGACTTTCCTTATAACGTTTGCCGTCTTCAAAAAGAATACCTTTCTCATCTTCAGTCCAATAGTCACGATTGTAGGCATTCAGGTGTCCCTGATAGAAACCAAACTTAGGCAATAATACCGGATTACCTGTCAACTGATAAAAATCATTTAACAAGGCCACAGGTCCGTCACTGATCATATAAAAAGCATCCAGATAATCGGTGTCGTGGGATAATGTTACGATACCTTTTTCTGCTGCACCAAAATCATATTTACCTTGTTTAAAGGTGTACCACATAAAGCCATAGCCATTAGTAGACCAGTAATAAGGAACAGGAGAGGCCACACCACCATCAGTCCAGCTATTTTGATTTTCTATGGCTATCGCTTTACCCTTATGGGAGAAACGTCCGTTCTGGACACCGCCACCATAGAAATATTCTCCTGGTTTCTCTTTTAGGGTAAGAACTGTTTTGCCTTTCTCAAAAAGAACCGGTTTCACTTCTTCCAGGACCACTTCATTGGTTTCAAGATTGGATACTTTCAACAAAGACGTGTTTTTATCCAATTCTAGTTTTACTTTATCCGTACTGATAAAAATACAATTATTGTCTTCTTTCAGGGTTAACGAAGCTAGTGGTTTTCTGGGATTATCAACCAGGATTTGTGCTTCCGGTTTAGCTTCCGGATCACGTATGATACCTCCGTTTATATCCTGGAATACACGGAAGATGTTTTCTCCATAAAAGTCAAAAGCCATTCTTTGGTTATCAGAGAACTGGATTTCGATGGTTGTAGGATTGATTTGTTTCGCTCCGACTATTTTTTTTGCCTGTTGCATTTCCATACAGATATTATCTGCTTTTTGTATGGCTTGCATGGATAAGGGCGAAAACAGCGGAAAGGCTAAAGCTAATATCAGCACTTTCTTTTGTTTCAGTTTTTTGATAGAGTCATTCATGTTATTAAATGTTGTTTTAACGTATAAAATCTTTTAAACAACAAACTTACGGGATATAATTTTCATACGCAAGAATTTACAATATATCCTACAAGAAAATATTAACAATCAAGCATTGAAGGGGTATTTGATCAAAACAACTACACCTGTACCGACACCTTCTTTTTCGATTATTTTCATTGTTATTTGGGTATTATATAAACTATTCAGGAGACTGATCCGTTCATGCGTATTTGTCAGCCCACGCGAATGATGTTCTTTTTGATGGTGCGTTTTCAGTTCATTACTTTTCTTCAGACCGATACCATTATCTTCAATCACGACAGACAGGATATTGCCATCAGCCTTAACTGACAGTTTCAATAACCCGCCGGATTCTTTATATCGCAGGCCAATTCTTTCAGCTGTTCCAACTCTGTTGAAAGCGGAGTGAAATCCTTATTTGAATTTTCCAGAATGTTCCGCATCAGGCGCGAATAGGAGGAAAGGTATTTATTTGCTTCCAACTCATTGTTTTGGGCAATGAACTGATTGACGCTATTCAGGCTGTTGAAGATAGTGAAGAATTCTGTGGTACCGTCATCCGTAAAGCTGTAAAGGAACTGGAATGGGGACGCAACGATGCAGACATGAAACTGATCTATATTGCCGGAAACGAAATCTTTACACAAGGCTCCAAGCGTCAGATTTATATAGATGAACAACTAAAAAATGAAGGGGAAAGTAAAGGGGATGATCTGGGCAATGCAATTACGGAGTCTATTCTCGCCATAGCAAAGGTGAAAGAATATGAGTAATTCTATTTATGAGGGTGTTAAATATATTAATGGCGCCCTCGTAAACATTTTTGAGGACACCATTAATAAAAACAGAGAAAAGACATATTTGATCAAGAAGTAGAGATTACTCCATCAGCAATCTTTATATCATCTATTTTGACTTTTCTTCCATCTATTTCTACATCAAATTTCAGATACAGTTCGGATTTCTTCATTTCAGGTATGTAATCAAAAGAAGATCTTATTGTTTCATTAGCACCTGTTTCATATGTAATTACATCCCCTTTTTCTATATCCTCTACATCCTCTCCTTTGAATGTGTAAAGTTGTCCTTTTGCTTCACCACCGGAATAACGAAGAACCGGAGTTATTTTTATAACAGCATTTTTATAGAACCACTGGGGAGGGAATATGATATTTTGGATAGTCACAGGCACCTTACCACCTACAGCCTCTAACGGTTGTGGCTTTGCTTTGATAGAACTTTTATCCCAAAATAGCATTGTTTTTACCGAATACCTAAATTGCGATATCAGCTTATTGTCCTTTAGAATAGAGACAATTATGCGCCCTTCTTCGTTCCAGGCTTCTAAAGGTATCAAAGTGATAGAATTGTTATTACGATTATGCTTAACTCTCCATCCGTTAGTTGCTTCAAAATCAACTGTTGTTTGTGAATCCGGATTTTCTACCTTATACGTAATCTCTTTTGTCTCATTAGCCCACATTCTTTCTGTAATCAAACCATTTTCATTTACATCAAAGAGAATTTTCATTGCTTTAGAATTTTCTTTGGGCAACTTTAATATAGTACCTGTCGTTAGTTTTAATTCGATATAGTCTCCTTTGTCCGTTACGCTTTTAAATGGAGAGTAGCCATCAACGCCATCTTTACCGTTGGTTCCATTCGCCCCGTCCTTTCCGTCGATACCATTTACTCCATCTTTCCCGTTTTGTCCGTCTTTACCCTTAGCAGAAACCGGTCTACCATTAACTAAAAGTTCTTTAGGACCTTCTCCATAATCTACAGTCCAGTTTCCACTGGAGTTTACGCCGATAACAGGCGTTTTGCCGCTCACTCCGGTCGTTTGTACTTTATTGCCATTTGAATCTAAAACCCAGGAAGCAGGATTGTCCCCAACCTTTTGTGTCCAATAAAAAATGCCATCTAACTCATCTACACCAATTACCGGATAATCACCATTTGTACCATCTTTTACCACAATGGTATTTCCTTTAAGAAAATTAATAGCATATCCGCTTTTGTCTGCCAGTTCATTTACACTTGTAATGTAATCATTAGCCTCCAATAACGATACAATTTGTTTCAGGCCAACAATGTCTGTATTAGCCTGTTCACAGATTTTTTCTAGTTTGGAAACTCTTTCTATCAAATCATCCACATCATCTCTCAAATCCTTTTGACAACTAGTGGTTGAGAATAAAAGGATACCTAAGAATAAAATAAAGTCTTTCTTCATAAATATGCATTTTGAACTATAAAATAGTCCCGTTATATATTCTATTATAGTGGTTTACATCATCAACAAAGGTAGCTAAAAGAAGAAAAAAATCTGCTTTTTATAAAAGAATGCAAGTTTGTCTTTAGAAATAATAGAACTGTTAGATATTTTAAATTTATGCATTAATTGTTTTTCAGGCGAACAATATTAGATGTGAAAAATATATAATTAAAGAAGTGGGCTAGAGACCTCTTGGAACTGAATAGAAAACCTGATTCATCAATAAATAACAAAAAGGAAGCAACTCCTTTTATATATAAAACCAAATAAATCAAATAAATACGTTGAATTACAACATTTTATCCTTTTCAGGTCAGGGTGCAAAATTATCACATATTGTGATAATTTATTCGCACAGATTATACCAAAAAAGGAGTTCCAAATGGAACTCCTTTTTTATTGTTGGATTATATCCGGCTGCTATCCGATCATCTGAACGCTACGTTTAATGAACTGGCTTAATGCTTCACCTTTCAGCATACCGTTGGCAAGCAACGCCAAGTCTATTAATTGGCTAACCAGTTTGTTGCTGCCGGCATATTCTGCCAGGATAGCATTACGCTGTGAAGATAGTTCGTTGATCTTATGATTTGTATTCGTCATATCTTCTTTTTCTTCAGAAGTGATCTCTTCCTCTTTCTTCTTGCTCTGTGCTTCGCGCAAATCAGCCTGGCGAGCTTTCCAGCCTTTCAGATCGGCGAGGATCGGTTTTAATTTGTCTTCGCAGTTCTGTTCTTCTTCGGAAAGTACTTTCTTAACCAATTCGTGATCTGTATTCAATACCAGATTATAGTTATCCGGCATCTCACCATAGAATGACATACCTGGCTGCATAGCAGACATTTCACGCATACGGCGCATATATTCACTCTGGGTCAGCATCACTGGATTGGAGTTTTCACCTAATGCTTCGAAAGTAACGATAAAGTCAGTCTTTTCGATCTTCGGTAGCTGGCTTTTGAACATTTCCTGTAAAGCATTCTTTTGATCTTCGTTCAGTGTTACCTGGTTTGCATTTTCCTTACGAATCAGATTGTCGACCGTATCGCTGTCCACACGAACGAAGCGAGTCTTTTCAAACTTCTGTTCCATCTGGCTGATAGCATGAACATCCAGTTGGCCGTCCATGATCAAGACGCTGTATGCCTTTTCTTTGGCAGCATGGATATAGCTGTATTGGTCGTTGGCATTTGTGGTGTACAGATAGATAAGATTACCATCTTTATCTGTCTGGTTAGCTTCAACCAACGCCTTATATTCTTCAAATGTATAATATTTACCATCTACGTCTTTTAGAAGAGCGAATTTAGCAGCACGATCATAGAACTTTTCGTCGCTAAGCATACCATATTGGATGAATAGCTTCAGGCTATCCCATTTTTCTTCGAACTGAGGACGGTTGTTCTTGAACATTTCTTCTAAACGATCAGCCACTTTCTTTGTGATATGGTTAGAGATCTTTTTCACGTTCTGGTCACTCTGTAGATAAGAACGGGATACGTTCAAAGGAATATCCGGAGAGTCGAGTACGCCGTGCAACAATGTCAGGAATTCAGGGACAATGCCTTCTACCGAATCGGTAACGAATACCTGGTTACTGTATAACTGGATCTTATTACGATGTAAATCGAGATTGCTCTTGATACGTGGGAAATACAGGATACCAGTCAGGTTGAACGGATAATCTACATTCAGATGAATCCAGAATAAAGGTTCTTCCGACATAGGATACAGATCCTGATAGAATTTTTTATAATCTTCATCCGTCATATCAGCCGGTTTGCGAACCCATGCCGGAGTGATATCGTTGATAATGTTATCTTCGTTGGTATCAACATATTTACCATCTTTCCATTCCTGTTTCTTGCCGAATGCGATAGGAACGGGGAGGAAGCGGCAATATTTGGTCAACAGGCCGCTGATCTTTTCTTTATTCAGGAAGTCCTTATTTTCGTCGTCGATATACAGGATGATGTCTGTACCGCGATCATCTTTCTGTGTCTCTTCCAGTGTATACTCGGGAGTACCGTCACAGCTCCATTTCATAGGAACTGCACCTTCTTTGTAAGATTTGGTTACGATTTCAACTTTCTTAGAAACCATGAAAGAAGAATAGAAACCAAGACCGAAGTGTCCGATGATAGCTGCAGCATCATTCTTATATTTTTCTACAAATTCTTCTGCACCCGAAAAGGCAATCTGGTTGATGTATTTGTCGATCTCTTCAGCTGTCATACCGATACCACGGTCGGATATTTTGATGATCTTGTCGTCAAAACTTACATGAACAGTCAGGTCGCCCAGCTCACCTTTGAATTCACCGACAGATGAAAGTGTTTTTAATTTCTGTGTAGCATCTACAGCATTCGATACTAATTCACGAAGAAAGATTTCGTGATCACTATACAAAAACTTCTTAATAATAGGGAAGATGTTCTCGCTTGTAACACCAATGTTTCCTTGTTTAGCCATATCGTTTATATTTTATTTATGTATTAATAATTCGTTTGACGTTACGGTATAAACAAAAAAAATGCCAGATAGGTTCTATCTGACATTTTGACTTTATAACCGACAGAAACGGCTTATGCCTGTTCTTTCTTCTGCACGGATGTAACTATTTTCTGTTCCTCTTTATTGAAGTCTACAATGATTTTGTCTCCTTCGCCAACGGAAGCACGGATAATCAATTCGGCCATTTCGTCTTCCAGGTATTTCTGAATAGCACGTTTCAGCGGACGGGCACCGAACTGTACATCGTAGCCTTTCGTTGCAATGAAGTCTTTTGCCTCGTCGGTAAGAACCAATTCGTAACCCAAACCACAAACCCGCTTGTAAAGTCCCTGTAACTCAATATCGATGATCTTATGGATAGCATCTTTATCAAGCTGATCGAACATGATGATATCGTCTACACGGTTCAGGAATTCCGGAGCAAAAGCTTTATTCAATGCTTTCTGAATAACACTACGTGAGAAATCTTTATCCATTTCACCAGCTGCCTGCGAACTGAAACCGACACCACGGCCAAAGTCTTTCAACTGGCGTGTTCCGATATTAGAAGTCATGATCAGAATCGTATTTTTGAAGTCGATCCGTCTGCCAAGACTGTCAGTCAGGCGACCTTCGTCTAATACCTGCAACAGCAAATTGAATACATCCGGATGCGCTTTTTCGATCTCATCGAGCAATACGACAGAGTAAGGTTTACGACGAACCTTTTCGGTCAGTTGACCGCCTTCTTCATAACCTACATATCCCGGAGGTGCCCCGATCAAACGTGACACTGCGAACTTTTCAAGGTATTCGCTCATATCAATACGAACTAATGCGTCCGCCGAATCGAACAGATATTCTGCCAACTTCTTAGCCAGGTGCGTCTTACCGACACCTGTCGGACCAAGGAACATAAATGTTCCGATCGGCTTATTCGGATCTTTCAAGCCTACACGGTTACGCTGGATAGCTTTCACAATCTTCTGAACGGCATCATCCTGGCCAACTACCTGCTTTTTCAAATTCTCTGCCATTTCCAGCAGTTTCAGGTTTTCAGCCTTTGCTATTCGTTGAACAGGGACACCTGACATCATGGCTACCACTTCGGCTACTTTGTCTTCGTCTACTGTTTCGCGATGTTCCTGCAATTCCTGTTCCCATTTAGCTTTAGCAGCTTCCAGTTGCAGCAGATACTGACGTTCCTTATCACGGAAACTTGCTGCCAATTCGAAATTCTGGGACTTAACAGCCGCCAGTTTTTCGGTCTTCGTATCTTCTATCTTAGCTTCCAGTTCTTCGATACTTTTCGGAACTGTAATATTAGATATATGTACGCGAGAACCGGCTTCATCCAGTGCATCGATCGCTTTATCTGGGAAATTACGGTCGCTGATATATCGTTCTGTCAGCTTCACACAAGCATCCAGGGCCTCGTCGGTGTAGATCACATTATGGTGTTCTTCGTAACGAGGTTTGATATTTTTCAGGATCTGCAATGTCTCTTCTGCCGTAGTCGGATCAACAATTACTTTCTGGAAACGACGTTCCAGTGCACCGTCTTTCTCGATGTTCTTGCGATACTCGTCAAGCGTAGTTGCACCTATGCATTGTATTTCGCCACGGGCCAATGCTGGTTTCAACATATTGGCAGCATCCATAGAGCCGGAAGCCGAACCTGCACCTACGATAGTATGAATTTCATCAATGAACAGGATGATATTCGGATTCTTGGAAAGTTCGTTCAATATCGCTTTTATACGTTCTTCAAACTGTCCACGATATTTTGTACCGGCAACGATAGAGGCCATATCCAAACTGATCACACGCTTGTCAAACAATACGCGGGATACTTTACGCTGGATAATGCGCAACGCAAGCCCTTCTACAATAGCTGATTTACCAACACCCGGTTCACCGATCAACACCGGATTATTCTTTTTACGACGGCTCAGAATCTGCGCCAGACGTTCAATTTCTTTTTCACGGCCTACGATCGGGTCTAAACGATTCTCGGATGCGGCACGTGTCATATCCGTACCAAAGTTATCCAACACTGGAGTATCGTTCGGTGATTTCGGCTGTGCGGCACCTGTACCTGAGGAGGAGCGGGGCGATTCCTTGCGGGAAGAAAAGTCTTCTTCATCATCGTCTTCGTCGTCGGTGTAACCATCGCTGATTTCATCCACTTCTTCCAGTTCTTCCATTCGATTCATATCCGTTCCGTTTGCCAGATTATTGTATACATTACGATAGTTTATACCGGCTTCGCTCAATGCTTTGGCAGCAACATTGAATTCTTCTTTTAAAATGGCCAGAAGCAGATGTTCCGTACCAGTCTCGTCTGTTTTGAACAAACGCGACTCCAGCATACTCATACGTAATACACGTTCTGTTGTTTTACTGATGGCGATATCGTGAAGTTCGGACTCTTCCGTATCAAATGTATTTTTGATCTCTTGTTCAATTCTCTTCTTTATGTCATGTACGTTGACATTCAGATCACGCAATAACTGCATGGCTCTTCCTTCACCATCACGTATGATACCAAGCATCAAATGTTCCGGTCCGATATAACTGTTCTGAAGCCTGGCAGCTTCCTCGCGGCTATATTCAATAACGTCCATCAATCTTTTTGAATAATTATTTTTCATACTTATATGAATCCTTCTATTATAATAATGTACTGTGAATGCAAAATTAATAAACTCTCCCTATATATCTAACAAAATTCGTGCCATTATTCCTTAAGAAAAGCCCAATATTTCTGAATAATAAAATTTCAGGGTAAAAACTTTCGTGATAAAGGGAAAAGCGTTACCTTAGTGCACTTTTTGAAAGGTGAGATATTGAGTGTAATTAATATAAAACTAAATGGTTGATCAAGACAGAATTATTAAGATTAACATCGAGGAGGAAATGAAATCAGCATACATTGATTATTCAATGTCTGTAATTGTTTCGCGCGCCCTTCCGGATGTTAGGGATGGTTTTAAACCGGTTCACCGTCGTGTGTTGTTCGGGATGAATGAATTAGGTAATACATCCGATAAACCTTATAAGAAATCTGCGAGAATTGTTGGAGAAGTTTTAGGTAAGTACCATCCACATGGAGACTCTTCCGTGTATTTTGCGATGGTTCGTATGGCACAAACATGGTCCTTACGTTATCCGTTAGTAGACGGACAAGGTAACTTTGGTTCGGTCGACGGCGACAGTCCGGCGGCAATGCGTTACACCGAAGCACGTTTGAGCAAGCTTGCCGAAGAAATGCTTCGTGATATTGACAAAGACACAGTAGACTTCCAGCTGAACTTCGATGATACGCTGAAAGAACCGACAGTACTTCCGACTCGTATTCCGAACTTGTTGGTGAACGGTGCTTCCGGTATCGCAGTAGGTATGGCAACGAATATGCCACCTCACAACATGAGTGAAGTGCTGGATGCGTCTATGGCTTATATAGATGCCCGTGGAGAAATCGATGTAGAAGGTTTGATGGAGTATGTAAAAGCTCCTGATTTCCCGACAGGTGCAACGATCTACGGCTATGCAGGTGTGAAAGATGCTTTCGAAACCGGTAGGGGACGTATCATTCTTCGCGGTAAAGCAGAAATTGAAGTAGAAAACAATCACGAAAAGATCATCATTTCGGAAATTCCTTACCTTGTTAATAAGGCAGAACTGATCAAGTATATCGCCGACCTGGTAAATGATAAACGTATCGAGGGTATTTCTAATGTAAACGACGAATCAGACCGTAACGGTATGCGTATCGTTGTAGATGTGAAACGTGATGCAAATTCAAGCGTTGTACTGAATAAATTGTATAAGCTGACAGCTTTACAATCTTCATTCAGCGTAAATAACATCGCTCTGGTTAACGGTCGTCCGCGTCAGTTGAACCTGAAAGACATGATTAAGGCATTCGTTGATCACCGTCATGAAGTCGTGATACGTCGTACAAAATTCGAACTGAAGAAAGCCGAAGAAAGAGCTCATATCCTGGAAGGATTGATCATTGCTTCTGATAATATCGATGAAGTAATTGCTATTATCAAATCATCCAAGAGCCCGAACGAAGCGATCGAACGTTTGATGGAACGTTTCTCTCTATCAGATGTGCAGGCTCGTGCAATCGTTGAAATGAGACTTCGCCAGTTAACAGGACTAGAACAAGATAAACTGCGTGCTGAATACGAAGAAATCGAGAGATTGATTGCCCGTTTAAAAGAGATCCTGGAAAATGAAGACACTCGTATGGAAGTGATCAAGGGAGAATTGCAGGAGGTGAAAGATAAATATGGCGACGAACGTAAAACCGATATCGTATACGCTTCTGAAGAACTGAATCCGGAAGATTTTTATGCCGACGACGAAATGATCATCACGATCTCGCACATGGGATACATCAAACGTACGCCGTTGAGTGAATTCCGTGCTCAGGGCCGTGGAGGAGTAGGAGCCAAGGGATCTGAAACCCGTGATGCTGACTTTGTTGAGTATATGTATCCGGCTTCTATGCACGCAACGTTACTGATATTTACGGCAAAAGGTAAGTGCTATTGGCTGAAGGTATTCGAAATTCCGGAAGGAGCAAAGAATGCAAAGGGTAGAGCCATCCAAAACTTATTGAATATCGAACCAGATGATAAAGTAAATGCCTTCATCCGCGTTAAAAAACTGACAACTGACACAGAATTTATCAATTCACATTACCTATTGTTCTGTACAAAGAAAGGTGTTATCAAGAAAACATTGCTTGAAGCGTACTCACGTCCGCGTCAGAATGGTGTGAACGCTATCACACTGCGCGAAGACGACGGTCTGATCGAAGTCTGTATGACGAATGGTAACAACGAAGTATTGATTGCGAACCGTAACGGACGGGCTATTCGTTTCCACGAAAGTGCAGTTCGCGTCATGGGACGTACAGCTTCCGGAGTAAGAGGTATGACACTCGACGAAGATCCTTCTGATGAAGTTGTAGGAATGGTATGTATCAAGGATAAAGAAACCGATACAGTATTGGTTGTTTCTGAACAGGGTTACGGAAAACGTTCAGTTGTAGAAGATTACCGTATGACTAACCGTGGCGGTAAAGGTGTTAAGACACTCAACATTACTGAAAAGACAGGTAAACTTGTTGCCATTAAAAATGTTACAGAAGAAAATGATATCATGATCATTAACAAGTCTGGTATCGCTATTCGTATGAAGGTAACTGACCTGAATGTGATCGGTCGTGCAACACAAGGTGTCCGTTTGATCAACTTAGGTAAACGTAACGATGAAATAGCCTCTGTATGTAAGGTTTTATCCGAATCGGAAGAGCAGGTGAATGAAGAAAACGTAGAACAAGACGCTCAGAATGAAAACAAAGGAGAAATAACCGATTTTGGAGGATCCGAAGATATCGCTAACGATACTGAAGAGACAACAAATGAATAATTTAAACAAATAGAAATATTAATCTCAAATTACTATCACAATGAAACGATTATTATTAACAGTTGCATTATGTGTTGCAGCATCTGCCTCTTTCGCTCAAAAGAAAGCCGTTAAGGAGGCACAAGGAATAGCAAAAGGAGACAAGGCTGATTTCACAGAAGCCAGATCATTAATCAAGGGGGCTCTCGAAAATCCTGAAACAAAGGATGACGCTCAGACTTGGTATGTTGCCGGTTTTATCGAAGATCAGCAGTTCAGTGCAGAAAGAACAAAACAAATCTTGGGACAACAGCCGAACGAACCGGTTATGTACGATGCTTTGATCGCTATCCTTCCTTATTTCAAGAAGGCTTACGAACTGGATCAGCTTCCTAACGAAAAAGGTAAAATCAAACCGAAATATACAAAAGACATCAAAAGCATCTTGAGTGCTGACCATGTATATTATTTCAACGGTGGTGCTTACTATTTCGACCAGAAAGATTATAAGAAAGCATACGATTTCTTCAATCAGTACCTGGAAATCTCTGAATTACCGATGTTCGAAGGAACTCAGACAGCAGAAAAAGACTCTACATTCATGACTGTTCAGTTCTATGCTGCCGTAGCTGCTACTCAGCTGGGTGATTCTCCTACAGCTATCAAAGCGTTGAGTCGTGCTAAAGACACAGACTTCAGACAGAATGATATCTACCAGTATCTGGCTTACGAATATCAGCAGGCTAAAGACACTGTGAACTTTGAAAAGGTACTGGAAGAAGGTATGGCTAAGTTCCCGAACGAAGAATATTACCTGATGAACCTGATCAACAACTATATCTATTCAGGAAGAAACGAAAAAGCTATCGAATACCTGAACACTGCTATCGCTAAGGATGCTAACAATTCTCAGCTGTATCACGTAATGGGTATGGTTTACGAAACAGGTTTGAAAGATTATGCAAACGCTGAAAAATATTTCTCTAAAGCATTGGAACTGAACCCAGATGCAGTAGAATCCCTGTCAAGCCTTGGCCGTGTATATTACAACCAGGGTGTAAACAAACAAGGTGAAGCAAACATGATTAACGACAGCAAGAAATATCAGGAAGAATTGACAGTTGCTAAAGATCTTTTCAAGAAAGCTCTTCCTTATTTCGAAAAAGCTCACCAGATGAAACCGACAGAATCAGAATATATGATCGCTTTAAGAGGTATCTATTATAATCTGAACATGGGTCCGGAACTGGAAGCTATCGAGGCTGAAATGAACAAATAATAATCATTTCCATTAAATATAAAAATAGCCGCTCCATTTGGAGCGGCTATTTTTGTCTATAAATAAAGTCCGTATATAATCGCTTAATACGGACTTAAACAAGAAACAATATCCTTATTATAAATAAGGTATGATTGTAATATAAATACCTGTAATAATTGCAGATGTAATCACACCGGATATATTAGCACCTAATGCATCTCCCAAGATGAAAGAGTCCGGGTTTTCTTTACTTACCAGTTTCTGAGCTACTTTAGCCGTTGTAGGAACACAACTCACGGCAGCAATACCAATTACCGGATTATAGTTACCACGTTTAATAAAATACATGATATAGCCACCCATAATACCTCCGATACCGGAAAGGAGCAATGCCGTAACGCCTAATACCAACAATTTTAAAATTTTGGGATCAAGAAGTAGTTGAGCATCACACAATACACCAAGCAATAACCCCAACATAAAAGTAGAACCATATAATAACGGTCCGCTCACAAAGTCATAAATATGTTTCATACCTGATTCGCGAACTGCAACTCCCAGGAATAATGAGAAGAAAAGGGGAGAGGCTACAGGAAACAGAAAACATAAAACGGCACACAAAATAACAGAAAATGCCAGTTTAACCTTTGCATCGTAATTCTTAGGAGGTTTTGTATTCGTCATCTTTATAGCACGTAACCGTTGTGGAATCAGTAACTTTACCAGGTAAGGATACCCACCATAAGTTAACCCCAGATACAAATAAGCAACGACTGTGATAGGAACGAACAGGTGCTTTGCCAAAATCAGTGATGTAAACAAAACCATCGGGCCATCAGCACCACCCACCATAGCGACAGAGGCACTTTCCTGTAAAGATAATCCAAAAGCACTGGCAATCGGAACAGTCAGGAAGGTTCCCAGTTCGGCACAAAGAGCCAGAAAAAGGCTGGCAAACGGCTTTTGGAGTAAGAAACCGACATCCAGTAAGGTACCGATCCCCATAAACACAAAGCAGGCGATCAAACCATTACTAAACGTAAGCGTATAAACAGGTTGAAGAAAGTCAATCTGCATAGTGTTCATTAATTCGTCTGTATCGGAAAGCATTGGATCCAGAAACAGATTCCCAAGACCACCTTCCGGCATGATCAGAGTACCACAATTGATAGCAATCATCCCTAATCCCATAGGGATCATTACCATTGGTTCCAAAACACCTTTCCAGCCCAGATAAACGAGCAGGCCACCAAGAGTAATCAAAAAAACACGAGCGATAGCCAGTATCCATCCACCGGCAACCATTGTTCCAAATCCTTGGAACAAACTTAAAAAATCAACGTTTTCCATATCTGTCTTTATTTTTCGGTAGAAGGATTCTCCTCTTTGTTAATATTGCTTTTTCTCATCATCTGTTCTTTTTTCTTCAGATACATGATACGAGTATCCTGTGGATAATAATAATCCATCAGATCCAAATGAGATGCACCATGGCTTACACCATGATAATAACCGGATGGCTTTATATGAAGAAGATCGCTGTTTACACCTTGACGAAATTCTTCACGTTCGTCATCCACCTGTTCTTCTTCATTAACCGAATCCAATCCGAGTATTTCTCCAATTTTGGCACGTAATTTATTCAACTTGCTAAACTGTGAAAGTTCTTCATTATGATGAAACTCCAGAGAGTCGGCCCAAACTGCGATAAGTTTGATCACACCGGCTACAACAAACCCAATAATGAAGGTCAACGCCATCATTTCCAGGGTAGAAAGTAATAGACTTAACATAATTATTTAATTTAATATCTGATATAATGTACTCCAAAGAGCACACGAATTAATCATTGTTTACAATCCGCGTAAACAATAAAATAGAAACAATGATAAATGGTAAACTAAATAATGATTTTTCGTAAGACATAGATCCAATGACCTGATCGCATACGAAGAGACGAGAATTTTATAGATTGGGTTATTAAATAGGTTTCAGAGATTTTATTCAGAATATTTTGTTCTTTCTGTAAAGACAACTCTAAAAGCCGGGTAGTTACTTTAAAAGGACGCTCACATCTGGTAGATATAACTAAAGAACGTGTAGTGAGGCAAAAAGCAGTGTTATGGGTTTGATTCAAATCGTAATTTCTCAATTCATCCTGTAATGGATGCTTTTTATTATTGCAGATATAGGTAGTTTCTTTAGGAGATAAAATATCTTCATCTTCAATCTTTACCTGCATATTCAGCAACAACAGGAAGAGAAACGATAATATCAACAATAATTTTTTCATTAAGACGCGAAGATAGAATAGTTATTTAACATACAACACTCTTTAGATAATAAATGTTGAAAAAATTTGTACCGGCGATGAATTCGGGAAAGAATAGGTAAGGATAAAGAGTTCACAATAGTCCTATTAAACATAATCTTAATTATAAACAATAGAACTATAAAGATATCAGAGGCATTTCCAGGTAATAAAAAATCCGTATATAACTTCACAGTTACATACGGACCAAACAAATAACAAACTCTACTTATATGAAAAAACAAATACTACTAACATAATTATTACAGAATCTTTTAAGTCCTGTTTATCATTATAACAATGATAAGCTTTATTTGGTTCTGACTCCCGGAATAATTTTCTATTATTTTTTCTATACCTTATAATGTATATCCTAAAACTAATTCCGGCACAAGAACTATTTTTTATTTGATATTATAACAAGGCATTTATTCTATATGTTTTGAAATCATATACTAATAAATGCTAAAAAGGCATGTATGGCATCTTTTCCCGATACTTTACATGCCTTTTCATATTCAATATTTATTCTTTTCAAACAAAAGCAATATACATATCCATATATTTAATACTCTGCCTGTTAGCTAAATTCTCCTTTGCTATTTTCTCACAATCTTCTATATCCATTCCATTTTCAGGAACACTCCAGTACCACAGCATGGGTGCTTGATTTTCTCTTTCTGTTGTTTCCATTTTTTCCATTTTAAATTCAACTTCATATATAAGACAGGAAAAGATAAAATACCCCTATTGTCTTCCTATATATTTTTTTATACAACCTACTTCTTGCACTTTTTGTTATTTTGTTTCATATCAACAGTGATTTATTTGCGCAATCTAAAAGCCACGTATAACAAAGTGATTAAGAAACTGCGATTTATATCTCCATCGGACAGTCCCTTTTCAAATCTTTATATACAGGTCCCTCCCACCCGTAAACGGGCTCTCGCGAAAGAGGAATTAAAAAGATTATCTGAACTCGATCTTTCTGATACCCCTGAGAAATTTGCTGCTCTCCATCTGGCTTTAAAAAAAAGAAAACTTGAACGGTGATTATACACATTATATACGTAGTAAAATATTGGAGCGACCCTACAAGTTAAGATCACACCGGAAATGAAAAGGATCATCCATCTGTATTACCGTAAAGACAGCATCTGTTCCGCGTACATTGGTTGTGCAATAGCTGAAGACATTCCTCCTATACGAGTACCGGAACGATCGTACTGTTGTATTTTTAAATGATTCTCATTTATTCGCTTTACTTCCCTTTTTTCCATTTTTATTCTGTTTTCAATCATTATCTCTTTCTTTTTTTACGCACATTAACAGAGAGATGATTTCCTTGTGGTTGTTGTATAGAGATTGGAAGAGATAACAAAAAAACAGCGGAGTTATACTTTCGATGAAGTATACTCCGCTGCTCTGTTATAACAATAAAAAGTTGCGCTTTACTTTTAGTTTTCGTCTTCCATATCCCTATTTACATTCTGTGCATTAAGAGAATTATTGATCTCCTGACTAAACTCATTCAACAAGTCAATATCATGGATATCTTTGATATCAAGTATTTCACGGATTAATTCAACTTTACCATTTTCCAGTTCAGTGTTAGGTATCATAAGCCTTTCTTATTTTAGATTGATTAATATTGTATTATCTTATCACTTAACAATATAAGTTTCACATTGTTCATCAGAATCCTGTATTTCATATACATTTTAGGAAAATTGATATTATTTCCGGTAATATTGCTATTTCTTACAAGAAATGAAATACGGAATTTTACGACATATTAAGTAACACCTCAAACAAATCAGACTTATGAAACGTTATATATTTATTCTATCAGGATTACTGATGTCGATTATGATATTCGCTCAAAAAAAAGAAACAAGTATGTTGGTAAAAAGTAAAAGTCAGTTTAGCGTAGACGAAACAGTCAGCAGAATAGAGGCTAATCTTAAGGAAAGAGAGATACAAGTTTTTGCCTTATTCGATCATAGTCAAAATGCCAGGGAAAGTGGCCTGAAATTAATGCCTAATAAAGTAATCGTATTTGGTTCACCCAAGGCAGGAACCCTGTTGATGCAGGAAAATCCGGAGATATCTATTGAACTCCCGTTAAAAATATCTGTGTGGCAGGATACTCATGGAGAAGTCTGGGCTGCATTCATCAGCATGAAGTCCATAGCCGGCCAATATGGGTTGGACGACAATCCAATCATAATGAAGATGCAAGATCTGTTGGTAAATATTATAGAAGAAGCTACCAGCAAATATTAACCCACCATGCTCACAAAATAAAAAGGTGACTATCCAGTATCAGGTAATCACCTTTTCGTTTACTTAATAAGTTTTATTACTTAGCAGCTTCGATAGATACTTTTCTAAATTCTTTCAATAATTTGTCCAGTTCCAGAGATGCTTTACGAGCACGAGTACCCGCAGCCTTGTTACCGTTTTCTACCTGAGCTTTAGCATTTGTGCTGAACTCTTCAATTGCCACATTGATTTTTTCTACTAATTCTTTCATTTTACTTTTATGCTTTTATTGTTATATTGAGCCACAAAAGTATAAATAATTATATTATATGCAAGAAAAATGTATCTGTCAAGTTATATTTTATTTTGTCTGTAATCGGATACATGTCGTAAAGCATATTCATTTTCGGTTTATTTTAACTAAATAATTTGTCCTCTTGGTAGATATTGCCTAAGTTAGTGGCATAAATAATTAACCGAAGTATTAACCTTCAAAATAAGGAACCATGACAAAGACAATCACTTTTAATGAACTGCGCAGACTGAAAGATCGTTTGCCTGACGGAAGTACCCATCGCATTGCAGATGAGTTAGGTATATCAGTAGAAACTGTTCGTAATTATTTTGGTGGATATAATTATAAGGACGGTAAAAGCTGTGGGATACATATCGAACCAGGTCCGGATGGTGGCCTTGTCGTATTAGATGACACAACGATATTTGAACGTGCTTTACAGATACTCGCAGAAGTACAAGACGTATCTGAAGCACAGGAAGCGTAAAGAAATTCAAAGCAAAGAAAAATCCCATAGCAAACGAAAGAAAAACGCTGTGGGATTTTTTATTTAGCAACATTTCGTATTTTCCAATTGTTTAATTTATAAAACGCACGAATTATGGAAGATAAACTAATAACATTAGCTATTCACACGTTTGAGAAAGCACAAATTCTTAAGACGATACTTGAAACAGAAGGGATCGAAGTCTATATACATAATGTAAACCAGATCCAACCCGTCGTATCGGCTGGCGTACGTGTGAGAATTAAGGAAAGCGACCTACCCCATGCTTTACGCATTATTGAGGATAGTAAATGGCTTAGCGAAGATGCGGAAGAAGAATCGACAACCCCACAGACTAAAAAGATTCTGATCCCGGTTGACTTCTCCAACTATTCGATCAAGGCTTGTGAGCTTGGCATCAATTATGCTTATCATGCCGGTGCCGAAGTAATGATCATGCATGCATATTTCAGTCCATACTTCCCGTCTGCTATTCCTATGGGTGACACATTGGCCTATCAGGTAAATGAAGAAGAATCCGTACAAAATGTATTAAAACGTGTTCAGATCGATATGGAAAATATATGTACAATGATCAACCGCAAAATACAGTCAGGCGAATTACCCCGAGTGAAATACAACTATGTTCTGCGTGAAGGATTACCGGAAGAAGAGATTCTTGCCTATTGCAAAGAATACCATCCTACCCTGATCGTGATGGGAACAAGGGGAAAGAGCCAGAAAGATATGGATTTGATCGGAAGTGTAACCGGTGAGGTGATCGAGGTCAATAAGGTTCCTGTATTGGCTATTCCTGAAAATGTACGTTTTAACGATTTGGAGGAAGCAAAGAATATTGCATTTGCAACATCATTCAACCAGCGCGACCTGGTTGCCTTCGACGAGTTTATGGAAATTGTAAAAGGATATGATGTTAATATCCATCTATTCAATATTTCTACAAGCAAAGATGAATGGAACGAGATCCGTCTTACCGGCGTCAACGAATATTTCAAAAAACAATATCCGGAAGCCAACATCAGCCATACGGTTTTAGCTGACGGAGACTTGCTACTGGCCATCGAAAAGTTTGTACGCGACAAACATATCGATGTTATTGCGTTAAGCACTTATCGTCGAAATATCCTGGCCAGAATGTTTAATCCGTCTATCGCACGTAAAATGTTGTTCCATACCGATACTCCGTTGTTGGTAATGCATTCATAAAAATATAGGAAAACAGAATCAAACTATTCTGAATAAAAAGCCGCGGATAAATTATAAAAACGATTTATCCGCGGCTTCATTATTATTTGAAATAAAACTTGTTCCTTATCTTAGGCAACCGACTAAAGGTACATTAAACACCGCAATCAGTAAAACTGCAATAAAGATGGCATAAACAATAATACGTTTCTCCTTATCCGAATACAAAGCACTAGCCTCCCCGCTTGTTCCGGGAACAAATACACGAGCTTTTATATATAACCAATACACCAGCCATCCGAAGAATACGCCGGCAATAGCTCCCGGTACGATATCCGAAATAAAATGGACTCCGAGATAAACCCGTGTATAAGCAGTCAATGCGGCCCACAGGAAAATAGTCCATGTAAATAAGCGGTAGCGGAAAAGCAATGACATGAAGGTTGCAAAACCAAAAGCATTGGCCGCATGGCTGGATATAAAGCCATATTTTCCACCACGATAATCGAATACAGTTTTCACCTGATCCATAAAGTCCGGATGATGCGTAGGACGGAAACGGGTAAAAATAGGTTTACACACATGTGATGCAAACTGATCACAAAAGGTTATAACAAGCACAATCGCCAGCAAAATCAGAATAGATTCCCGCCACTTCTTCTTATACAGTAATACAATCAGTATAAAAGCGGCTAACGGCAGCCATACTGCCTTTCCGGAATACAACCACATAAAGCGGTCGAGGAAAGGAGAATCGCTGCCGTTAAGCATAAAGAACAAATCTCGTTCGTAAACTAATATTTTTTCTACCATCAGATTCTTTCAATGTCTTTGGTTGGCATCCAACCAACGTTTCCGTCTTCCAACGCAATTTCACTCCAATCACCTAACGTACTTTTAACGGAAACTCTAGTTCCTTCATGCAAGACGAACAGATCTGTTCCACTGGCATCAGGAGAACTTTTCACTGTAACTGTAGGAGCAAATACGATCGCATACGAACGGTTTACTAATTCAGCCTTCTGATTAGCAGCAAATATGTTTGTCATGATTACGCAGAACAACAAAAGTAAGCCTACGTAAAAACCGGCTTTCTTCAAACGGACCTGTCTCGAGAAGAAGAACAGGATCAAACAACCAATGAACAGAATAAAACAGACTATTCCCATTTTAGCCCATGAATCGGCTGCTCCCATATTTTGAACCGAGTCAAACCATCTTGCCAGGAAAAAGCCGTCGACTGGTTCGATCTTATCGACAGTATTCTGACGAGCCATCTGCAGGTTGAAACGGATATCGCTGTCTCCCGGATCGAGCACCAATGCCCGTTCGTAATTCAGAATTGCAGAAGCGGTCTTACCGGCTTTATAATAGGCATTCCCCAGATTATAATATATTTCAGGAGAATCTCCGTTACTTTTCAATATGCTTTCATACAATTCAATCGCTTTCCCATAATCTTCCTTCGTATATGCAGTTTCAGCTTCTTTGATTACCGCATCCTGTGCGTAAGCAGTCCATGCCAGACACTGAATCAATAGGAAAAACAATATCTTTTTCATATTTATATTCGTCTTCATCTTATTGTTTTTTTATTGTATTCTCCATCTTACCAATGGCGTCTACGGTTAATTCATATAATTTATCCATAGCATCTGAAGCCTGTGCCGGAGCATAACGGGCAAACTCACAAGTATTCAGGATATCCATAAACTCATTCGTCAGCGTATCGTCTACACCATATTTCGACAGTTCGGTTTCCACATTGTCTTTAGTAAGACTAGCCTGCGGGATATTCAGCTTATCACTCAAATAGCCCCATAAAGCGCGGAGAACTTCATCGTAGAATTCTTCCTTTTTGTTTTCCTTCATCAGCTTGCCGGCATTTTTCAATCTCCTTACGGCAATCTTGTTCGCTTTCTTAGTTCTAACCAACGCTATATTAGAGTTTTCTTTTACCTGCTTGCGATAGATAAAGAAGAAAACGATAAACAATATACCCGGTACGATGTAACACATGTAATACATAAAAGAGCCGAAGAAAATATCGTTATTGGCAATGAAGTTAAAGTCCTTCACTTTCAGGTAGCGGATATCCTTACCCAGATATTTCACACTTTCCCGATTACTGAAATTAGATACAGCCGGAGAAGAACCGCTTCCTTCTTTACCTTGTTCTACATGCAGTTTATAAGTTTCGGATTTCAGAGTCTTATAAGTTCCTGACTTCGGATCGAAATAAGAGAAAGAAATAGCCGGTATTTCGAAATCACCTGCATAACGGGGAATAGCCATGTATTCAATCGTTTTGCTTCCGCTCACGCCAGCTTCCGTTGTCTTGGTATCCGTCTCTACCTTCGGGTCGAAAATATCAAAATCATTAGGGAAAATAACTTCCGGATTTTTGATCAGTTTGATATTTCCATTACCTGAGATCTTTAACTTAATGGTAACAGCATCATTCGTTTTTACGTTTGTCGAATTGATATCGGACGTCATGTTGAAATTACCAACCGCACCGGAGAATGAAGCCGGTTTACCGGATGGCAACGGTTTCACATCGATCGTTGCAGGATTCGACACCAGCGTCTTCTGTACATTATCATACATATCCCTGAATTCATCAAAAATACTACGTACTTTCCGTTGTGTCGGGACACTGATTACTGCATCGAATTTACCGCTCTCTATGGTAATTTTACCTGCACGTTGCGGATAAAGAACCGTCTGTTTCATTACAACTGTAAAATAGTTGCGACCGTTGTAATGATCCTGCGACCATTGTGGATCCGGTTGTTCTATCTCCTGCGCCAAGAAACCTTCAAATTCAGGAAATTTGACACTCGTTATATTACACATTCGGGCAGCGTACAACTTAAATGATACCAGGAAACCTTCCTGTTCGTATACATTCCGATTGGAAACTTCCATCCTTACGAAATAATCATCCTTACCGATAGAAGCAGCCTGTCCGCCATTTCCACCATCCGCTTCGGCTGCCTTATCCGGCGGAAGCACTTTAATCGCTAATGCATTGGATGTATAATTGGCACCTTTTACCTTGATTGAAGCCGGTTCGATATTAAATGTACCCTCTTTCTTCGGCATCAGAATATAAGTAAATGTATAAGCGACTTCTGATGATACATTTCCATTAATAATCTGAGTACTTGAACTTGTAGCCAAAGAAGGTCCCATCAGTACATCAAAATCCGGAAGTTCCGGCACACGCAAGTCACTGGCTTTCGCCTCTGCGTTTACTGTATACGCTAATCTGAATTGTTGCCCCATCACGACAGCATTCGGAGCAACAGCCTTGAAGGTCACGTTACTGGCGGCCTTTGACATCACTCCTGCTGTGAGAAAGAGAACGAATAAGAAAGCTAATCTTCTCATTATATTGTTGTTTTTTCTGTTTTCAGTATCCAAATTACCATTCTTTATCTGTCTTACGACGTTGTTGTTGTTCAGCCTGAGCCTTCTTTACCTTTTCCTGTGTATTCTTTTCATCTTGTAGGAAGGCATCCAACATTTGCTGCGCATTATCCTGACTCATCTGTTCGTTCTGTTGCTGTTCCTGCTGAGTCTTATCTTCTTTCTTGTCGTCTTGCTGCTGCTGTTGTTGCTGTTGCTGCTGATCGTCTTTATTTTCCTGATCTTCTTTTTTATCCTGGTTCTGCTGATCCTGATTTTGATCCTGGTTTTCGTTTTGTTGATTTTCCAGCAACTTCTGGGCCAAAGCCAGATTATAACGCGTCTCGTCATCTTTCGGATTCAGGCGCAAGGATTGTTTAAATGCTTCTACACTCTTCTGATATTCCTTGCTCTGCATACTGATATCTCCCAAGTTATGGAACACGCTGGCAAGACGGGCTCTTCCCTCTTCGGTTTCAACCATCTTTTCTGCCTGACCAGTCAACAATTGATATTGCTCAGCAGCTTCCGGAAACTTCTTCTGCTTATATAAAGAGTTTCCTAAATTGTAAGTACCTTCAACGGAACGGGGATTTACTTCCAGGCTTTTGCGGTAAGCGATTTCCGATTCGGTAAATTTTTCCTCGGTGTACAACTTATTACCCGCACGTACATTTTTACGCTCAGCTTTCTGGGCAAATACAGCTCCTGAGCAAAACAGAAGCGCTCCCATCCATATCATTGATTTTCGTATACGTCTCATCTTATCCATAGAATTAAGAGAACAATTTTACTTTTCTGAAAATACGGTTCTTCCTGTCTAATGTAAGGAAGTCAGCAATCAGCAGGATCAGTGCGATCCATGCCAAAGTCTGAAATTGTTCGTTATATTCGGAATATACTTTACTGTCTAATTCCGACTTATTCATCTTCTCTATCTCCGTCTGCAATGCTTTCAATGCAGAGTTCGTGTTGTCGGCACGGACATACATACCATGTCCTGCTGCAGCAATCTCTTGACACATTTCTTCGCTCAACTTGGTGATAACGACGTTGCCGTCTTTATCCTTCATATAGTTGTTTGCTCCTACCGGAATAGGCGAACCTTTAGGGTCACCCATACCGACAATGTTGACATGAATATTTTTTTCCGCAGCAGCGGCAGCCGCTTTTACGGCATCGCCCTCATGGTTCTCACCGTCAGTTATCAGGATAATCGTCTTATCCGATGTTTCGCTCGGAGTAAACGAGCGCATAGCCAAATTAATAGCAGAACCGATAGCCGTACCCTGGGTCGAAACCATCGACGGGTTGATGGATGACAAGAACATCTTCGCCGAAATATAATCGGAAGTGATCGGTAACTGGGTAAATGCATCACCTGCAAAAACGATCAGCCCCATCTTGTCATCTTTAAATCCATCCGTCAGTTTCGACAACATCTGTTTTGCCTTATCCAAACGGTTGGGCGAAACATCTTCGGCCAACATCGAATTAGAGACGTCCAGACAAACCATTATTTCGACGCCCTGACGTTTTACGGTTTCCAGTTTAGAACCAAATTGCGGCCCCGCAATAACAAAGATAACCATTGTAATGGCTCCGAACAATAGCCAAAACTTCAGATGCTGGCGTTTCGGAGATACCTCCGGCATCAACTCTGCCAGCAATTCGGGATTACCATATTTCTTTATTGCTTTTTTCTTCAGGATCATTGCATACACATAGAATGCAATAAGTACCGGAAGGATAAAAAGCAAGTACAAAAAGTCCGGATGTGCAAAACGAAACATAAGCCTTTATATTTACGGTATATTTCTTAACAATGTATTTCTCAATAAAATCTCAACCAGAAGCAACGCGAATAACAACAGAGCCCAGTTCTTATATTCTTCCTGTTTCTTGCTGTATTGCTGTACGCTGATCTTGGTCTTTTCCATTTTGTCGATCTCTGAATAAATCTCCTTCAGGCTGGTATTATCCGTTGCACGGAAATACTGTCCGCCGGTTGTTGCCGCGATCTGCTTTAATGTCGGCTCGTCGATCTCGACAGGAACATCCTGGTATTGTATACCGAATGCTGTCTGGAAAGGATAAGGAGCCATGCCCTTTGTCCCTACACCGATTGCATACACGCGGATACCGAATGTCTTGGCAATTTCGGCTGCCGTAACAGGGGCAATTTCACCGGCATTGTTCACACCGTCGGTAAGCAGAATGATCACTTTCGATTTGGCCTGGCTGTCTTTAATACGGCTCACCGCATTGGCTAGTCCCAAACCAATTGCTGTTCCATCCTGGATAATACCCGGCTGAACATCCTTAAAGAGATTCAACAATACAGTATGGTCGGTAGTAAGCGGACACTGCGTAAAACTCTCAGCCGCAAATACAACCAGTCCGATATTATCGTTAGGACGGCCATTGATGAAAGAAGCGGCCACATCTTTGGATGCTTCCAAACGGTTCGGCTTCAGGTCCTGTGCCAACATACTACTCGAGATATCCATTGCCATCACAATATCAATACCTTCCGTAGAAGTATTCTGCCAACTGTTTGTAGACTGCGGACGTGCCAGTATAATAATAAGTACTGCTACTGCCGCCATTCTCAGGATAAAAGGGACATGCCTCAGATACACCTTCCAGGAAGTTGTTCCCGGTGCATCGAATGCTTCCGAAGATGATACCTGCAAACTTGCCTGACTTTTACAGAGCTTCCAGATATACCATCCTATCATCGGGATAAGCAGCAATAACAAATACAGATATGTAGGATTTGCAAATACCATTTTATTCTTTTGTTATATTTGAATCGTTAGTATCAGTTGCCTCTTTCTCTTCTGTTTCCGGAGTTACAACTTCTTCAATCTTAGTCTGGTTGATGAAGAGATAGGCATTCATCAAACTCAGGTCGTTTTCATCCGGTAGCGGGTTCATCTTCGCGAACTTCACATAATCGGACAAATTCAATATTTGTTTCAGATTTTCAAATACGGAATCAGCGTCATGTTGCTTACGGATAATATCAAGAATTTCACCGGAAGTCATTTCCATTGCGTTGATATCGAAACGTTCTACGATATAGCGACGCAATGTTTCCGTGATCAATGTGTAATACTCTTTATTACGACCCTGCTGCCACAGCTTCTGCTGTTTGATCTCATCCAATTCCTTAATAGCCTGTTCGTGAGGCGGAAGCTTGGGTTCCGGTTTCTTAAACGGAATAAGGGATTGTTTGTTACGCAAGCGCTTGATAATGTATGCAATCACACAGATCAGGAAAAGAGCCAGTAAAATGCCGTAGATTATCGGATAATAATCAGCCAGCACGAAAGGCGGTTTCCAGATATCTTTTATATCATAGAACTCTTCCGGTTTGTCTACATTCACAGGAATGGTCGACACTTTCAACGCAATCTGGTTCGAATAAATAGTATCTACTCCGTCTATCACTTTGAACGGGGGCAACAGATACAGTGAAGAGTCGAAAGAAGTGACCAGAATATCCTGCTTGATCAACAGGCGGTCATTCTCGATCACTGACGAATCGGCCTTCGAAAGTTCGAGCACCTCTACCCCACGCATCAGTGTGTCGCCCGGTATCACGATCTGAACCGGCTTATCCTTATCTGTCGTAACCGTCAAATGTAAAACAGTCTGTTCTCCGATCAGAATGGCAGCAGAATCGACCTTTACATCGATTAAGGTCTGCTGCGCAAACATCTTCCCTCCTGCCAGCAAAAACAGGAGAAGGAACAGAAAGCTTTTATTTATAAATTTCTTTTGCATGCTTAATTACGTTTATCAAAAAGAGCAATCAGAGCTTTCACATAATCATCTTCCGTACGAATAGAAACGGAGTCGACCCGGCATTTCTTGAACGAATCGTTCATGGCAGCCTGCCTGCGATCCCACCATTCTTTATAAGCCTCGCGTACACGGGCCGAAGAACTGTCGATCCAACGTTCTGCTCCAGTTTCTGCATCCTTCACTTTCATTAATCCGACTGACGGCAGTTCTGTCTCACGACGATCGTACACCTGGATAGCCACAACATCGTGTTTACGGTTGGCTATTGTCAGCGCATCTTTAAAACCACCTTTATCGATAAAGTCGGATATCAGGAAGGTCGTACAACGTTTCTTTATGGCGTTAGTCAGAAATTTCAATACCTGGCTGACATCGGTCTTCGTATCCTGAGGCTGGAAGTCGATCAGTTCGCGAATGATATAAAGAATATGTTTTTTCCCCTTCTGAGGCGGAATAAATTTCTCGATCTTATCAGAGAAGAAAACCACACCGATCTTATCGTTATTCTGTATGGCAGAAAACGCCAGTGTAGCTGCAATCTCCGTAATAACCTCTTTCTTCATTACGTTCACGGAACCAAAGTCTCTACTGCCGGATACGTCGATCAGCAACATCACGGTCAGTTCGCGCTCTTCTTCGAACACCTTTATATAAGGGCGTACGTAGCGGGCGGTCACGTTCCAGTCGATATCGCGGATATCGTCGCCGTATTGATACTCGCGCACTTCGCTAAACGCCATACCACGGCCCTTGAAAGCCGAATGGTATTGTCCCGCAAAAATATTGCGAGACAAGCCGCGAGTCTTTATCTCAATTCGACGAACTTTTTTTAATAGTTCACTTGTTTCCATCGTAATCCTTTTAATTTTTTAATCACTATTCCTGGATTATTTCTTCCGACCGGAAAAAGTATTCCTTCCGGGAGAAAAGTCAATTGCATTCGGAAGGAATTTTATTTCCTCTCGGATGGGATTAAAATTAAGGCACTTCTACCTTATTAAGGATTTCACTGATCACCTCTTCGGAGGTCAGGTTGTTTGCTTCCGCTTCATAGCTCAGACCAATACGGTGACGCATCACGTCGTGGCATACGGCACGGATATCTTCCGGGATCACATAGCCTCTGCGTTTGATAAATGCATAAGCGCGGGCAGCCAGTGCCAGGTTGATGGAAGCACGGGGAGATGCACCGAAAGCGATCATGTTCGACAAGTTTGCCAGTCCATGTTCCTGCGGGAAACGGGTTGCAAATACGATGTCGACGATATAACGTTCGATCTTTTCGTCCAGATAGACTTCACGAACCACTTTGCGGGCTTCCAGTATTTCATTCTTTGTCAGGATCGGTTTGATATCCGGTTTCACGCCTGAGATATTCTGACGGATGATCAACTTTTCTTCTTCTTTCTTCGGATAGTTGATAATCACCTTCAACATGAAACGGTCGACCTGTGCTTCAGGCAGCGGATAAGTACCTTCCTGCTCGATCGGATTCTGGGTTGCCATAACCAGGAAAGGTTCCGGCAATTTATAAGTATTTTCACTGATTGTCACCTGACGTTCCTGCATGGCTTCCAAAAGAGCACTCTGAACTTTAGCCGGAGCACGGTTTATTTCATCCGCCAACACAAAATTAGCGAAGACCGGGCCTTGTTTTACCTGAAATTCTTCGCTTTTCTGACTGTAAATCATTGTACCGATCACATCGGCCGGCAGTAAGTCCGGGGTAAACTGTATACGACTGTATTTGGCATCGATCAGCGACGCCAACGTTTTAATGGCAAGCGTCTTTGCCAATCCGGGAACCCCTTCCAGCAGGATATGCCCGTCGGAAAGCAGACCAATCAATAATGATTCCACCAAATGCTTTTGTCCAACAATTACCTGGTCCATCCCCATCGTAATCATGTTTACAAACGAACTTTTACTCTCAATTCGCTCGTTCAACTCACGAATGTCTACTGTCTGACTCATAGATTTTCTTATTTATATTGTTATTGATTCTTGCTTGTTTTTATAGCTGCACAAAATTAGAAATGTTAAATTCGTATTCTTCACTTTTGCAGTTAAATAATACTAACCCAACAACAACTATTTTGTTTTATTTTACTTAAAAGAGTGGAGTTTTGTTACAAATTTCCAGCCAGTATTTCCGTCTGGCGTGCAGCAGCTTTGTCTATTGAAGCACGACTATGTTTATCGATACCATACAACCTCGGAGCAGGTACCTGAATCTCAGTGCCAACCGGGATGTTATTAGGATCTTTAATCACTGCCTTATTATAATCATACAGATAGACCCAGAATATTTTGCTGCCATAATACTCCAGTGAGATCAGGGTCAAGCGGCTACCTGTTTCTATTTTTACTGTTGCCAACACCTCCGGGGTTTCTGCCGGTGCTTCGGGAGCTATTGCAGGTAATTCAGCTGTAATAGTATCTTTGTCTTCCTCGATTTCTGTATTAAGTTCTGGTTCCTGAAGTGTATCGACCGAAGCAACTGCCTGATCGGGTAAAGATCTACCAGTTAACGCTTTCGTCGGTATTTCAGGTCCTAAGAAAAAACTCCGGTTAAGATACAGCAATGTACTACCGGCAACAATGATGCCAACAATGCCAGCCGCCACAACCCATTTTATCCAAGGAGAAGTAGACGGTTCTTCATCTTCAAACTGATAATCGGTATCCGAGAAACCATTAGCCAAAGGAATCGGCATAGGTTCTTCTACCGGTTTTTCCGCAATAGGCTCTACTATTTCAGATGGTGAAGGCTTGCTTTCGAATGGTGGCTCCGGCTCAGCATCCGAAGTATCTTCCGACTGTATTTCTTCTGATTTAATCTCTTCCGGTATAATTTCCTCTTCTGACGATTCCGGCACTTCTGATGACTCAGCTATTTCTTCCTCTTTTTCATCTGTGTTTTCCGGAGCAGGTAGTACTTCCGGCTCTTCAACAGGTGAAGTGTTTTCCGGGATAATATCCTCTACCGATTCATCTTCGGCTTCTTTCTCTTCTATCTCCGCTGACACATCCAGATCTGTAAAATCTACGTTTTCATTCAACTCGGTCGTTTCAAAGAATGAAAATGGCTTATTTACTAATTCGCGCAACTCCTTATCAGGAAGAAAAGAGAACTTATAATGTGCCGGAATCAAAAAGCGTTCTCCTGTATTCACATGAATACTTTCCCGTTTCTCTACCAAAACAACTTTAAAGGAACCAAGTCCCTTCACTTTAGCTATCTTATCGGTAAAGACACCTTTTGATACGATTGCAATAAATTCTCTTAGAAACAGTTCAGCACTGCTCCTGTCCTTTCCTGTACGTTCGGCTAATAAAGCAGCCAGATCTTGTATTGTCAGCCGACTATTCATTGTCGCTTAATTCTTTTAGTTTAGATTTGATGGTAGCTCCCGGTTTAAATACCGGAACGAGCTTGGGAGGTACCAGATAACGTTTTCCATTTGCCGGATTGACAGAGATGCGTTCTGCCTTCTTCTTTATCTCAAACAGGCCTAATCCTTGCAAATAAATAGCATCATTATCTACCAGCTTCGAACCAACCACAGAGCTAAAAGCAGACAGCATTTCGGTTACTTCCTGTGCAGTCCACCCCAGTTTTGCAGACAACTCTGTTATTAGCTCCTTGTTTTTCATACTTACCTCATCAATAGATTCAGCAGCGATATTAGTTATTTTTTTGTAAACAGACAAACTTATTAATGGTTTTTATATCAAAGAAACACTTTTCCGTAAAGGTCAAAAGCCTGTGATTCTTCGATAATTACGTTATAAAACTCTCCTGGATTTAGCGATAGTTGTTTAAAAACAACAACTTCCGGATCGACCTCCGGAGAGTCGAATTCGGTACGTCCGATATAACAATCTTCTTCCTCCCGGTCGATTATAATTTTAAAGGTTTGGCCTACTTTGGCCTCATTTATCTCGTTAGAGATCCTTTCTTGTATCCGCATCAGGTAGTCTAAACGTTCCTGTTTAACTTCATCGGAGATATCATCCGTATAATTCTTGAATGAATAAGTTCCTTCTTCATGACTGTAAGCAAAAGCACCCATACGTTCGAAACGCGCTTTCTTTACAAATTCGACCAATTCCTCGAAGTCCTGCTCCGTTTCACCCGGATGTCCCACCATTAATGTCGTTCGGAGATGGATGCCCGGAACTTCTTTCCGGATACGTTCAATCAATGCGTATGTTTCTTCCTTCGTGATATTACGACGCATCTTCTGTAACATATTGTCGCTGATATGTTGCAAAGCGATATCCAGATATTTACAAACATTATCACGCTCACGCATCACCCGCAACAGATCATAAGGGAAATGGGAAGGATAGCCATAATGCAAACGAATCCATTCTACTCCGGGGATATCCGAAATACGTTCAACCAGTTCGGGTAATGCATATCTTTTATATATATCCAACCCGTAATAAGTCAGATCTTGGGCGATAACCTGAAATTCCTTTACACCTTGTGCAACAAGCAGACGTACCTCCTCTTCTATCTGTTCCATCGGGATGGATTGATAGTGCCCGGTACTAATAGGAATGGCGCAATAGGAACAGATACGATTACATCCTTCTGCAATTTTTAGGAAAGCATAATGTTTCGGGGTGGTCAACACACGGTCGGAAGCTAATTCACGATGATAGGATTTGCCGATATCGGATATGAGTTCCTTCCAGTTGAACTTTCCGTAAAAATGGTCTACTTCGGGTAACTCCTGCTTCATTTCTTCCAAGAAACGCTCGGTAAGACATCCCATCACATATAATTGACCGATCTTTCCTTTCTTCTTAGCTTCACCCAATTCCAGGATCATATTGATCGATTCTTCCTGGGCATCACCGATAAAACCGCAGGTATTTACCACAACGATCTCTCCGTTTATCTTATGTGGGTCATGTTCAACTGTATAACCGTTTGCGACAAACTGACGCATCAACTGCTCCGAGTCAACCAGGTTTTTCGAACAGCCCAGCGTGATAATATCTACTTTATTTTTTCTCATCTTATCTATTACGAACAAAGAGTAACTAATTCCCCTCTTGAGAGGGGGAAGGGGGTGTGTAAAATCAGTATCAAACACGCTATAATCACACACACCCTGCCCCCTCTCAAGAGGGGAAAAGTTACTCTTAAATATTATTCTCCAAATAATGAATTTACAAATTCCTTCTTGTTAAAGACCTGCAAATCTTCAATACCTTCACCCAAACCGATATATTTTACCGGAATACGGAAATGGTCGGAAATACCGATCACCACACCACCTTTAGCTGTTCCATCCAATTTCGTGACAGCCAATGCATTCACTTCGGTAGCTGCAGTAAATTGTTTAGCTTGTTCAAAGGCATTCTGTCCTGTTGAACCGTCCAATACCAGCAAAACTTCGTGAGGAGCATCAGGAATAACCTTTTTCATCACGTTCTTTATCTTGGTAAGTTCATTCATCAGGTTTATTTTATTATGCAAACGACCGGCTGTATCGATAATTACAACGTCGGCATCATTTGCCTTGGCAGAACTAAGTGTGTCGAACGCCACAGAAGCCGGGTCGGAACCCATTTTCTGCTTTACGATGGGAACACCTACACGTTCACTCCAGATCACCAACTGCTCCACTGCAGCTGCACGGAATGTATCGGCAGCACCCAGGTAAACATTTTTACCGGCTTTCTTGAATTGATATGCCAGTTTACCGATCGTTGTTGTTTTACCTACTCCGTTCACACCGACAACCATGATAACATAGGGCTTCTTATCTTCCGGGACAATAAAGCTTTCAGCATCTTCCGTGTTGTTTTCGGTAAGTAATGTCGCAATCTCGTCACGCAACAAGGTGGTGAGTTCCTGAGTAGTGACGTACTTATCCCGGGCTACACGCTTTTCGATACGTTCGATGATCTTCAACGTAGTATCTACACCGACATCGGAAGTAATAAGTACCTCTTCCAGGTTATCCAATACTTCATCATCAACCTTACTCTTTCCGGCAATAGCCCTGGTAAGTTTAGAAAATACATTTTCTTTTGTCTTAGATAACCCTTTGTCTAAAGTCTCTTTTTTTTCTTTACTGAAAAAGCTAAAAATACCCATATATTAATCCGCTTAATTTATTTCTGCTTAGAATGAGGCTGCTAAGTTACAACTTTTTTAGTTGACAGTTGACAGTTGGCAGTGGAAAGTTATTTAAAAACATCTGTCAACTCAGCCGTTTCTTCCTTTATAGTCTTCGTAGCCGAACGTCCGATAAAGTACCAATTCATCGTCTTTACTCCAGAGAGCCAGTGATGGATGCGGTATCCCGTTAAACATCGAAGTCTTCACGATGGTATAATGAATCATATCTTCAAAAATGATCTTATCACCGACTTTCAGAGGTTCGTCAAACGACCAATCCCCCATATAATCACCACTCAGGCAGCTATTTCCCCCAATACGGTAAGTCGGCTTTCCTTCCACCCTGTCGGTTGCATTACGAATAACCGGCTTATAAGGCATTTCCAGGCAATCCGGCATATGACAGGTAAATGAAGCATCTATAATGGCTGTTTTTATCCCATGATTTTCTACGATATCTACCACAGTAGTCAACAGGAATCCCGTTTGCCAGGCAAAAGCGCTTCCAGGCTCCATAATAACCTCTAAATTAGGATACTTAGCCTTGAATGATTGAAGTAAAGCTATCAGATGTTCCGTATCGTATCCTTTACGTGTCATCAAATGTCCGCCTCCCATATTCAGCCATTTGATATGCGGTAAAAAACGGCCGAAGCGTTTCTCGACTTCCGATAATGTTTTCTCCAGATCAAATGAAGTAGACTCACATAACGTATGGAAATGCAGCCCTTCTACCCCTTCCGGCAATTTGTCACCTAACAGATCGGCAATGATTCCCATCCGCGAACCGGGTGCACAAGGATTATACAAATCGGTTTCAACATCCGAATACTCCGGGTTAATACGTAAGCCGCACGAGATACGATTCCCGTCTGCTTGTACCATTGGATAAAAACGCTCAAACTGCGATAATGAATTAAATGTGATATGACTACTGTACTTTAGTATAGCAGGAAAATCAGCTTCCGTATAAGCCGGCGAATAAGTATGTGCCGGACTTCCCATTTCCTCGAAAGCCAACTGAGCTTCAAATTTCGAACTGGCAGTCGAATAGGGTATATATTCGCGGACGATAGGAAAAGATTTCCACAGGGCAAAGGCTTTAAAAGCAAGAATAATATTCACTCCGGCCCGTTCCTTTACGCTCTTGATAAGAGCCAGGTTGTTACGGAGTAGCTTCTCTTCCATCACATAGCATGGAGATGGTATTACGTTGAAATCGATCATCTAGTTTCTTTATTCATAAATAAATTGCAAAGATAATGTTATATTCAGAATATCCCAGTATTAGCAGGGAGGAAAGAATGACATGTGTTGGCGGCCGACAATTTTACACTTTTCCTCATGTGAGACCTTAACCTTCACCGTAACTGCCAGTCTATCAGCAAGCTTACATCAGGGAAAGGTAAAACCTATTCCTTTAAATCTAAAATGTGAGGCCTATTTTACTATTGTTAAGCGGGCAAACTTCAATAATAATTGTTTTTGTCCGAAGTGAGTGAATGCCACCGTTGCTTTGGCATTGCCTCCATCTCCCTCGATAGCTATAACCTCGCCTTCACCGAAACGATCGTGCCGAACCTTAGCCCCGACAGATAAACCGGAAAGGTCGGATGAAGGTGTTGCAGACGTGGCCGGAGCCGAAGTTGCTGTTTCCACCTTTGTAAGACGTTGACGTTGCGCGGCCTGGGCAACAGGAGAAACAAAAGAGGGCTCCTCTTTTTCTACTGCCCGTGGTTGCTGGAAAGGAGATGCAAATGCCGGACGCTGGAACTGTTCGCGAGCCGCAGCAAAAGTATCTGACGACGTATCTGTCGGAAGTTCCAGGAACTGGACATCGATATCTTTCAGGAAACGACTGGGGGAACACATGGCACTCTGTCCGTTCCGAAAACGGCTCTTGGCATAGGTCAGGACGCAATTCTCTTCGGCACGGGTAATCGCAACATAAAACAACCGGCGCTCCTCCTCCACTGCACGAGGATTATCTTTCGCCATTTGCGAAGGGAACAGATCTTCTTCCAGGCCTACCACAAAAACATTCCTGAACTCCAATCCTTTGGCAGCATGAACAGTCATCATAGTGACTTTATTAGCTTGTTCATCTTTATCATTATCCTGATCCGTCAACAGGGAAACTTCAGAAAGGAAGTCTGCGAGAGACACTTGTTCTATTCCTTCTTCGCGACGGAGTTCACAAAACTCTGCAATACCTTTCAGTAACTCTTGTAAGTTTTCCTGTTTACTGATCCCTTCCACCGAACGATCCTGAAAAAGTGTACTGACAATTCCACTCTCCTTGACTACCATAGCAGCCATTTCTTCGGCAGACAAACGAGTATTCTGTTCAATGAAACGTTCGATCATTTCGCGGAAATCACTTAATCTTTTGGCTGTACCGCTATTGATCTGCAAACCGTAATCGATGGGAGCATTCAATACCGTCCAGAGGCTGACATTATTTTCAGTAGCAGCACTAACCAATTTGCCGACAGTGGTATCGCCGATACCACGTGTAGGATAATTGATAACCCGCTTAAAAGCTTCTTCATCATGCGGATTAACAATCAAACGCAGATAAGAGATAATATCTTTCACCTCTTTACGCTGATAGAAAGACAGACCGCCGTATATCTTATAAGGTATTCCTCTTTTGCGAAGCGCCTCTTCCAAAATACGAGACTGGGCATTTGTCCGGTACAGGATGGCGAATTCAGAATAATCATAATCTTTGCGCATCCGCATTTCATTGATCATAGCGGCCACAGCGTATCCTTCTTCATAATCCGAATAGGAAGAAGAAACACGGACCTTATTTCCCTGTTCTTTCTCCGAATACACATTCTTGAATATCTGTTCTTTATTTTTATGGATCAAGCTGTTTGCTGCATTCACAATATTCTGTGTAGAACGATAATTTCGTTCCAGTTTAAAGATACGGCAACCCGGATATTGATTTTTGAATTGCAGGATATTATCGATATTGGCTCCGCGGAAAGAGTAGATGCTCTGAGCATCATCTCCCACCACACAAATACGGCGGTGTTGCTCACAAAGCTTCTGGACGATCAAATGCTGGGCAAAATTGGTATCCTGATACTCGTCGACCAATACGAACTGAAAAAAGCTACGGTATTTATCCAATACCTGCGGATGATCGCGGAACAGGATATTCGTCTGAAGCAACAAATCGTCGAAATCCATCGCTCCTGCCTGTAGGCAACGATTCTGATAACGCTTATATATTTCACGCAACAAAGGGACTTTCGAATCTATATCGTGTTGCATCAACTCCTTGGACTGCTCGTAAGCCTTCCAGGTAACCAGTGCATTCTTAGCATTCGAAATACGGCTTTGTATCATTCCGATACGATACACTTTGTCATCCAGCTGCATCTCTTTGATAATAGCCTTCAATAAACTTTTCGAATCGGCAGCATCGTAAATAGTGAAATTGGAAGGATAACCGATATGTTCTGCTTCATAGCGAAGGATACGTGAGAAGATCGAGTGGAACGTTCCCATCCACAACCGGCGTGCCGTCTGGTCACCGGTTATCTTGGCAATACGTTCTTTCATTTCACGTGCCGCTTTATTGGTAAAAGTAAGTGCCAGAATGCTTTGAGGTGCCAACCCCAGATGTACCAGATAAGCAATCTTATAAGTAAGTACTCTTGTCTTACCGGAACCGGCGCCGGCAATCACCAGCGACGGACCCTCGTTATATATAACAGCTTCGCGCTGACTCTCATTCAGTTGATCCAGATATTCTTCCACGTACCTTCTCTTTTTAGGAATACAAAGGTACTAATTTTTATTTATCCGAACACTCCAGATCGTCGGGTTTGGCAGCAACAACACTTACTTCTGAAAGTTCGATTTTTTACTAATATAAAATTGAATATCTACTACCACTCTATCACTTATTAGCCACAGGTTTTGTTTTTCAAGCCTAAAAGGCATGATAGTCGCCTTTTTTATCTATCACTCATCTATCACGACACTATCACACTTTTACTTATTACAGTTGTTTTGTTTTCCTTGATCCTTTCAGTATTATTTAGGCTTGAACCTCTGTATCTATACAATTATTGTATTTTACTATATACATTTTTCCCGTAGGTCTATTACTTTTCATGCAGGAATGCTTACTTCTTGTGCTTGAGATGCCCATCTTAACACTGTTTACACCTGGGTCTCAACGATTCTCACACCCGGGTCTGTATAATATCGACACCCGGGTGTCGGACAACATAAGTCCATATTCCATTGAAAATAAGTCATATACTTTTATAAAATAGATTCAGACCTGGTTGTTTCAAAACGAGATAGTGATAGTTGCGTGATAGATGAGTGATAGATAAAAGAAGTAACTATCACGCTTTTTTGGCTTAAAAAACAAAGCCTATAACGAATAAGTGATAGAGTGATAGTCTGATATTTATCTGACATTTGTATGACAATTCGTTATTTAACGAATTTCATGAAAATAGATGCGATTGTTACCGGTCCGGATTACAATAAATTCTTATCTTCGGGCGTTAATAAAAGAAAAACGATGAACACACGGTTAGCAGCAAATCTATCGGTTATTTTTACAGCCTGCATGCTTGTACTATCATTCAGTTTCGGCTTTCACAATTATTCGGAAACACAGAAAGCAATCGTTTCGGATCTGAACCAGGCATTGCAGCAGACCATTATGCAAAATTCCGAACAATGGATGAATCAGGATACACTCAAGACTTATTCACGCTTGTCTACCCTTTTCGGAAATCCGGTTTCTATCGAGAGTTATAATAAAGATTTTGCCGAAGCATTGAAGTTTGAGCAACTGAAAGAGAAAAGCGGTATTATCGTTCACGTAAAAAATAAGAAAGCGACGGATAAATCTATTGCATACGTAACTCCTGAAAAAGATCAGACACAGAATTACCTGGCAAGCGATACCGTTATCTGGCTGAGCGCTAATCTGAATCTCCCCGAAGCATCACAGGAAGAATTAGGAATCTCTTTTCAAGGATATATCAATTATTCGACTAAGGATATTCTGGCACTTACAGATAAACGGACTCCTTTAGTACTGCTGATAGCTGCTATCCTGTCCGGTGCCCTTTCTTTCTTTTTATTTCGTCGCAGAAGCACAAGTCTGCCACAAGAAGAGAAAACACTGGTTTTCGGTAACCTTACATTCTCTTGTCGCCATGCCTGCTTCTATAAAGAAGACCGGGAGAAATTGAAACTTACCCCGCAACAATACAAAATCATGGAAATGTTTTTCCTTTCCTCCTCTCATATCCTGCCCAGAGTAGATATCTGTGATACGCTATGGCCGGGTAAAGACAATGCCGACGAAACGCTGAACACTTTGATCCGCCGCTTGCGTCCGTTGGTGGAGGATAACAGCAATCTGAAAATAACGACCGACAGAGGAAGAGCTTATCAGTTGGAAATAAAAGAAAGCCTTGCGGTATAAAAGTTATTCATTTTATATTTATGAAACACATACGTATTATTCTTTTCGCTCTTTGCAGCCTCTGTTGCCTAACTGGTTTACAAGCACAATCAGAGCAATTAAAAGCCAATATTCAGGAAATTATCAAAGATAAAAAAGCCCGGATAGGTGTAGGTATCATATTAAATGGTAAAGATACTGTTACCATTAATAATGAAGACCCGTATCCGATGATGAGTGTATTCAAGTTTCATCAGGCATTGGCGGTACTCAATTACCTGCAGCAAAATAATCTACCTCTCGATACCCCAATACGGATTGAGAAAGAGGATATAATTGAAAACACTTACAGTCCGTTACGCGATAAATATCCCCAGGGCAATATTTCCCTTCCGATCAGCGAGCTTTTGAAATACATTATTCAGCTAAGTGACAATATTGCCTGCGACGTCTTATTCAAATATATAGGCGGTCCTTCAGTTGCGGACAAATATATCCGCTCATTAGGTATACAGCAATTCTCCATTGTAATCACCGAAGATGATATGCATCAGGATTTATCTGCTTGCTACCTGAACTGGAGTACACCATTAGAGGCTACCCGTTTATTAGAAATTCTACTTACCCGGCCATTATTTAAAGATGAATATCAGGAATTCCTCAAAAACATCATGATCGAATGTGAAACCGGAAAAGACCGTCTCCCCCAGCCATTATTAAAAACAGACGCAGTGATAGGACACAAAACCGGTACTAGTGATCTGAATGCAAAGGGACAATTCATTGGAACAAACGATATCGGTTTTGTTCTGCTCCCGAATGGAAGCAGATACACTGTTGCTGTATTCATCAAAGATTCGAATGAGAGCATGGAAACAAATGCAAAGATCATAGCCTCTATATCTGAGGTGATTTATAAATATTTTACTGAGTCTTATAACTAATTCAGTACACGCTTAAGCCTGCCCAAACCATCGATCAGAAGTGCTCTCGGACAAGCGATGTTGATGCGGATAAAATCTTTACCAGCTTCACCATACATATTCCCGTCATTTACCAACAGCTTTTCCTTATCCAGCAAAGCTTTCACAATTTCTTCTGAAGATTGTTTCAGGGCAGAACAATCTACCCAAACCAGATAAGTGCCTTCCAATGGTAAAACTTTCAAATGGGGAAGATACTTTTCAAAATATCTTTTCAGATAATTGTAATTATCCAGCAGGTATTGTTTAAGTTCTTCCAGCCATTCTTCGCCCTCATTGTAAGCAGCTATCAAGGCTTCAACACCAAAAGGATTCACATCGCAGACCTCGTTGGCATTGATGGCCTTGTCTATTTTCATACGTACATATTCATTAGCTGAAATAATGTTTGCTATCTGTAATCCCGCCAGGTTGAATGCCTTACTCGGTGAAATGCAGGTAACGGAATTCATCAGGAAGTCTTTCGAAATGGAGGCAAAAGGTGTATAAGTATGCCCCGGAAAAACCAATTCGCAATGAATCTCATCGGCGACAACCAATACGTCATTCCGAAAACAAATCTCGCCGATACACGTCAGTTCCTCCCGAGTCCAAACCCTGCCTGCCGGATTATGCGGGTTACATAAAAGTAATAATTTGACTTTTGGGTCGGAGGCTTCTCTTTCCAAACCTTCGAAATCAATCCGGTAAGTTCCATCGATATAAAGAAGAGGACTGACGACCACTTCGCAACCGTTATTTCGAATAGAGGAGAAAAAGCAATTATAAACCGGTGTCTGCACCAATACACGGTCACCCGGCAGGGTGAGTGCTTTGATTACGGCAGACAAGGCCGGAACTACCCCTGAAGTATAAATAATCCAGTCTTCCTCTATTAGCCAACCATGCTGTCTCATAAACCAGTTCGTTACAGCTTCATAATAAGCGGCCGGCACTTTGGTATAACCGAAAATACCATGTTCCACCCGCCTGCGCAATGCATCAACCACACAGGGAGCCGTACGGAAATCCATATCGGCTACCCACATGGGCAGGACATCCTCTTCTTTCGCCGTATCCCATTTATAGGAGTTACTTCTGCGACGGGGAATCAACTCGTCAAAATTGTATTTCATTGATTGAAGCAAGTTACGTTATCCCACAGTTTCAGTTCACAGTTTGCCGGCTTCAGGATGTTTTCATCGATGATGATTTCATTGTAATATTCAGCCGTGATACGTCCGGTACGCGGATTCTTCACACTATGTATCGGGCTATTAATAGTTGCCTGCACACTGCTATATTCAAAACAGAGATCAGCATCATCCGCCATTGTACAGTTCTCCATTACCAGGTCATGTGCATAGCAAAGGGCTTGTGTCCCGGATATCTTGCAATTTACCAAGCGTAAGTTGCGTGAGTGCCATCCCAGATATTCACCGGTCAGTTCGGAATCATACACGGTCACATTTTCAGTGTTCCAGAAAGCATCTTTCGAATTGATAACGGCATTACGGATTTCTACATTCTTACAATACTGGAATGAATAGTTTCCATTCTGACTGTAATTCTCAATATGGATATTCTCTCCGTGCATAAACAGGTAATCTGCTTTATCGATCTGTACATTCTTCAGTTCTACGTTACGGCAATGCCAGAACGTTTCCAACGCATTGGATAGTCGCACATTCTCTAACTTGATCCCATCCATATCACGGAACATCTTCGGAGCTTCCACAATAGTGTCACTCATTTGCAGGTTCCGTGAATACCACAGGGCAGCGCGTGCACCATCGGTAAAAAGGCAATTCTTCACGATAAAACCATCATTATGCCAAAAGGGATATTTACCCTCGAAACGGCAGTTTACCGCAATGATATTACTGCATTCTTTTAAAGCAGATTCGCCAGTATGAATCGTTACATTTTCCAGTTGTAAATCGTGTGCAGCAAATAAAGGACGTTCGCCTTCATACTCTTTGTTCTTAATAATTTCCATAATTTAATTAATTATTTTTCATGTTACAAAAGTAGCTGGTCACAAAGAGATTATTTGTAGACGAATTACGGGTAATATAACCCAAATTACAGATTGTGTTCTCTCAAGTTCTCCGGAAAAGGTTACAATACATATTAAAGAAATCGCTTTCTTCTGACATAAATAATCCCCATAATAAGAAGACAAACACTAACAGTAAACCAAAAGATCGCTCTACGACTTATTACAGAGCGATCTTTCTGTGTATAAACTTGCTCAACCCTGCATCCGGTTTCTCCCCTCCTTTTTCAATGAAAGATGCAGGAAACGACGCCGCTTATACAAAATAGCCTGATCGAAAACCAATCCCGAACTTTTCAAACGAGAGAGCAGCTTCTCCGGACCTCCGACAACATAACAATCCGCAGCTTCCCCTTTCCGGTGCTGGCTCGCAGGAACGCCACCCGCCAGACGGTTTACCGTTTCACTGCGATATCCGCTCAGGATAGCAATCGGAGCTTTATATAATTGGCGTAAAGGCTTCTGGTAACCAATTTAAACTTCATTGCCATAATACTAATATATTTGTAGTTTTATGCCCGATACCGGGACACACTGACAATATATAAGAGTAAGAAAAACATATCCTGCCATAATAAAGACAACTCAACACTTTATTGTCATATAAACGGATAAATGCTACCTCAAAACTGCTCTTCATTGTCATTATTGTAGTGTCATCATCTTCGGCTTTATTAGATTTATTTCACACAATGTTTCCGTTTCCAGGGAATCCGATACTTCAGTGAGGCTTTTTACCTTTGTTTTTTATAGACTTTTTATAGTCACGATGAAACTTATCTCCCGGATCACTACCCAGAAGCGTCTCTTTATTCAATCGGAGAAGATCCTCCGAAGTAAGAATTTGTGTCCGCAACTTATCCCCCAGGTACCCGACCGTCCAGGAATAAGGAAAAACCAGCAACAGAGAAAAGGCCAAATGAAGAAAAGAGGGATTCGGGCTGTTCTCCGGATTTTCCAGTTGCCCGATAAAACGCTGGATGATCTCAGGTTCCTGCAAATCGAACTGCAACGTGCCGAGCACCGTCTTTTCCAATAGGAAGTTAAGCGTACGCTGCCAGTCACGGGTAAACAGATGGGTCAAAAACAAACGATAGCGGACGTTCATCACGTCCCATTCGCAAAAAGCTGCCTTGTAAGCCAGTTGGAGATAATACAAACGCTGGGCGGGTGACAACTCATTCAGAATTTTTTGAAACTTACTAACCGATGGGGTCTCTTTGCCGAAAAGGGCTTTTAATTGTTTATACATATATTATATGTTTTACCGGCAAGGGGAAATTCCCTCGCCTGCCCCGGCTGACAGGTACACGAAAAAAGCAGGAAAGTATGTCAAATGTTACTTTGACACACCTTCCTGTCAGGGTTGTGGCTTCAAAAGTTTTTAGGAGGAAGTTTAGGATGTTGGTTCTTTAGGATAAGACTCAGCTTTACCATCTTTACCAAATTGGATATAGATATCTTCTACTCGCTCTTCAGACTTATCGTCAAAATTCGCACCTTCCGGTAAGGTTAACCGAAAACCGTTTCCATCTAATATATAGCCCTCAGGGATTTTCAGGCTTGAAAGTTCATCCTCGTCACTCCAATCCACATGGGTAAAGAAATTTATATGGGTTCCATCATCTTTCTCGACAATTAAATCAGGTATTAAATTCTCTAAAGCTACACCTTCAATGCCTTCTTCTACATTTTTCAATGCCTCTAACAACCTCTTTGCATCCTCTTCTGTATAAACACCCGGTACGCGATATTCAGAAACACCCTCCATTGGGTTGGTATCCCAATCTTTTATCGTATATCCTCCGCCGACACCGCCACCATCTTGAAGCGTCAAATGCAACTCCATACAATCTCCGGCAAACAGTTCTTTTTGGGAAGTAGTTCCGGACAAAAGCTCCAAATCATCCAAAGTTCCGGTATAAGATTTATTCCCATCATCATCATCATTGATTGTAACAATAAAAAAACCTAAATCATTATGAATGCCGATATTTCCCTCTTCAGTTTTCGAATCAACCTCTATTTCATCGTCCAGAGAACCAAATTTAAAAGGATGTACATAGAAGGAATCAGCAAGTGCATTGGAGGCTCCATCTTTCTGCCACTGCCATGTAAGGCTTTTCTCAGCACCCTTCTTTATACAATTTCCGGCATCGGTATCATCGGTATTCTCCCAGCCAAACGGATTAAATGTCGCAGTTTTAGATAAATTAGGAAATTCAATAGTACATTTATAAAATGGTGTTTTAGTTCCATTGCTTGTATAATGTGTCACTGTCAACAACTTTATCTTGCTTATCGGGCGTTTAAAATACAAGGCAACGTCCTTTCCCGACTCTTTATAAACAATCGGTCCCTTTTGCGTGATAATAAAATTTTCGAGTTCGGTTTCTGTATTTGTACCAAAAGAGACTGTACTTTTTAGTCCTCCTTTAGTATCTTCTGTTAATACCCCAGTCAGACTTCCATTTAGACGTTTAACTCCTTTTGGTTCCGTCCAGGCATAAAAAGTATGTTTTGAAGTCTCATCTTTCCACATAAGTTTATTCCCATCTGCAACACGTAAGACACCGGCTTCACCGGAAGGCGCTTTATAAGAACTAAAATCGTATTCCAAACTCTCTTCTGAACCAATCTCCATCCAAATATAAAATGTACCAAAATCATGTTCGTTCGAGTTCAAGACAAAATAATTGTCTAAATTCTCACTTGCGCGTGTCGATATACCTTTCGATTTCTGTACCGCACCGGTGAAAAGAATCTCTTCCGGATTATCATTCACATTCTCCGGAAGGATCTTCTCTTCTTCACTACATGCTACCAACAGGCAGCTTAATAGCATACATATATATAATACGTTTCTTTTCATTCGGTTTATTCCGTTTTATGTGATTATTTTATGTAATTAAGATCGCCTGCATCGGGAACACTTTCGTCTTCTTCACCCACCATATTTAACGTTGTAGATATTTCTATTGTATTATTCTTTTCTTTAACCTCATCAGGTGCAACCCCAGCTAACCAGCCTACTATACAAAAATCATCTATGGGGTTAATGCCATTATTCACCCTTACATACACCCTGTTATTATTCACATCTACGTCGGTATCTTTGTTTTCATGACGAATACAACCAAATGCTCCTCCTATTGTATAATATGTTTGGGACGATCCTGTTTGTTCTCCTATTGTCGAATTTACTTCGCCTTGAGCCGTACAAGAACTAGTATTAGCCCCCAGTGAATAACCGATCAAACTTCCGGTCGATGAATGTCCAATAGATGATGATCCCCCTAGATAAGCATGACATATTCCACCATGTACATTGCCATCATACTGGGAGTCTTTTATTTCTATATGTATATGTTCATCCCCTCCGGTAGCCCCCAAATGATGACCACGCATGACACCTGCCAATCCTCCGGTATAATTCCATACGCCATCGGCTTCGGAAGCATCTACACCTGCCCGAATCTTACAATTCTCAATGCTACACCAGGAAAGACCGACCAAACCACCGGTATAATTATGTCCGCTGGAAACTTTCATACCATTCTCTACTGTTATTATACTTTCACCATCAAGCATGGACACACCCCTTAACGATCCATTTTCACCCCCGGCATTCTGTCCGATAAGTCCTCCAAGCATCAGGGTCGATGATGTACCGGGATCTTGTTCTTTTCCGGTTATACTGACAGTTATTTTTCCAACGGTAATTTCCGATATATGAGTATCGGAACTGTTTCCGACTAAAGCACCAATGGCTACTTCTCCATTGGGTAAGTCTGATGTAAGATTCACATTAATGTTTTCCAACCGTATACCTTCTATCGTCGAACTCTTACTTTTAAAGGCTAAAGCTCCTATAGAATTTATGCCATCATCCTGCTCAACAGTTTCATACAACTGAACCTCTTCGAGTCCCAGATTCTTCACTGTAGCTCCACGGATTATACTAAATACAGGTTTATCCTTTATATTCTTAAAATAATGCTTATTACCATCAAAACTTCTACCCATTTCCAATGCTACCGGATTGAATTCCTGATTGGCAAAATCAATACATTTCAACAGCACAACCTCATTATCTATCACATCTAACAATTGAGTTTCTTTTTCATCTTCTCCTATTTGACATGAATACTCTTTACCGGCACTTATAGCGTTCAAAAATTCCTGCAATTCAAACGAGTTTAGCTTAACAACGTCATCCCCATCCTGTTCCCAATCATCCGCATCGCCATCCATTGTAATATGCCCTCCCAAATCATTCATAGAAACCACATACGATTTTCCGGCTTCCAGTTTTTGCAAACCCTCGCCACAAGTAGAAGCGTTTACATCCTTCCAGCTAAGCAAAGGACGACCCGGACGAAGGCTTAATGTCGCCGTACTGTAATCACCCGGTGGCAAAAAGAAAACAATGGCATCCTGCCCTTTTGTACCTTCTGTATCTCGGGTTGTTGAGGCTATCTGATTTCCCCTAACCGTAATCGATGTTTTATCAGTATTATTGCCAGACTCTTCTCTTGTAGATGGGCTTGCAACCAATTCTTCGGTAAAAGCAAATTTAAAACTTTGAGCACCTCCCTCTGTTCCTACTGCCATAAGCTGAAAAGTATTCGTGAGCGGTTCCTTATCCCCATTCGGATTTGCAATTTCACTAGTCAGCCACAATTTGTCGGGGATATAACCGGTGTTTAAAAAATCTCCAACATCCGTCAATACCAATCTGGTGCACTTATGTTCGAATTTCAAAGAAACAGCATGGCCGTATTCGTTTACAGTGACCTCTTTTGTCATTAGCGGATCCGATTGAATAGTCAACGTATCCAGCGAAACAGGCAGAGTCGCTTCATTCATCCTGAGCATACCGTCGAACCCGGGATAGTAAAATGCAGCAAACACGGCTGATTCCGAATCGAGTGGCCAGCACAAAACTTCACCCGAATTATTCACCCATTTATCTCCCTCCTGATTATATTCCAGGAAACAACAAACAGAACTTATAAATTTTCCGCTTTTAACACCAGGATCATTTTCCGTTTTTCCGTAAAAATTAGCAATTATCTGGATTTTGTCTCCATCCTTAAATGCTACTTTTTCGTCAAACTCAATAGAACTCCCTCCTTCCTCTCCTGTCCGGGTCAAAAGAGTGCGTTGGGGTAGTTCCATCACAAATTCCACCGGAACACCCTCGTTCTGTCCCGGATTCCTTTTTTCAGCCCATGGTTCATCTGTACAACCCAACAGGCTATAGCATATTATGCTGTATATGATTAAAATATATTTTTGCATATCAATTTGTATTTTCTTCTGTATTCTCCTCTACCTTTTTTGATTTATACACAAAGAGATTAGTTTTGATTGGAGCAGCACTAAAGTCATCGACCCCCTCTTTCTTTCCCCAAAGATGTTTATCATCATGAATCGCATCTACACCTAAATACAAAGCTCCCTCAAATCTACATGTTTTTGCAGAACCACTAGAAACCGTTCCGGCCAAGGCACCTACATTTCCTGCATCACAAGAGATATTTATATTTGTCACTGTACAATTTTCAACGGTACCCCCTGCGATGGTTCCGGCGATAGTACCAATATTATCGCTACTGGTCAAATTGTCCTTTTCTATGGTTATACCATCTATTTTCAACCGTTTCACGGTTCCGCCTTCAGCCAACTTACCGATAAATCCGATATTATTATCATCATTACGAGTTGTACTTTTCTTAAACTTTAAACCGCTTAGTGTATGATTGCGACCGTCTAATGTGGCGTTGAATGTTTTAATAAGATACTGATAAGATTCTTCCAAGCTGGAACAATCTATATCTTTGTTGAGATAAAAAGTCCACTTGCCGCCGTTATTTTCTCCATATTTAGACAAATTTTCATTATTACCATCATTATTACCATCATTATATGCCTCCATCCAACCTTTCAAATCCTCTAAATCATCGATACCCCTACTTTCTATTTTTACCGTCACATCATCCCATTCCACAATCTCATGCGGATAAATAGCCGGTTCCACTCCCTCTAATTTAACAGTTATCGGATATCGGGTACCTCCGGTCAAAGGTTTATGAACCGCTAAATCTTCGGCGGGTCTTACATACTGTACCGTACCGTTATCATCAGTCATTTTGATATAATCAATTTCTGCCTCCGGAGGTAATATCACAGAGTAAACAGTTTTGCTTTTACTCCAGGATGTTCCAGCCAACTTATACGCATCACAGCGGTTGGTTGGAAATTCTAAATGATCATCAGCACCTGTTTTATCCATAGAAAGAGAAAAGTTCCCTCCTTTTTTATAAGTCACACGTGCATTTATGGAGTGTTTTAAATAGACTGTTACCTCCTTGCTTAAAGAAGAACCTCCACTAGCATCATCATTCTTGGTTCCGCCTTCAAGAGGAGTATTCAAATGCTCAAATCCTTCTCCCGGAAAGATCAGCAACATGGAACAAGCATGTTTAAAACTAAAAATGAACTCTCCGGTAGATGTAACGGTTCCGCTATTGACTGCAACTAACAGGTCTATTACTTTATTCTTGTCGTCCTTATTTAGATTTGTAAAACCATCTTCATAATAAAGACTTATCGGGTATGAAAAATCACCAGATGATTCATCTATACCAGTAGATTCATCAGCGCCCTTATTATGTTCATTATAAGGATAATAAGCCAATGTGCGTCCCAGGTTAGTCATAGAGGGTATCTTAATATCTTCATTTTGAAAATACCCCTTTTTACCTCCGACATGTGTTAAGGGAATATTAATCAACCGATCTTCATCCGTAGATCCTCCAACGCCATAAAGTGAGTATATTCCGATTTTAGCCTTATCTCCTTCTTTAAAACCTCCATCTTTATTGGATGTGGGAAGATATGAGTAAAGTTTATCCATCTGTGTACCATATATATCACAGGGAGGTGTTGATCCAACGTCTTCAGCCTCACCACCACCGTCACCTTCAGTTTTCGTTTGTACCGTCGTCGCATCACCTATCGTGGCAATAGCTCTCAGATAGGTGTGCGTTCCATCTATAATTTCTGTATCCGACTCTTCTGTACAAGCCGTACAAAAGAAAAAGCCGAAACAAAAGAGTAATCCGTATTGTAGTATTGGTTTCATAATTATTCAGTATCTTTTTTAAAACTAGATTCTCCTTTTTCATTAATTGTATGACCATTCCATTGAAACGTATGAGACGACGATAACGATGTCAAGAACTCATTAAATGCCTCATCACAAACATCCGTTAAGTCTTTCCAGAGATAAAAAGTCCAACTGTCTCCATTTTGCACCCCATATTTCCTCAAAATCCAAATGTTCTCATCTGAACTGCTTAAACTTGAGATCTTACTAAAAGCGTCCATGCACTCTCTCAATTCCTCAGTAGTACGAATACCAACCTGACCAACCGATAAATCTTTATCCGGCAACACATTCCATTTCTCAACCAGAACTGGTTCAAAATAAATATTACGATCATTAAAATTCCCTAATTCAGCTTCAATAATCAAATGATATCCGGCAAGAAACTCTAATGGCTTCGTTATGCTATTCTCTATTTGCATAGATGCATTTAGTGGACCAGTATAAGTTACACCACCAACTTGAACACTTAATTTGGGTCTATCCTCATCTCCAAATATTTGAGGTGGAAATATCCAGGCTTTTGTAATATATGAGCCATTTTCAAACTCACCGTTGAGCTGCTGATCTGATTTACTCTTTCCGGCAATCACTTTTCCTGTCAACCGATTAAACGAAGCAGACTTTAAAATCACACCGGATAACGTCACATTTACACCACTTTCTTTCAAAGAAGATTGAACTTTCTCTTCTTCTGAGAATATCACAAACGTCACTTTAGACATCTTATGCTCCAATTCAAAGTGTAGTGGATTTAATATCTCTCCTTGTTGTTTACTAACCTCCAATTGCCCCCATAAAATATCATTACCAGTTCCTACTATCTCCGGAGCTGGAGCAGCGTCATACTTGCTGTACCCACTGCCGTCGTCCCCAGTTGGAAAGCTTATAGTTTGTGAAGACGTAGGTTTTTCTCTTACATTATATTGAATATTATCCAATATAAAGTGGCGACTTTTCAAATTAATATCACCCCATGTTAATTGATCCTGAGGCTCCTTAGTTTTATAAGGACGCCCTTCCCAATCCTTATCGCTTACATTGTTTTCAGTTCCTGTTACATCAATAGTTGTATAGAAGTTGTCTGCACTACTCTTTTCTACATACGAAAAATAATAAGTAACCTGAGCTTTATCGTCTGTATCTATATCAACATCATCCTTTATTTCTCCATCAGCTTTAGTTTGTTGTTCCTCGTTGATTGAAACGATTATTTCCAATGCATTTTTTTCATCTACTACCGGACCATACGGCCTCTCGTCCGAGCAAGCAGAAGCGAACAAACAGATACCGATTGCTACGATCATTTGTATTGTTTTCATATTTCTCCTCCTCCATCTGGTGTTTTCGTTTCCGGATGTAAATTCGCACTTCCTGTCGCATTATTCCAGTCTTTTATCTCAGCTGACAAAGGAATTGCAATGTTTCCATCTTCACTTAATTTCAACTTTAAGGTTGTTATACAAGACTGCTTCAATGGTATAGCTTCCTTCGGAACAAACCTATATGTATTTATACCGCCATTAGATTTTACTTGAAAATGTAGAAAATCCCTATCGTTTATAAGATTATTTTCAGGTAAAGGAATGATAGCTAAAAAGACATAGGTTTGCTGATCATTGGATGTTAACGGCGACGACTGCTTCCACATTGTCACGTCTGTCGGATCTCCTTTTCCTACCACCGTGCGCAAACCATCATTCGTTATTGTTTCAGAATACTTTAGTTCATATTCAGTCTGTACATTTTTCAAAGTAGCCGATAGCAATGCATCCCTATCCAATCCCCCGAGACCAATAGGAACAATGATTTCCGCTTTTACCATAACAAATACATGATGGAAAATCAGTCTTATATCATTATATTTCTCGTCCAGCAGCATACGGTGGTGTGCCAGCAACAGATCTGCATTTTTAAAACCAACTCCATCATCGTTACCTTGATCTGTCGGTATTACCGGCAAATAAGAATCATTCCCCTCTTCTATGCTTGAAGAAGGCCGGTTCGGGACATAAGCCGCCTCAAACACATAAGCCAAAGATGTCGGTTTGAAGTCCTCCCAACTTACGGGATCCTCTTGGTCATCACCAGACTCTACACCACCCGTTGTTTCGGAGTCACCGACAGATTCGAATGGATAGTCATTGCCTTCCATATCTCCTCCATTATAAACAAAAGCCTGTGCTTTATCAAACTCCGGTTCAGAAAAGAACACTGTATTGACAAGTCGTATTTGATCTCCCTCTTTAAAAGTTGTATTCAGATAACTTTCATCTCCAGCACGAGTGGATATAGCCGATCCAGCAATCGATGCCGACAATCGGACCTCTGCGTCCTTGACTTTATCTCCCGGCATCATTTCTTCAGAGGTACACCCCCCCATCGAAAATAGCCAGACAGACAGGATCATATATTTTAGTTTATCCATACAATTTACTTTTTAAATCATTTATATTAATCTTTCGAAGTAGCCTGATCGTCTTCAACTTCTTCCCAGGATCCCTCTACACACTCTTTGCCCCAAATTTTTATTTCCGCCCAAATGGCACTCGTACTAGAACCGTCATCTAACTTGTTTACATTCACATTTAGAATAACATGAGTGCTGCGAATTAGGGATTTCAGACCCTTGATTTCAGCAGTGTAGTCCATTGAAGGTCCCCCCTCCGGTCCCATTCCGAACGTGATGGTATAAACTTGTTCGTCAGCCTTGCTTTTAAACGGATCTGTATAATAACTTTCATGCAAATAAATAGGGCCGTATGTTGTTGTCTCTTTTGCTTTTGCTTTTACTTTTAATTCAAAATCCCGTTCATTCACCGCTGGTTGATGAAAATCCTCTTCACCACCTAGAACATCCGGCACTTCATAGTCTGTTATATATTCATCCATATTCACCCCATCCTCTGGTAAGTTGGTCATAAAATCAATCCAGTCATTCCATGCTTCATCATTACTGAGATGTGGCAACAAATAAGACTTTGTTGCAATCGAGGATATTGAATAAGAGTTAATGACCAAATCTTGTTGGGTGTTATTCTTAAAATTGAAAGTAAACTTGATTGCAGCAATTGCGATATGACATTCCAAATTTACATCCGTATCTTTAACATATACTTCATACCGTTTGGATGTAAAAGGAATCGGACTCCCCAAATCTTCAAAAACAAAATTATCCAATAGTTCTTCATTCCAAGTTCTACCAGTCCTGATGTCCTTCAAATTCAATGACGATATGCTTTCTGCATTTCCTAACAGATAAACCCATTTCGTTCCATCTTTTGTCACCGGAATGTCATAAGAGCTTTTAGGACGACTAAAAGGAGATAATGCGTTATATTCAACCTCTCTAGTATCCTTATCCACCACTATGATACGTAAGTTCGTTATTTCCTCCCGTTCAGGAATATCTTCAGCCTTTGTCTCCATCCCTGGTATGACTGCTTGTATCCTCAGGTTGACCATCGAATCCGGCAACACTTGCTCTTCTGCTTCTTCCTGCGAACAAGAAGAAAAAAGCAATAGAAGGAGCCAGATCCAACAAGGGCAAAGGATATGTATTATTTTTCTACTCATAATGCCGACAAATTATTCAATCGTACAACCCAATCATTGATAATAATATGAGCATTCACCCACAGATGATTCTCATCCAGGAAGAAGATCATCGACCATTCGCTTTCGCGATCCAGGAACTCCTGATCCTCCATCCCCGCATACAAATCACTCTTCAATAACAACAGATAGTCATTCAACGGTATGTTGACTACTTCACTGCCGTTCTGCTTGTTCGTGATAATCAAACGCGGATGATTCCCTACTGTCAGGCGAGATGTGGAAAACTCAGCATAAGCCACAGTTACCTTCGAAGCGTCACCTCCGGTATCCCCTACCGTGCGTTGTCCCTGTGCCCAGGGCAAGTAGGTAATAAATCCGTTCGTCAACAGGCTATTATCGTAGGCAAACAATGTATTGTCGTCATTCACAATCCGGAATGTGAAATCATCGTCCGACACCGGCTGGCCGTTCATCTGCTGAAGAATGATGCGGATATTATTCGTATTCTTCATCATATAGAGAGTCTCTTCCTTATAGTCTCCCTCTTCTATTGTCATATCCAGATCTCCGAAAAACAGACCGTGCAAAGCCTTGTCGGAAGTCAATTTATTATGTTGCATCAGGACAGACAAGTCGGAAAGTCGGTTGTTTGTTGCATCCGGTTCAGCCGTTACGCTAAAAGAATGGTCGGCACAAGCCAGACCTCCATAAGCCACAAAATGATATTTACCGGCTTCCAAATCGATCGGCATGCGATAGTTTTCATCGCTAAGCACATCGGTTGTCTCAGTGTGGGTAGCAACATAATTCCCCTCTTCATCATAAATATAAAGTGTCAGGCAATCCACCTTACTTGGGAAAGCATTGGCATATTCCATGTTGTAATCATACACAAAACGCAACAATACGCCGTGCGGACATGGCTCCGGATCGTCGTCGTGAATAAAGTTACACGAAGTGAACATGACAATCGGTAACACCCATAAAAATATTGAATATAAATGTTTCATTGTTATTATTCGTCTAATGATTATTTGTTTACTGTTCTTGCTTATCACCAAAATTTATTTCATATTCACGCACTACCCACGGAAGAACCTCCACTGTCAGCTTTAAATGCGGAGTTGGATCCGGTTTAGGTTCCGGATCAGGGTCAGGGGTTGGTTCGGGATCCGGGTCAGGATCAGGATCGGGTGTTGGATCAGGGTCTGGTTTTTCCGGATCTTCCGGATCAACTTCATCCGGTGTATTCGGGTCCGGATAAGTACCCTCGGGATAACCGAACCGGTAGATAGCATCCACCTGGAGTTTATACACATTATTACGTACGACGGCAAATTCCATCGGGCCCATAACGGCTGCTTTCCGATTATCGTTATGCCGGTTCCAGTAATAATAGTAAGTATAATAATTCCCGTCCCGAGTATCAGGGGCATAAACGGTGAATCCGGCCTGCTTCAATGAAGAACCGGAGTTTACAGCTTCGCAAGCCTTTTTCAATTCCTCGTTTTCTCCGGTGGCCGCTGCCTGTTCTACGGCTTCCCAGTCACCATAAAGTTTGTTGTCGAATACATAGATCTTTCTTCCGGCTTCCTGCATTTTTTCCAGTGAACTGCCTTCGGCTGCCTTAATGACTGCCTTGAACATTATGCCGGTAGTAATTCCGTTTCGCTGCCGTTCGACATTCGGTATGGTGTTTTCGGATGCATATCGCCAGATATGATACCCGTTATGCACCTGGTCGTTGTTCCACGATTCGTCTTCATCTTCTTCATTGTCAGCTATATCGCTCAGACGGGTAAATACCCGGTCGGCCGGTGACTCCAGGTTATAGAAAAAGTAGTCGGTCTTGTCCGGCCAATTCTTCTTTGTGTATGAACGTTTCCGGGTTGCATCTGTATCGACCACATAGTTGACTGGCGTTTCCGTTCCGCTGATTTCCGGGTTGGAGATACCGTCGGCTGCGTTGGAGACACGTCGCCAGTAATAAAAGCTTTTGCTCATGTTGACCAGGGCAACATCGGTCAGCTGGATATACACTTGCGGATTGCGACTGTAAGCAGTCGAACCATCTGTTTTGTCATACACACGATAGATATTGTTCGACATCTTCGCCCTGTAATCGAAACGAGCCACAGAACGTTCCACCCGAATGGTTCCCAGGCTCCAGGGTGTACCTTCATCCCGGTAGTCAGGCCACGAACCGGGGAAGTAGGCTGTATGGGGAATAGCATTCGACATGAAAAAACGATTATCCTGCCATGCCCGGCTATCTTCGCTCTCACCCTCCGCGATCGTGTACGATCCGTTCAGGAAATCAGTCATTGCCGTTCCGGCAGTCAACTGTCCGGCAGCACGCTTCAGCGCATCGCCCGGGTTACAAAACAGGTAGACCCGGATATCTCCTGCCCGGTTATACTCTTCCAGCCGTGCCAACGACATACTGATTACATACGTATTGGAAGGTTTCTGTGTGATGGGATAATTCCCGGAATGGATATATTTTCCCTCCTTGTCGGCAAAAAGCAACAGGATTTCTTGAATGTGGTTTTCCCGGTCTTTGCCGATCTCCTTGCCGTCTTCCGACGTCACATAATCGTCATCATCCGGATCTGTCGTAGCACTCCGCGTCGAAGTCCCTTCCGAACGAAATCCGACCGTGAATTTTATATATACAGGATCCGTCACTTCCGATGTATCCTGACCATCCGACGACATCTCATCGCTGCAACCGAACCCGATCAGGAAAAGCAGTATCCATAAGAATGATGTACTGAATATTTTCATTTTTATTTATACTTTTCACGTTCACATTTTGATGTTATTCATTCCGCTTGGCAGCGATCTGTTTCAGATTTTCTTCCGCCTGTCCGGAAACAGACGTGTTTTTCAGATCCGACAGTATCGTCTCCGCTTTATCCAGTTTCCCCTCTAACATGGCGATAGCTGCCAAAGCCAACTGTTTCTCCGGAGAGTCAACGGTCTTACTGAGATAGCGTTTTGCCTGTTCCAATTGACCGTTGCCGATAGCCGTATTGGCTGCATTCAGATTCGAAACGGGATCGTCCGGATACATGCGAACAGCGATCTCGAAGACCTCATTATACTGCCGGCTGCCCGGTTCGTAGGTTTGTGCAACCTGGAACATTTCACTCAAGCTAAGCTGCTTCGGATCAGTGTAAAGTAACTCTTTCGCCTCTTCGACCGTGAAGTTGCGGATCGTGTACTTCACCGCATAGTCCGAATGGCGAAGGGCCGGATAAACATCACGCAACAGGATCTTATAAGAAGTACCCCCGTTCAGCGTCTTGAGCTTCCATTCCTTTTTATCCAAATCAGAAGGTTCGTCCGCGCGGATGATGGCAAGCAGTTCGGCCTTGTCCGGCAACGACATCGTTTCCAACCGTTTCTCCAGCCCTGCCCAGTCTTCCGGTTCGAAGTCGACCGTAAAGGCGGCCTGGTCGAAATGATACAAGCCTTTTACGTAATCACGCAAGGCCTTGGCGCGGTTCTCTGCCAGGTAGGCATTGTTGGAGTAGCTGCCTTCGGGTGAAGCGTATCCTTTGATATACACCTCGGTGATAGTGGCGTACTTATCATTCCGTACCGACTCGACCGTCTCCCGTATCGCTCTCAACTCCTGCGGGTTATTGCGATAATCAGGATAAATGGTGATCTTGTTGACCGGGAAATCGAGAAAAGCGCTTCCCTCTTTCGCTCTGGCTTTTACTGCTTCGACTTTTGGCGTTTGATAGCAAAGGAAGGGTTTCAGGACAATTGGTTCTGCCAGGTTGATGGCGAACAAGGGGGAACGGGTACTTTGCAAGGAGTCCCACCCGCAACCGCATTCATCGGTGATAAGGGCTACTTCCGACTTTTCCATCCAGCGGGCAAACGGAGTACGGGTCTGGTAGTCCACACTCTGTTCCTCACCGTTGCGGCGGCGCAACTCGATTTCTCTGTTTTCTATAAAATTACGGCCTGTACGTTCATATAATATATGACGGCTGCGGCCATTGATGATCACCGGGGTGAGTGGTCGTATGCTGTCATCGCGGACGATCACCGGCGTACAGACGATACTGCGGTCGCCTGCCACTTCGATCTGACTGAGGTCGAGTGTCATGCCGATCACCAGCGATGTATCGGCCTTTTCCACGATCTTGTCCCGGACAACGATTTCCTGTGCGCCGGCGGTTAAGGCTGAAAGTAGCAGGCCGGCGGTTATAAAGGGTATGTTTTTCTTTTTCATGCGTCTTAAAGATTTAGAATTGATAAATCAAGCTGACAGCCGCTTGTGTAGGACCGAAATAGTGTTTCTTGACGGTCTCGATCTTGTTGCCGCAGTTGGTGCAGGGATACTTATCCGATTCGAGGTAGAGATAACCCACACCGACAGTCGCTTCCATATTCCAGTGCTTGGAAAGGATCCAGGAATACCCGTAGCTGATGCCCACACCGGCTCCCCAACCCTGGTGACGTTCGTTCTCCGTTCCCAGGAGCTTGATGTCAGAGACGTTGTACAACAGGTATGGTACATGCAATCCGATAAAATGTTTATAGAATGTTTCGCAGAACCAGTAACGTAGTTCCGGATGAACGCGCAGATGCTTAAGGGATTTGCCGTAGCTGCCGTCATCGTGCTTTCCGTCGAACGGATTCAGGCCGACCTCGGCTTCCACGCTCCAGTGACGGGCCAGGCGCACTTCCGCACCCAGGTTAAATGTTGCCGTACCCAAATAGGGAATGTTGGTTTTGATACCGGCAACCGATCCCATGCTCTCCGACAGTTCGTTTTGTGCCGAAAGGCCAAAGGCCAGGAGGCTGAAAATCAGTAAAAAGAAACTCTTTTTCATATAGTTTTGTTTTATTGGTTATTATTCTTGTTTTTACTTTTGGATATGGCTGTCTTTATTCAGCCGTTTTTTCAGGTCGCTGCCTACACAGAATTTGACGGTGGCAGAAGGCTCCAACATGCAGGGTTCCCCATTCTGGGGATTGCGGACGGGACGTGTTTTTTGCCTTTTAGGCAGGAATGTTCCAAAGCCTCGGATGGATACTTCTTCGTTTTGTTCCAGTGCTTCCGTTATGGATTCCAGCAACGTATTGATGAACAGGTTCACTTTGTATTGAGGGATCCCCAATTTCTCAGATACTCTTGATTCCAGGGTTCTTTTATCCATACTAGTGTGTGTTGTTTTGTTTGAACTTATTTATGAAATAAGTTTTATCAGCCCGGAAAAACCACACTGAGAAAGAAAGACTGAAAGACAATAGGATAGTTTTTCTTTTATTTTATCTTTCAATTGTGTTTAAAAGAGTATAAATCCACTGTTACTTTCACATAACAGCTGTTAAAACACAAGGAAGGGTGACCGATCATATTCTCATTTTATCAAATTCAATATAAACAAGCTATTACCGGCAAAAAAATTGTAAATTACAGACAAAACGCTAATACCAGATTTTCTTTACTACCCATACACATAAAAAACATGATGATTTTTTCTTTATTTTTTCTAATCTTCTTACCTTTGTGGACATCTAGTATTAGGTATTAAGACAAAAGCGAATAAGAATCAATGTTCATTTCGTAATTGTTCTTATTTCATAAATAAGTGACCTCTTATTTCATAAATAAGTAGCTTCAACTCCCCGCCAATTTATGCGTTTCTGCTTATCCAACAGTATTTTACAAATCTGGTTCGTTATCTTTTGATTCGCCTGATCGAGTTCCGGCTGGTCGAGTCGGTTGAAGTAGCCCCGCGTCGTTTTTTCGTTCGTATGCCCTAATGCCTGACTGATCACGGCGATATCCACATGCAACCGACGGGCTTCGGAGGCCCAGGTATAACGCATCACATACGAGGTAAGGTTATTATGGATACCCAATAACTGCCCCACCTGTTTCAATGTTTCGTTATGGGAAGACAGCATGGACTTATACTGCTGGTAAGTAGCCGAGGCAAACATCACAGGGAAAAGGTAATCGCTCCCCGGTGATTCATATTTACGGATTATCTGCCACATGCCAGAAGTGATCTCGACACGTATCTCGATACCGGTCTTATGACGGTTGTACACGATAGCCTGTCCATGGATATTCTTCCGCGTCAGGTGCACCATGTCTACAAAAGGCATGCCATACGCCATAAAGCTGAATAGAGCCAGATCCGTTGCCAGGGTCAGATCGGGACGGTCACGAAAATCGGCTGTCGCCATCTTTTTCACCTGCTGGTCCGACAATGGCTTTTTAACCGTCATATCGCGTTTCAGTCTCAGTTTGTGGAACGGATGCAGTTTTCTTTTAAACGGTTTGTCGTCGAAAGCAGCATTGTATATCGCCCGGAGACTGCTCAGGTAGCTGTTGATCGTATTGATCTTTAATCCTTTTGCCTGTAAGTAAGCCTGAAAATCGTTCACCTGAGTCGCTGTTACGTCACAGACCCGAATATCCCTGTTTCCCAGGAAGACAAAGAAATGATGACCGGCTGCCTGATAAAGATCAGCCGTACTGTCTTTTCCCATCAGTCGCTTGCTTTCTGCCCGTCGACCGACATATTCATGCAGAAAAAGCCCTTTTTTCTTCTGATTGTTTTCTTTTGTTATTGCCATACATGATTGGTTATATTAGTAAATCAAAATGTTATACTTTTACAGGAATTAAAATCAAATATATCATTTTATTCCATTATTTGTAACATCACTTTTTCCATGGAGAACGCTTTCAGGGTAATTTCACCCTGTTCCGCTCCCATTTCTTCCCCTATAAACCTTTTTTGCACGGTCATAGTTCTCTTCACCCGGCTCATAATTTATTTTTTCCGGCAGCTGATACAGATTTACCCGGCAGAGAAATTGAATTACCTGCCGGGTGACGGGAATACACCGGCAGGTAAAAGCAAGAAATGGTCTCTTCGGATAAGAAAACGGATCGAAATCTTCCCTTTTTATCTCTATAACGAGAAAAAACCGAACTCAACATCTAATGACAATATGTTTGTCTTTCGGTGGTAAAGGCTAACAGGTACTTTAATTTTCCGGCAGGTCATCAGCAGATAAAGAACAAAAATTTATCAGTTCAGCTTTTAGGTTATCTTTCTGTATTTACTGAACGCCGGGAGAAACGCATAAAAAAAGATATCCTTAACCAAGCCTTCATACAGAAGACTGGCTAAGGAGATAAAATAGCAAAATGTAAATATGAATTAGTTATTCTTCCAGCAATCCTTCCAGGTAACGTTCCGGTGACAAACCGATGCGTTGCATAAAACCGGCAAGGGCACTAAAGTTCAATTCTTCTTTTTCACTGTCGAGCAAAGTGACTTTACGGATAGCATTCAACGGCAAAGAAATGGGAACGAAAGGTCTCAATTGTCCATCCTCATACCGGTAACCGGCATCGACCGGACTACGAAGGACTGCCAGCCTCCATTCTTTCTCCGGTGCACACGACGGTTCCTTTACTTCCAGACAAGCATTACATAAAAGCGAAAAGAAGCGGGAATCGGATGTAAAGCCACTGTGCTCATCATCGAAAAAGAACTTATCGTATTCACGTTCCATCTGCACAATAAAGTTATCGAGTATCTGTCTTTCATCGTATTTACAACGAACCAGAAACATGTTTTCGAAAAGGCAATGTTCCGCCAGTTGCTCATAATCGAAAGACAAACGCAGGTAGGCTTGTTTAGCGGATTTTACCATTTCCGGGAGCTCCGTTTCATTTTCATAGAAAGACAATTTATAAATATCCATTTCCGGCCCGATCAGCATACGACGCTTCTCACGAAAAAAAGGAATAGCCTGTTTGCTCTCTTCTGCCGGAATCCCTTTTTGTATTTCATACTCTCCTATCGCCTTCCGAAGCAGTGACAATCCATATTGATATTCTTCCTGAAGAACGGTATATAATAAATTATCAGCCTGTAAAATAAGTGCCGGTTCCCCGGTTGTCCCCATGCATCCTTCGACGAAGGAATGCAATGATATATAAGCATATAAATCCATTAAATTAATATTTTTTACGGGCAAAGATACACTATAATTCAGAGAATTACTACCTTTGTTACATCTATAAACAATTCTAATAACCAATTACAACAAAATGAAACGTCGTGATTTCTTAAAGACCAGTGTAGTAGCTGGTGCCGCATTATCCATAGACTTTAAAGGGCTGCAAGCAGCATTGTCAACCAACACAATGGCAGTAGAGCAGGCTCCCGAAATGGTAGCTGTGATGGGTGGCGAACCTGAGGCTATGCTCGATAAAGCATTGGAGACCCTGGGGGGAATCGGTAATTACATCAAGAAAGGGCAAAAAGTGGTTATCAAACCGAACATCGGATGGGACCGTACACCGGAACTGGCTGGAAATACCAACCCGCAACTTATCAAAGCATTGGTAAAAAAATGCCTGGCAGCCGGAGCAGAGAAAGTAACTGTTTTCGACCATACCTGCGATAATTGGCAGAAATGTTATGAGAGCAGTGGTATAGCTGCAGCCGTGAAAGAAGCCGGAGGTATCATCATGCCTGCCAACGATGAGAAATATTTCAAAGAAGTATCCATCCCCAACGGAGTAAAAGTAAAGTCTGCCAAGATACACGAAGCACTGATCGAAGCGGACGCCTGGATCAATGTGCCTATCCTGAAGAATCATGGCGGGGCAAAACTTTCCTGTGCCATGAAGAATTACATGGGTATCGTATGGGACCGTCGTTTCTTCCATCAGAACGACTTGCAGCAATGTATCGCCGACATCTGTACCTGGCAAAAGAAACCGGTTCTGAATATCGTGGATGCTTACCGTATGATGCACCAGAACGGACCACAGGGCAAAAGTGCAGCCGATGTAGCGACATTGAAATCAATGATTGTATCTCCTAACATCGTTGCAATCGACACGGCAGCCCTCGCTTTATTCAACCAGGTAAAGAAACTGGACATGGAAGCAGTGGGCCATATCGGCAAAGGCGAAGAGCTTAAACTGGGATCTACGGATTTGAAGAAAATCAATATCAAACGTATTAAAATATAAATGAAGCGACCTAATTACTTAAAAGGACTGCGGGTATTCCTCGCAGCCCTGTTTTTCATACCTATACTTCTTTTCTTTCTGGACTTCACAAATAAGATGCCGGTCGGTGTACACAAGTTACTGCATGTACAGTTATTGCCGGCTATCCTTGCGGGCATGTTCGGAATTGTAGCCGTATTATTTCTCCTGACATTGGTATTCGGACGTATTTACTGTTCGGTATTATGTCCTGCGGGAGTTTTCCAGGATATCATCAACCGCCTGTTCTGCATAGGGAAAAAGAAGAAAAAAGGGGTACGGCGATTTAAATATCATAAGCCATTGAACTGGGTACGATATGTGTTGCTGGCGGCAACTGCGATAACAGCCCTACTGGGATTCTCCGGTTTATGTCTGTTGCTCGATCCGTATAGTAACTTCGGACGCATTGCGGCAAACCTGTTCCGTCCTTCTGTTATGTGGGGGAATAATGTATTGGCCGACTGGCTGATGAAAATGGATAACTATTCATTGTTTCATGTAACGATCAGTACAGTAAGTATTGCCGGCCTGGTGTCAGGTATTGTGACTCTGGTTATTTTTGCCGTTTTGGTTATTTTCCGCGGACGTTTGTTTTGTAACTCATTATGCCCGGTAGGTGCATTGCTTAGCCTGGTGTCACGTTATTCATTCTTCCGTATTTCATTCGATAAAGAGGCTTGTACCCATTGCGGAAACTGTGAACATACCTGCAAAGCAGAAGCGATCGACGCTAAGAATCTGACTGTCGATACTTCTCGTTGCGTGGATTGCTTCAACTGCGTTTCTTCTTGTTCCAAAGGTGGTCTGCAATATCGTTTCAACCCTCCTTTCCGGAAAGAAGAGAAAGCGATTACTGAAGCTGCAATGAAAATGGAACAGCAACCGGCAGTAAACAGCCGCCGTACTTTCCTGGCAACCGGAGCAACTGTTGCAGCCACGCTGCCAATCGTATCGGCTATTGCGGAAGGTGTCGAACAAGCTAAAGGTCATGGAAACGGAAATGGTAACAGAAAGAGAAAAGGACGCAAAAAATGGCCGCCCATCACCCCTCCCGGATCATTGAGCCTGGAACGTTTCAAAGACAAATGTACGGGATGCCATATCTGCGTCGTGAAATGTCCGAGCCAGGTATTACGTCCTGCCGGACTGGAATATGGTTTCGATTATCTGTTGAAGCCACGTATGGCTTACATCAGCAGTTATTGTAATTATGAGTGTACGATATGCTCGGAAGTTTGTCCGGCAGAAGCTCTCAAACCAATCACTGTGGAAGAAAAGAAATCGTTACAGGTGGGTATTGCAACCTTCTTTATCAACCGGTGTATTGTGAAGACGGAAGGAACTGATTGCGGTGCCTGCTCCGAACACTGTCCGACACAGGCTGTACACATGGTGCCTTATGAAGGGACACTGACCATTCCGCAGGTAAACCCTGACTTATGTGTAGGTTGTGGCGGATGCGAATCGATCTGTCCGGTGCGTCCGATGCGGGCTATTATCGTAAAGTCGAATGTAGTGCATCAGACCATTGTTTTACCGGAAGAGGAAGAAGTCAAAAACGTAGAAGTCGATGACTTCGGATTCTGATAGAAAAATACTACCTTTGCTGCAAATTTTGCAGAATGAAATTCGAATTACAACACAACGATACTAAAACAAATGCAAGGGCGGGCTTGATTACTACCGATCACGGGGTAATCGAGACGCCCATTTTTATGCCTGTCGGAACACAAGGCACAGTGAAAGGCGTCCACATGACCGAGTTGAAAGAGGATATCAATGCCCAGATCATCCTCGGTAACACCTATCATCTTTACCTGCGTCCGGGTCTTGAAATCCTGGAGAAAGCAGGCGGATTGCACAAATTCAATACATGGGACCGTCCTATCCTGACCGATAGCGGAGGTTTCCAGGTGTTCTCGCTTTCCGACAATCGCAAATTGCATGAGGAAGGAGCCGAATTCCGTTCGCATATCGACGGTTCGAAACACCTCTTCACCCCGGAAAAAGTAATGGATATCCAACGCATCATCGGTGCCGATATCATTATGGCTTTCGATGAATGCTGCCCGGGAGATGCGGATTACGATTATGCAAAAAAATCTTTGGGGCTGACCGAACGCTGGCTGGACCGTTGTTTCGAACGCTTCAACTCTACCGAATCGAAATATGGTTACGGGCAATGCCTCTTCCCCATCGTACAAGGTTGCGTATATCCTGACCTGCGCCGTCATGCTGCTGAAAATGTGGCAAAGAAAGGTGCTGACGGAAATGCCATCGGTGGTCTGGCTGTCGGCGAACCGACAGAGAAGATGTATGAAATGATCGAGGTAGTCAATGAAATACTGCCCAAAGACAAACCCCGTTATTTGATGGGAGTCGGTACGCCGATCAACCTGCTGGAGGGAATCGAACGTGGTATAGACATGTTCGACTGTATCATGCCGACCCGTAACGGACGCAACGGACAGATCTTCACGCAATATGGCACGATCAACCTGCGCAACAAGAAATGGGAAAACGACTTCTCCCCCGTTGATCCGGATGCACACTCGTATGTGGATACGCTTTACAGCAAAGCATATCTGCATCACCTGATCAAAGTGAACGAACTGCTGGGCCTGCAGATCGCTTCTATCCATAACCTGGCTTTTTACCTGTGGCTGGTAAAAGAGGCACGCAAGCATATCATAGCCGGCGATTTTGCCACGTGGAAAAGCGGCATGGTACAGCAACTAAATAATAGATTATAATGAATTTTAAATTAAAACGGATAGATTGGTATATCATCAAGCAGTTTCTCGGAACATATGTTTTCGCGATTATTCTGATTATCTCTATCTCGGTGGTTTTCGATATAAACGAGAAGATCGACAAGTTCCTGAAGCCGGATGTACCTTTGCGGGCAATCATCCTGGATTATTACATGAACTTCATTCCGTATTTTGCCAACCTGTTCAGTCCGCTGTTCACGTTTATTGCGGTAATCTTTTTTACCTCCAAGCTGGCAGATAACTCGGAGATCATTGCCATGCTTGCCAGTGGAATGAGTTTCCGGCGACTTATGTTGCCGTATGCTATTTCGGCCGGGATCATTGCGATTGCCAGCTTTGTACTAAGTGCGTTTATCATCCCCCCGGCTAATATCACACGTATCGATTTTCAGAATAAATATATCCGAAATAAGAAGGTGGAGTCTGCCCGTAACATCCAGATCGAAGTGGAGCCGGGTGTGATCGCATATTTCGACCGTTACGACTCGCGTCCGAATATGGGTTACCGCTTCTCGCTCGAACATTTCGAAGGAAAAAAGCTGATCTCTAAACTGACAGCCAATTCCATCAAATACGACTCTTTGTATAAATGGACTGTTATCGACTATATGATCCGCGACTTTGAAGGAATGCGCGAACATATCTCCGAGGGCTCCCGTAAGGACACGACACTGACGATCATCCCGTCCGACTTCCTGATCTCCGCAACCGACTGTGAAACGATGACGTCGCCGGAACTGGCCACTTACATCGAACGCCAGAAAACACGTGGTATCGGGAATATACAGACTTTCCAGATCGAATATCACAAGCGTTTTGCCTCTATCATGGCAGCGTTTATCCTTACTTCCATCGGAGCCTCCCTTTCATCGCGTAAGATCAAAGGAGGTATGGGACTGAACATTGGTATTGGTCTGGCATTAAGCTTCTCATATATCCTGTTTACGACCGTCACATCGACCTTCGCCATTAACGGCTATGTAAGCCCGATGGTAGCCGCCTGGATTCCTAATATTCTTTATACGTTTATTGCCATTTATTTGTATCAGAGGGCACCGAGGTAAAGGATAACTGAACTATAAAATAAGAAAGGGTTTCGTATCAGATACGAAACCCTTTCTTATTTTATTAAATTATATTCAGATTACTCAAAATACGACTTCCAATTCATCCACAATCAAAGTACTTCCAGCAGCACCCATAAATTTGTCACCATCTTTACTAGATGAACAAATCAGAGCTAACTTATACAATTTGGTTGCATCATAAGTTTTACCTGCCTGAAATTTAAATTCAAGACTAAATGGTGTATATTCAGCTTTCGCAGTTCTGTCTTCCAATTCTGCTACTGCTACAATTTTATCTGATGTTCCGATTGTGTGACCATCTAATGATTCGCTTTCGCTTGAAACTTCATACAATACTCCTTTTATGCTACATTCGTCTGTTAATTCAGGATGTTCTACAATATTATTTTTATCCGTAGCATCAATGTATAATTCACCCGGAGTATATTTATAATATCCTTTAAACAACAAAGGCTTCTTATCACACATTATACCGAACTTAGTACTAGCTAACTGGTCAAACAAATTCAGTTCAAATTTTCCAGAGAATAAAGAACCAGAAGTTAAAGCTGGTGCCATACCAAAGGCTGCACCTTTTGTATCCAAAGTGATCAATTTGGCAGCTGCATTTCCTGCTTTTGCGTCATTTGTTTCAACAACAGGTAACCCCCCTTCATATCCAAAAGCACATAAATAAGCCCCTCCGGCCGAACTGGTTGCAAGTTCAGAGAGAGGCTCTGGTGAAAAGTATTTTGATTTTGGATTGGTTCCATTTCCTGCATCCAATTCTGTCCACTGATCTAAAGAGTAAATACGTTGTTTACCTCCCACTGACACAGTATATTTTGCCATTACAATACCATCCTCAGATGTCACAGTATAAGTAACAGGTGATGAAAAATCCTGAGCAACTCCACTGGCGGGAGTAATAGTTGCTTTATCCGAAACTTTGATAGTAGGAACTAATGCAGCTAAGACTTCCGGCTGAATATCATCAGCAACCATAAAAGTAATATTAGTACCATCGATAACCGGTTGCTGAGTTACCGCTTCATTATCGAAAGTAACTTCTGTAATTTTAGCTTCCGAGCTCTGATCAGCAGCCAGCTTCGTACCGCTAAAGTCTACTTTGACTGTGATGGCGGCACCTTCCTGAGTTGCTTTTACGTTGATTACCATTTCGAGCTTTTCGCCAACGATCGTTCCGTTCATTACAACATCACAATCGCCAACGACAGGCAAAGACAATTTTTGTTCACCATCGAATTTACAGGCGTTTTCACCTTGCATCTCTGCATTACATTTATCAACAGAGATGTTTCCAAGAGCCATTGCACCGAAACTGAAATTCTTCAGTTCCATCTTGATCTGGTTATCACCAACTTTGGTTACATACACTTTCTGAGGAAGACCTTTGCCTACATTTGCACCATCCAGGTCAACATCCAGAGCACCTTTATACACTCCGTCAAATCCTGTTCCGATAGGTTCAACCTTGTCGTCATCGCTACAACCGATGAACAAATTCAGCATACAAAGCATGCTAAATACATACAGTAATTTTGTTTTCATAAATTTTTCTAGTAAACTAATACCATTTAATTAGTAATAATACATTCATTAGTCAGCACGAAGATAACGAGATTTTTTGACAAATGGGCTTAAGTTTGGTTTTCTTAAAGTTCTAATTATTTATGTAAAAACAGCTTCACTGATAAAGACCGTTTAAAAAACAAGGGGTAAAAACACTTATTAAGAAATAAAAAGCAGAGCTTCTTATTTACTTTTAATGAATCAATAGAGATCCGTTATTATTTCCCTTATAAAAAGTTTTTGCCAGTATAGTGACAAAGTTATGCCACTCTATTGGCAAAATACTGCGTTTTAAACGCAGAACTAATCAAAGCAAAGAACAATTCTATTATCAGAAATAAAAAAGGAGCTATCGCTTAACGATAACTCCCATTTTATTATCTAAATAATGATAAACTTATTTCGTAAAGCCCAAACCAAAATCAACAACTGTTGCACTCTCAATTACAGGTGTAACCATTTGAATATAAGGTGCAACTTCAGCAGGCAGTAACGGTATTACTACCGGCAATACCTTTGTAATAAGATCTTTGGACACATAGAATTGTGCACTATTATTTTCAACCTTCATATTAATAGGTAAAGCATAATATTCTCCATTTTCCACTAACAAAGACTTTATAGCAGCTGCCATTTCTGCCCCCATCATCGTTTCGCCCATAGTCATTATGCTCTTATTAATAGCTAAATATAATTGGCCATCTTTTACATAATAACGAGGATCAAGCAAACCGATTATACCTGCAACACTACTATTCCCTGCAGCAGTAGTTTTAAAGGCAATGCCTAATTTACCATCTTCACCATAAGTGACAGTTACAGATTCTACTTTTTGAGCGATAAGTGCCCCTAATTGTTGAACCATTCCTGAAATCATAGCGCTCGCTTCGCTTGTCGGCTCAATATTAGCAAAAACATCAGCCATACCGTTAGCAATTGTCAAATTCCAGGCACCTACAACCGGAGAGGTTATTTTCACAGATGCAGTAATAGTCAATTTACCAGATTTAACTGTACCCTGAATAGATACAACGCGGTCTGAATTTGAATTTTCACCTGTTAAGGTATAGCTGTCGTCAGCTGCCTTTGTTAATTTGGCATCTACCTTAACTTCCGGTTCACCAACAACAACATTACCTAAGGTAACAGATGCTGCTTCAGCAGAAGTGGCATCCACTTTAACTGTTTCCGTTGATGAAGCCTTACCTTCTGTTCCGTTCAAAATTAATGTTTCTGCCTTATAAGTAGCAGATACGGCCTTCCAGCCGTCATCCGACTTATCATCGTCATCATCACTACAAGCAGTAAAAAAACTCAATGTGCAAAGCACTGTAAATAAGTACAATAAATTTTTCTTCATAACTTTCTTTTTTAATAACTAGCGTCTTAAACAATTAAGAATAATATATTTTTATTTAACGTCGCGAATATAGTTATTATTTCATTACACAAATAAAATAATCAAATACTTAACAACAGATGAACCAATTCTCTATAAATAATGACTAAAAATATCTGCCGGAAAACTTAAGTCCAAACATAATTAGAGGTAGATGTAAACGAATTTATACCTACCTCTGAATCGGTTTTGTTACAATTTCATATGTGACCCGTCGCAAAACGGTTGGTTCTTTGAATTACCACAACGGCAAATCGCCGTTCTTTCCATGATCATTTCTTTTCCATCGGGTGTAATCAGTTTTACCGGACCTTTCACTAACAACGGACCTTTATCCATTGCTTTCAATTCTACTAAAGGTTGTTCTTTGTTTTCCATAACTCTAATTCTATTGGTTTATATTATGTAAGCTTTATATAAGAACAACAACAAATTTGCATTTGTTTAGTAAAAACGGTAAATAGCACTTATTCGACCACCAACATTTTGTCGTTGACAGCGACTTTGTCGCCACCGGTAATATAGACCTCCTTCACTACCCCGTCTATCGGGCTACGTATCTCGTTTTCCATTTTCATGGCAACCAATACGCAAAGCGGAGTTCCGGCTGTCACTTCATCGCCGGGTTTCACATTCACTTTCAGGATCACGCCCGGCATCTGTGCAGTGATCACCTGGCGACCGACAGCCACCGACTGGATACGCGACAGGCGCATCTTCTTCAGTTCGTCGATTACCTGTACCTGAAAATAATCGCCTTTATTCTTTACTTCATACACATCGTCGGACACATTGGATATCTGAACACCGTGCGATTTATGATTGAGGATGATGGAATAGATGCTATCCCCTCCCACATTATAATCTACATTATATATCTTGCCGTTTACGGAGACTTTCTTTACCGGGCCGTCTTCCAGTATTTCCACCTTGAATTCGGTGTCGGGCATATCATTCACTGTTGCAAAATAGGTTGCTAATGCTTTTGACATAATCAGATCCTCCTTTTAATAGTTATTGGCAGTCATCTGCAGTTTACCGTAATATTTCCATAAAGACTCGCCTACCAGCGGAACTGTTGTCATACGGGCAGAGGCCTCCTTCTCCTGTTCGAAATGCTTGATGGCCGCAGCAATTACGGCAACCAGCGGATCGTTGTTCTGACGACGTTTCAGATCTTCTTTATCGAACTTGGTGTCGATGAAAGTAGTATCGTAATTCCCTTTCAGGAACGTCTCGTTATGTAAGACACGCTGATGGAACGGGATCGTCGTTTTGATCCCCAGAATCTTATATTCCCGCAACGCACGTGCCATATTGGAGATGGCAGATTCGCGGTTACGTCCCCAGGTACACAGCTTGGCGATCATCGGGTCGTAATGCAAAGAGACTTCAAATCCAGCATAAGCGGCACTGTCCAGACGTACATTACGTCCTTCGGGCGCTTCACGAACCTTGATGACACCCGGCGAAGGCATAAAGTTATTCTCCGGGTCTTCCGCATAGATACGGCATTCGATGGCCGCCCCTCTGAACTCTACATCTTCCTGTTTGTATGGCAACGGATTACCGGCAGCCACCAGGATCATATCGCGTACCAGATCGACACCCGTAACCTCTTCCGTCACCGGATGTTCCACCTGCAGGCGGGTATTCATTTCCAGAAAATAGAAATTCTGGTCTTTATCCATCATAAATTCCAACGTTCCGGCACTGTAATAACCGATCTTCTTACAAGCCTCCACAGCAACAGCCAGCATCTTCTTGCGCGTCTCTTCCTTTACAAAAGGTGATGGCGATTCCTCGATCACTTTCTGGTTACGGCGCTGGATAGAGCATTCACGTTCATAGAGATGGATCACATTCCCATATTTATCTCCCAAAACCTGTACTTCGATATGATGCGGATTCTCAATATATTTTTCAATGTAAATAGCATCATTCCCGAATGAATTTCCGGCTTCGGAGCGCGACAGACGGAAAGCTTCTTCCAGCCCTTCTTCATCACGAACCAGACGCATGCCTTTACCGCCTCCGCCGGCCAATGCTTTCAGCATGATCGGATAACCGACCTCTTTAGCCACCTTGCGCACTTCGGCTATATTGTTAACCGGCTCTTCTGTTCCGGGAACGACAGGTACGCCGGCTGCCTTCATGATCTTGCGGGCTTCGGTCTTGATCCCCATTTTGGCAATAACATCGGCACTCGGACCAATAAATATGACGCCCTCTTCTTCACATCTGCGGGCAAAATCTGCATTTTCAGATAGGAAACCGTATCCCGGATGGATAGCGGCACCGGTCTTCTTGGCGATTGCCAGGATCAGGTCGGGTTTCAGATAAGAAGTGTCTGTTTCATCTTCCGAGATACAGTAGGCTTCTTCGGCATATCGTACATGCAAGGCGCCCCGGTCTACATGTGTATAGATCGCAACGGTCGGTATATTCATTACGCGGCAGGTACGAAAGATTCGCATCGCAATTTCGCCGCGATTGGCTACTAATACTTTCTTTATCATAATCGTTCGCGTATTAAAGTGGTAAATTGGAATGTTTCTTCGGCGGATTGGATTGCCGCTTATTAGCCAGCAGTTCGAAACTGCGGATCAGGCGGGCACGTGTTCCCGACGGTTCGATGATCTCGTCCACATAGCCCAGTTCGGCTGCGCGGTAGGGATTAGCGAATTTCTCACGGTAATCATCCTGCAATTCCTTGCGTTTCTTTTCTACGTCTTCGGCTTTCTTCAGTTCTTTACGGAAAAGGATATTCACAGCACCGTCCGGTCCCATGACAGCGATCTCGGCAGTCGGATAAGCAAAATTGATATCACCACGGATATGTTTGGAGCTCATCACATCATAAGCCCCGCCGTATGCCTTGCGGGTAATGACCGTTACTTTCGGAACTGTCGCTTCACAATAAGCGTAAAGCAATTTTGCCCCGTGGCGGATAATACCTTCATATTCCTGGTGAACACCCGGAAGGAATCCCGGCACATCCACCAATGTCAACAGCGGGATATTGAAAGCGTCGCAGAAACGGACGAAACGGGCCGCCTTCACGGAAGCATTTATATCCAACGTTCCTGCCAGGGCAGCGGGCTGATTAGCTACAACACCGATCGTTTTTCCATTCAAACGGATATATCCGATAACGATGTTCTTGGCATATTCTTCCTGTACTTCAAAGAAATTATGATCGTCGGCAACCGACTCGATCAGTTCTTTCATATCGTAAGGCTGATTCGGATTGGTCGGAATCAGATTATTCAACTGTTCATCGATCCGGTTCGCACTATCGGTCGTCGGGATGAACGGAGGTTCTTCCATATTATTACTTGGAAGGAATGACATGAGTTCGCGTATCTTCAGGATACAATCCATATCGTTATCTCCTGTGAAATGAGCGACTCCGGAACGACTACTGTGCACTTCCGAGCCTCCCAATTCCTGCATCGTCACTTCTTCCTGTGTCACACTCTTTACTACTTCCGGCCCCGTAATAAACATATAGCTGGAATCTTTCACCATAAAGATGAAATCGGTCAGAGCCGGCGAATAGACTGCACCTCCGGCACACGGTCCCATGATCGCACTGATCTGTGGAATAACTCCCGATGCCATCGAATTGCGCAAAAAGATTTCTGCGTAACCTGCCAGCGAACGTACACCTTCCTGGATACGTGCTCCGCCTGAATCGTTCAGACCGATCACCGGTGCACCCAATTGCATCGCCATATCCATGATCTTACAGATCTTCCGTGCATATGTCTCGGAAAGAGCACCGCCGAATACCGTAAAATCCTGGGCAAAGACAAATACCGTACGTTTACCTATCAAGCCGTAACCTGTCACTACCCCATCGCCCAGCGGACGCTGTTTCTCCAGTCCGAACTCTGTACAACGATGGGTTACAAATTTGTCGACTTCCACAAAGCTTCCTTTTTCAAGAAGTAATTCGATTCTTTCACGGGCAGTCAGTTTACCCGCTGCGTGTTGTTTTGCGATACGGTCTTCGCCGCCTCCCAGCTCTGCTTGATGATTCAGAGCTGACAATTGTTCAATTTTTTCTTTCATGGCGATTGTCGGTTTATTGTTTGATGAACTTAAATTTTAACTACGGTGACATATACAAAAGTAAGAGCTACATTCCTCTTAAACTGTATCATATATTACACAGCATATATTCCATGATCTTAACGCCTTTACAAGATAAACATTTGAACGCACGAAAGAGTTACAGAAACCGATCGAATTTATCGATGTATTTATTGACAAAATTTATATAGTAGAACTTATAAGGTACAAAAAAACCTCTCAATCCCAATTAAATGAGGTTGAGAGGTCAAAGTAATGAACAAAAACAATCTTTTAGCAAGACTTGCCTGTCATAATATCTAATACCAATTTATCTGTTTCTTCCATTCCACGGGAGCCTATCGCTGTCAGGTTCGAGATAGATTTATCCACATCTTCGTCGATAATACCTTCAACAGGAGTTACCACCTTATTCTCCATCGCCATCAAAGCAGAAATCATAGCAGTAGAAACACCACTCGATACTTTCAATGCACAACTGGGCTTAGCCCCGTCGCAAATCATACCTGTAATATTTCCGATCATATTCTTGATCGCATACGAGATCTGTGTCTTATTACCGCCCATCAAGTAAGTAATACCACAACTGGAACCGGTAGCCGCAACCACACAACCGCAAAGGGCAGACAACCGTCCAAGACTCTGTTTAATATAAATAACCATCAGATGGCTAAGCGTCAGGGCACGTATCAGCTGCTCTTCCGAACAATTGATATCTTCAGCAAAAGATAAAACCGGTAATGTGGCTGCAATACCCTGGTTTCCACTACCGGAGTTACTCATAACCGGAATCATGGCTCCGTCCATACGGGCATCGCAGGCGGCAGCCGTCATTGTCAACATATGTGTATAGGCTGAATCACCCATATATTTCCGTCCGTATTCTCCGGATACAGTTTTACTGACGGTATGACCGTAATGGCCTTTTATGGAGGCTTGCGCGGCTTTTTTATTCAGATCGGCTGTTTCAATGATAAAACGTATTTCATCGAGTGGCATTCCCATCGCAAACTCGTAAACGGTAGAGAAGGATAATTTCAGTTCCTCTTCATGGCATACAGCGTCGCAGGATATATCTTTTCGCAGATCTGTCAGCACCACTCCGTTTTTCTCTACATATATTATATGTGTATGCTCGTGGCAAATGATGACCTTGGATGTTTCCTCCCCGGCGGTACAAATAACCTCTATATATAATTTGTCGACATTTTCTTTTAGAGCGATATGGATAATCTTATTGTCAATCATAGCTTTCCCGGCTTCCAATGCTTCCGGGGTTATATCCCGCAGGACTTCCAACTCATAAGCCGACTTTCCGATCAGCGTACCCAAAGCGACAGCAATAGGCAATCCTACCATTCCGGTTCCGGGAATTCCCACTCCCATCGCATTTTTCAGAATGTTTGCACTAAGCAACACTTCGATCTTTTCGGGACAGTGTCCTAAAACTTCGGCAGCTTTAGCAGCAGCCAACGCTACAGCAACAGGCTCCGTACAGCCAATAGCAGGAATTACCTCCTGATGTATAAGGGATATTATCTGTGATTTTGTTGTATTATCCATGATAATTATGTTTTACGCGTTAGATTGCGACAAAGGTAATGATTTTATTAATTCCCAGACTTTATATGATCAAAATTATCACTTGTTTTCAGTTGAAACGACAGATACCAAATGATTTGTAATTTATGTTATACGTTTCGCTAAATTCAGAATGAATATAATAAATTCGCAGCGCCCAACGCCATAGGGGGGAAACTAAATGAATTAAAAATAAAAGATTGTTTATGGAAAGGAAAAAAATTGTTTTCTACGGGTCAGCGATACTCGTAGCGTTATTATTAGTGGCTAAAATACAGATATTTGAATCACCTCCACCTTCTTCACCACCGGAAATCCGGATATCTGAAAACGATGATTTGCTAGGGCGCGCACTTCCCTCACTCGAATATATCCGGACTCACCAGCCGGAAGGTATTTCCGATTTACATTCCGTATCTGTCTATTCTCACAACGACTCACTCAAACTGGATTATTGTTATTCCGATACGCTTATCACCAAACTTATCTCTCCGACTTTTGTTCCCTCTGTCCAAATTCGTCAGACGGGACATCACTATCAGACATTCCTTGCAACGATACCGGAAGATGAAGATAGTTTTTTCAATATAGAATATCCGGAATTATGGGTACCTACAACCATTTATGTAGTATTCCTCTTAATCCTGTTATCAGTGCGGGGAGTTTGTCTCACAGCAGGAATAGTTCGCCGGAAGTGGGTGTATACAGACAAGAGTAAGCCACAACCTCTTCCCTGCCGTTGGGGTAAAGGTCAGTGGATACAAATAACGGATACAGGAGTATATATATGTATCAGTGTATTTATTATGACCGGGCTGCTCTCCATGTCACCAATTCCGAAATGGCTAGGTGACAGTCATTGGAAAAAAGAGGAGAGTAAAATACATCCGCCTCTCCGCTTGGAAGGTTTTAGCCTGGACCCCGGCAAACTACTTCAACCGGATGCTTATGGCATATCGGCTACAGGTGGTGAAAAAGTTTGTATGCTGAAACTGCGTTCATATCTGGATCGGCCATTGGTAGAAATCATCCGGCAAACAAACGACGGCCTAATACAACCGGAATACATCTATGCAGCAAAAAGTACTCCACGGCGTTTTATCGTTACCCGACCGGATATTCTCCATTCATTGGAAAAACTATACGGCACGCCTATTCCTTTAGTAAGGATGTCTTTACTGGAGGAGTATGACGAATATTACCACCCTGGTTCTGATCTGAAAAGATTGCCTTTGCCTGTATATAAGGTTGAAATAGATAACAAAGTGCAGGATCTTTACTATTTTCCTTCTTCTACACCGACATATTATCACTATAATTCGAATACGAAGTTACGAAAGAAAATATCATCTTTACCTGATAAGTGGTAAATGCTTTTATAAATATGTGGGTACGTCAAAAGTTGCTTTGACGTACCCACTTTTTCTTGAATCTTTCCGGTTTTATCAGTTATTTATCTACACCAACCGTTTCAACCGTAAAGGTTTCTTCTTCCGTTCCATTGCCTCGCCCCTCTTCCAGTCGTACGCTGAAAACAGCTTCACCCGTTTGCAACTCTTGCGAAGCATGTACTGTCACTTCATATGTTACAGGCTCATCTTTTGAAACCCTGGCTATCCGGACAGGATCGGATATTTCCAAATGTTGCCCCTCTCTGATTTTCACTATAGGAAGTACATTTACCGCTTCCTGAAAACTGTTATTTATGATCACGAAGGAGATACGGCAAGTTTCCCCTGCATCGATCTTCTGGTTATAGGTAAGACTATCCTCTTCCAGCAAAATATCTTCAATCCGGAGGTCAGGAAGAAGCACATGGGAGGAAGGTGTATATTTTGCCGGTCTGCTCCGCTCTACATATGTTTCACCCGTATTGGCAGCAATCGATGCTCCGGCAATCCCACCGACTGCCGTACCGATGAACGAACCGATTTCACCTCCCCGATCATCATCGATTGCCTCTCCGATCAACCCGCCAAACATCCAGCCGATAAAAGAACCGACCTGTGCACCGAAGCCAGCCCTGTCTTCCGAGCTCATATTCCTCATAGACCCGCAACCAGGCAGCACCAACAAAAAAATCATCCCAATGAGAAGTTCTCTTTTCATATATATCAACTATTTCGTTACAGTTTACCGGAGAATAAGCTCTCCTGACTTATTTTTATGACAGTCTAAATAAGAAAAACCCCCACCCGTTTCACTTTTTTATAACTGTTTATTCTTTTCATCAAGAAAGCAAAAACCTACTTACCAAGTAAGCCCCAATCTACTTATCGAGTAGTCTTCCGTCTACTTAGTAAGTAACCCTATACCCTACTTATCAAGTAAGTTGAAGGCTACTTACTAAGTAAGTTTTAACCGAAAAGTTACAGGATGTTATTCGGATAAGTAATATCTTTGCCGCCTGAATTAAAGTGATATGACGACAACCCCTATAATCTCTCCGATCGCGGATCTGCAACGCCAATTGGATCTTCTCCAAATGGAATACGAATATGAAAAAGAAACTTACCGACAACAATCTGAACGGATCGGTATACACCGAAAAATACAACAGGGACTTTGCTGGTATCCTGTCATTTCCGGTAAAAGCTATTACAATTCGCTGAATCAGTTGGTTATAGAGGTAGAACGCAGGGATGATAAAGAGATAGAACATAATTTCGAGTATGGTCGTCCGGTATGCTTTTTCACGACGAACGGGACAGGGAATCCACGTTATTTCAATTTCTCAGGTATTATCAGCTATGTACAGGAAGACCGGATGGTCGTTATCTTGCCGACACCTTCTGCATTATTCGATTTGCAGGCGGCAGACAGTTCATTAGGTGTCCAGCTTTATTTTGATGAGACAAGCTATAAAACGATGTTCCAGGCATTATCCAATGTAATGAAAGCCAAAAACAACCGCCTGGCTGATTTACGGGATATACTGATCGGCAAGGCACCAGCCGGACGCCGCAGCCTGTTTCCAATCCGCTTTCCCTGGCTGAACACCGCCCAGGAAGAAGCAGTCAACCACGTATTGGCAGCCAAAGACGTTTCGATCGTACACGGTCCTCCCGGAACAGGAAAAACGACCACACTCGTGGAGGCTATTTATGAAACATTGCATCGTGAGAACCAGGTATTGGTTTGTGCACAAAGCAATACGGCAGTCGACTGGATCTCGGAAAAGCTGGTCGACCGGGGTATCAATGTGCTCCGAATAGGTAATCCTACCCGGGTAAACGACAAGATGCTCTCATTTACCTACGAACGCCGTTTCGAATCACATCCCGACTATACCGAACTGTGGGGCATACGCAAAGCCATCCGCGAAATACAATCGTCACTACGTAAAAAGAATCATAGTGAAAAGGAAACAGCCCGCAACCGGCTTTCCCGACTTCGTTTCAGAGCGACAGAGCTGGAGGTTAAAATCGACTCGGAACTGTTCGGCGAAGCCCGTGTCGTAGCCTGTACGCTGGTCGGTTCCGCCAACCGGGTACTGACCAACCGCAATTTCACCTCACTGTTCATCGATGAAGCTGCACAGGCACTCGAAGCTGCTTGCTGGATCGCTATCGGTAAAGCCGACCGGGTCATCCTTGCCGGCGACCATCATCAGTTACCTCCTACAATTAAATGTATAGAGGCTTCACGCGGAGGACTGGATCGTACCCTGATGCAGAAAGTAGCCGGCAACAAACCGGATACGGTCTCTTTACTGAAAATACAATACCGCATGCACGACGATATCATGCGTTTCCCTTCCCACTGGTTTTATCAGGATGAATTACAGGCTGCTCCGGAAGTAAAGAATCGGGGAATACTGGCCTACGACACGCCGGTTGTATGGTACAACACGGCTGACTGCGATTTTGAAGAAGACCAGTTATCCGAAAGCCTGAGCCGCATCAATAAACAGGAAGCGGTATTACTAGTAGAACAGCTGCAAAACTATATCGAAAAGATCAGCAAAGAACGCGTACTGGATGAAAGTATCGACTTCGGACTGATCTCCCCTTATAAATCACAGGTACAGTATATCCGCGGCCTGATCAAACGAAATGCTTTTTTTAAACCGTTCCGCAAACTGATTACAGTCCATACGGTAGACGGTTTTCAGGGACAGGAACGGGATGTGATCATGATCAGCCTGGTACGTGCCAACGAGCAGGGAAACATCGGTTTCCTGAACGACCTCCGGCGTATGAACGTCGCGATTACAAGAGCTCGCATGAAACTGATTATCCTGGGAGATGCCTCTACCCTGACAAAGCATGCCTTTTATAGAGAATTATACAAATATATCATAGCAAACGGTCTTGTGATAAAACAAAATATAAAATGAAATACAAGTTATTAGTCCTCGATCTGGACGGAACATTAACAAACAGTAAAAAGGAAATAACTCCTTATACCCGGGATACACTGATAAAAGCGCAGGAACAAGGTCTCCACCTCGTTTTGGCTTCGGGACGTCCGACCTACGGAATCGTTCCGCTGACTCAGACACTGGAGATGGAACGGTTCGGCGGCTTCATTCTTTCTTTCAACGGAGGCAAGGTGATCGAAGTAAAAACCGGCAAGGTTTTCTACGAACAGGCATTGCCGCCGGACATGATGCCGCTGCTGTACCAACGTTCGCACGAAGCCGGATTGACCATCCTTTCCTACAACGGAAAATATATCCTGACGGAAAACAAGGAAGACAAATATGTCAAATATGAATCTTTCCTTACTAAAATGAAAGTGAAAGAGACGGATAATTTCCTGCGCGACCTGCAGTTGCCTGCCGATAAATGTCTGATCGTTGGCGAGCCCGAAGACCTGGTTCCGCTGGAAGAAGGATTACGCCAGGAAGTCGGGGCACGTATCAATGTGTACCGCTCGGAAGCCTTTTATCTGGAAGTCGTACCCAAAGGAATAGACAAAGCAGCCTCCCTGGCTCGCCTTTTGGAACGTGTCCGTATAAAAAAGGAAGAAGTCATCGCCATCGGAGACGGATATAATGACCTTACGATGATCCAATTTGCAGGTCTCGGAGTCGCAATGGCAAACGCCCAGCCACCCGTAAAAGCAAACGCTGACCAGGTTACTCGATATACGAATGATGAAGACGGGGTTGCACATTTCATTGACGATTTAATGAAAGCGTAATCGGTATTTTCGTATATTTGTCATCTAAACAAAAAAAACAGCAAGCCATGAAGTACAAATTATTAGTTTTAGACGTAGACGGGACATTGCTCAATAGTAATAAAGAGATAACTGCCCGTACCCAGGCTGCTTTACTGAAAGTACAGCAGATGGGAATACATATTGTATTGGCATCCGGCAGACCGACCAACGGGGTCATGCCGCTGGCTAAGGCTCTGGAACTGGATCACTACGGTGGTTTCATTCTTTCATATAACGGTGGACAGATCATCAATGTACAAACAGGTGAATTGCTTTTTGAAAAACGTATCAATCCGGAAATGTTGCCCTATCTGGACAAGAAAGCAAAGAAAAACGATTTTGCCATTTTCACTTACCATAAAGATTATATCCTGACCGACAAACCCGACAACAAGCATGTGAAGGAAGAAGCAGCCCTGAACAATATGCGTGTGATCGGTGTCGATAATTTCCCGGAGGCTGTCGACTTCAGTCCCTGCAAATGTGTCCTCGCCAGTGACAACGAAGAGGAATTGGTTGGTTTGGAAAATCATTGGAAGAAACGGTTGGATGGCGTACTGGACGTATTCCGGTCGGAAGATTATTACCTGGAAGTGGTTCCCCAGTTCATCAACAAAGGGAACACCCTGGGCGTATTGATGGAAAAGCTGAAAACAACGACTGAACAGGTTGTTGCCATCGGCGACGGTATTGCCGACGTTCCGATGTTGCAGCTTGCAGGCACCAGTGTTGCGATGGGTAACGCCCGCGATTCAGTGAAGAGTTGTACGGACTTTACCACCTTGCCTAACGACATGGACGGTGTGGCAGTAGCTGTGGAGACTGCGATCCTGGCAGCCATAAAACCGACAGAGGTTCCTTTGGACCAGCTGAATATGCGTGCCAAACATGCCTTGATGGGTAACCTGGGTATTCAATATACCTATGCCTCCGAGGATCGTGTGGAAGCAACGATGCCAGTCGACGAACGTACACGCCAGCCTTTCGGCATCTTGCATGGTGGTGCCACACTGGCTCTGGCTGAAACGGTTGCCGGACTGGGTTCCATGATCCTGGCAAAACCGGACGAGATCGTTGTCGGCATGCAGGTCAGCGGCAACCACATGTCGTCGGCCCATGAAGGAGATACCGTTCGTGCCGTAGGGACTATTATCCACAAAGGCCGTTCTTCACATGTATGGAACGTGGATGTGTTTACCTCTACCGACAAACTGGTATCTTCCATACGTGTAGTGAATAGTATATTAAAAAAGAAATGATTTCAGAGGAAACAAATAAGTACCAAATTATTGATACACTGATCAGGCAGGGCCGGAGTTTTGCAATTTATCGGATTCCGGGAGAAGATTCTCCCAAGTTCGTCATGCAAGCTTCCGGTTCTGCCTGCCTTTTATATGATATCGAAGACCTGAACGAACAGCAGGGTTTCGTCATTGCTCCCTTTCGGGTAAGCCAGGACTGTCCGATCGTACTGATCCGGCGCGATTATTCCGAGTTACCGGAGAGCTGTCCGAATGACTCCATCCGAATGGATTTAGAGTTTCATCCGAATGAAACTGAAATTTCATCCGAGAGAAAGACAAAAGACAACTATACCGATTGTTTCGGTTCCTTTATCAAACCTTTGCAGGAGAAAACGCTCGATAAACTAGTCCTTTCACGCAGTCTGACACTCGACAGGAAAGCCGGCTTCTCTCCTGCCAAAGCGTTTTACAAGGCTTGTGAACAGTACATCCGTTCGTACGTCTATCTCTGTCATACTCCTCAAACAGGAACATGGTTGGGAGGAACTCCCGAAATTATTCTCTCCGGAGAGCAAGGCGAATGGCACACAGTCGCTCTTGCCGGAACACAGCCTCTGCAAAACGGGGAACTGCCGACCTATTGGGACGAAAAGAACATACGTGAACAACAGTTAGTGTCTACTTATATTCACGATCAACTGACTTCACTGGGTATCGACTCTACGATGGAAGGTCCTTATTCGGCACGTGCCGGAGCTCTATGTCATCTGAAAAGCGATTTCAGATTCAAACTGGACAGCAACCGGAAGTTGGGTAGCCTGCTCAGTCTGCTCCATCCCACTCCTGCCGTTTGCGGACTTCCCAAAAAGGACGCTTATCGCTTTATTCTCGACCATGAGGGATACGACCGACGTTACTATTCCGGTTTCATCGGTTGGCTGAATCCGGAAGGCAGAACGAATTTATATGTTAATCTGCGTTGCATGAATATCAAGGACGATACATTCACGCTTTATGCCGGTGGGGGACTACTGTCTTCATCGGAATTAAGTGACGAATGGCAAGAAACAGAAGACAAACTACAAACAATGAGAGCTTTGTTGTAAAAGTATTTATTAGCTTCAGATTACAAAAGCAATTGTTTTCATATGATGAGACAATTGTTTTTGTTTATTCTTAATTATAATATGTAGTTTTTCAGGATACTTTTATCAGAAATAAATGTATATTGCGCAAGCTTATTCACAAAAAAAGCATGCCATGAAAACTACTCCTTTTTTATATTCCTTACTATTAATGGTTATGGCCGTATGTTGCCAAACGAATGAAACAAATCTGGATTTGAATCTGGATTTTGAACAAATAAAGGAGCAAAAACCTGTTAAATGGAATAATTTCGGTAGCCACGATTACCTAGTCTCTCTGGATTCCATCAGCAAAAAAAGGGGAAAATATGCTGCTGTTATAGAATACGAAAAAGGGGAATCGGATTTTAAAGCCTTGTCACTCACACTACCTCATAATTATGAGGGGAGCAAAATAACCTTATCGGGTTATATAAAAACAGAAAATGTGACAGACGGTTACGCTGGGTTATGGATGCGAATCGATCCGAGTATTGCTTTTGACAATATGTATCAACAAGGAGTGAAAGGAACAACTGACTGGCAAAAATATGAGATAACGCTGAATATGATCCCTGACGAGACCAAACTGATTGTAGTCGGTGGGATGCTGACCGGAAAAGGAAAAATGTGGTTAGATGATCTGAAAATTACCATCGACGGGAAAGATATAAGTAAACTGAAACCTTATGAGCAAAAGCTCTTACCTGCCGAACAGGACAGGGAATTCGATCTTGGTTCGAAGATACTCATTCCAGATCCTGATGAAAACCAAATAGTTAATTTAGAATTACTCGGGAAAATATGGGGATTTTTGAAATATCATCATCCTGAAGTCGGAAAAGGTAATTATAACTGGGATTATGAGCTGTTCAGGATGTTACCCGGCTATATTGCGGTGACTGACCATGCCCAAAGAGATAAAGTTCTTTTGGAGTGGATAAAAAAATACGGTAAAGTTCCAGAAGAAAAAACAAACAAAAAAGTTACCTTCGATGCCTATATAAAACCAGATATATCCTGGATTGATGCAAGCGATATGAATGCAGAATTGAAAGAAATGCTGCATCATATCTATTCCAATAGATATCAGGGACATCATTTCTATATTCGTATGGCACTCGGTGTCGGAAATCCAGTATTCCGGCATGAGAAAGCCTACGCCAATCCTTCATACCCTGATTCTGCGTTCAGATTATTATCTTTATACAAATACTGGAATATGGTATACTATTTCTTCCCTAATACATACATTACAGATAAAGACTGGAACAGTGTTTTGAAAGAATATATTCCACTGTTCATTCAGGCAAAAGACGAACTGGAATATGAATTAGCCACCGTTCAACTTATCGGGGAAGTAAACGATACACATGCAAACCTGTGGAATGGAGCTGATAAAATATATCAATGGAAAGGAATATACTATCCCCCATTCCATACAAGATTTATTGAAGGAAAACTGGTTGTAACAGATTATTACAATTCGGAACTAGAGGAAACAGCAGGATTGAAGATCGGTGATGTGATCACACACATAAATGGAAAAACGATAGAAGATCTGATAAAAAACATAAAGAAATACTATCCTGCATCCAACGAAGCTGCAAGGTTAAGAGATATCTCTGTAGATATTTTAAGATCGAACGACCAAACAATCCGATTACAATATATTGCTTCCGGACAGTCCAAACAAAAAGACCTTAAATTATACCCGAGGAATGATCTGAAAATTTTCCATTGGTATAAAAACAGTACAGACAAAAGCTACAAGTTGCTGGATGAAAATATTGGTTACATAACACTGGCAACGATCAAAGATGAGGATATTCCGGCTATCAAAGATACATTTAATAAGACAAAAGGCATAATAATCGATATTCGCAATTACCCTGCAACTTTTGTTCCTTTCTCGCTGGGTTCTTATTTTGTTTCAGCACCAAGCCCATTCGTGAAATTTACCACCGGCAATAGTATCAACCCTGGAGAATTTGTTTTTACTCCTCCAATAGAGATACAACCGGCTGATAAAACTTATCAGGGAAAACTGGTAGTACTTGTCAATGAACTAACCCAAAGCCAGGCCGAATATACGTCGATGGCTTTCAGAGCAGGAAGGAATACAACTATTATAGGAAGTACGACAGCCGGTGCCGACGGCAATGTTTCTTCCATTATGTTACCTGGAGGTTTACAAACTATGATTTCCGGAATAGGAGTCTATTATCCAGACGGAACTCCAACCCAGCGGGTCGGGATTGTTCCCGATATTGTCGTCGAACCGACGATCAAAGGTATACGGAATAAAAAAGATGAATTATTGGAGAAAGCTATTGAAATCATCAACAAACAATAGGCAATGTAAGGTTGATTTGATACATATCCTTATTATTAAATCAGATATTATGGTTACTTTTGCATATAAACTCCAATATGAGAATTTGATATGTATTCAGATAAAAAGAATATTCTTCAACTCGTTGCTCTGTTGAAAGAGCATAACATCAGTAAAGTCGTATTGTGCCCGGGAAGCCGTAACTCTCCAATCGTTCATACATTGGCAAACCATCCGTCCTTTTCCTGTTATTCCGTTACCGACGAACGGAGTGCCGGATTCTTTGCACTCGGACTGGCCTTGCACGGAGGAAAGCCGGCAGCAGTCTGCTGTACTTCAGGTACGGCCCTGTTGAATATACACCCAGCCGTGGCGGAAGCTTTTTACCAGCAAATTCCTCTGGTGGTCATTTCCGCAGACAGACCTGCTGCCTGGATCGGACAAATGGATGGGCAGACATTACCACAGCCCGGTGTGTTCGGCTCACTGGTAAAGAAATCGGTTAACCTGCCGGAGATACACACGGATGAAGACGAATGGTATTGTAATCGTTTGGTAAATGAAGCATTACTGGAGCTGAACCATCACGGGAAAGGACCGGTACATATCAATATTCCGATCTCCGAACCTCTGTTCCGGTTCACAACGACAGAGTTGCCAGAAGTGCGCGTTATCACCCGCTATCAGGGATTGAATGTGTACGACAGAGAATATAATACGTTGATCGAACGGCTGAACAAATACAATAAACGCATGATCGTTGTCGGCCAGATGAGTCTGATCTATCTGTTTGAGAAGAAGATTTCGAAATTGCTCTATAAGCATTTCACCTGGCTGACCGAACATACAAGCAATAAGACAATACCCGGTATTCCTGTCAAAAATTTCGATGCTGCAATCTATGCACTGCCGAAAGATACACTGGATAAGATGGTTCCCGAGCTGGTAATTACCTATGGAGGACACATCGTCTCCAAACGTTTGAAGAAATTCCTCCGGGAAAATCCTCCTAAAGAGCATTGGCATGTTTCGGCCGATGGTGAGATAGCCGACCTGTATGGCTCAATGACTACTGTAATCGAGATGGACCCGTTCGAGTTTCTCGAAAAGATCGCTTATCTGTTAGAAAATAAAACGACCGAGTTTCCGCGAGTATGGGAAAACAATACCAAAGGGCTTCCGGAACCGGAGTTCGCTTATTCCGAAATGGCAGCTATCGGTACACTGATCAAGTCCTTACCCACTCCGTGTGCCTTACATTTGGCAAACAGTTCGACAGTTCGTTATGCACAATTGTTTACTTTACCGGAAGAGGTCGAAGTTTGTTGTAATCGGGGAACCAGCGGTATCGAAGGCTCTCTGTCTACTGCGATCGGCTATGCCGTAGCATCGGATAAACTGAATTTTGTCGCGATAGGCGATCTTAGTTTCTTCTATGATATGAATGCTCTTTGGAACAGTAACTTCGGCTGCAACCTGCGTATCCTGCTACTGAACAATGGCGGAGGCGAGATATTCCAGGCTTTACCCGGTTTATCCATGTCGGAAAAGACACACCGCTATGTGACTGCTACACATAAAACATCTGCACAAGGCTGGGCAACCGAGCGTGGTTTCCTTTATCAGGGCGTACATAATACGGAAGAACTGGAAGAGGCGATGAACATTTTCACAGATCCCAATCCTGTCAATCGACCGATATTGATGGAGGTCTTCACCGACAAAGATGAAGACGTTCGTCTATTGAAAGAATATTATCATCAATTAAAGCAAAAATAATATGTCAACTACAAGAGAATGGACTACAATAAAGGAATACGAAGATATTCTGTTTGATTTCTATAAAGGAATTGCCCGCATCACGATTAATCGCGAACGTTATCGCAACGCCTTCACTCCTACTACGACAACCGAAATGAGCGATGCTCTCTATATTTGTCGTGAACGTCCGGATATTTGTGTAATCGTACTGACTGGTGCAGGCGACACAGCTTTCTGTGCCGGAGGCGATATGAATGTAAAAGGTCATGGCGGTTATATCGGTAAAGACGGGGTTGCCCGGCTGAATGTACTCGATGTACAAAAACAGATCCGTTCGATGCCTAAACCGGTTATCGCGGCAGTCAATGGTTTTGCCATCGGTGGAGGCCATGTGTTGCATGTTGTTTGCGACTTGACGATTGCTTCCGAGAATGCGATCTTCGGACAGACAGGTCCTCGCGTAGGTAGTTTTGATGCAGGTTTCGGTTCCTCTTACCTGGCCCGTATCGTGGGACAGAAGAAAGCACGCGAAATCTGGTTCCTCTGTCGTAAGTATAACGCTCAGGAAGCACTTGATATGGGATTGGTGAATAAAGTTGTCCCCTTGGATAAACTGGAAGACGAATACGTTGAATGGTCTGAAACCATGATGATGCATAGCCCGCTCGCCCTCCGTATGATCAAAGCAGGCCTGAACGCCGAACTGGACGGACAAGCCGGTATACAGGAATTGGCCGGTGATGCGACCATGCTTTATTACATGACAGACGAAGCTCAGGAAGGTGGCAAAGCATTCCTTGAAAAGCGCCGCCCACGGTTTGAAGATTATCCTAAATTTCCGTAATCAACGATGTCCTATCACATACAAATTATACCGAAAGTTTTACACTTCAAACAACCGGCAGGAACCTCCCGGGGAACTTACGTCACACGCAAAAGCTGGTATCTTCTTCTAACATCTGATGAAGTTCCCGGACGATATGGTATTGGAGAATGTGCCCCATTACCTAAATTAAGTTGCGACGATCTACCGGATTATGAACATCTACTTACAGATATTTGTCGACAAACAGAGATAAACAGTGGTCCGGACCCCGAAGTTCTCCGTCCATATCCTTCTATCTTGTTCGGACTGGAAACAGCCTTCCGGCATTTTCATGCTGGAAGCTTCGCTTTATGGAATACACCCTTTTCACGAGGTGAAACTGGTATTCCCATTAACGGCCTCATCTGGATGGGTGATTATAAAAAGATGCTGGAACAGATCGAAGCGAAAATGCAATCCGGTTTTCGTTGTATCAAGCTGAAGATCGGAGCAATCAACTTTGAGGAAGAATTGGCTTTATTAAAACATATCCGTGCACATTTCTCTGCTGAAGAGATCGAACTGCGTGTGGATGCAAACGGAGCTTTCTCTCCTACAGATGCATTAAATAAACTACATAGGCTTTCCGAACTGAATTTACATTCTATCGAGCAACCTATCCGTGCCGGGCAATGGGAAGAAATGGCACGACTTACAGCCGAAACACCATTACCCATTGCATTGGATGAAGAATTGATCGGCTGCAATACCCTACAAGGAAAGAAAGAACTTTTATCTGTAATCAAACCGCAATATATTATCCTGAAGCCCTCTCTACATGGGGGAATCAGTGGCGGGCAAGAATGGATAGATGAGGCTGAAAGACAAAAGATCGGTTGGTGGATTACTTCAGCACTGGAATCCAATATCGGACTGAATGCTATTGCCCAATGGTGTGCTACATTCAATAATCCGCTACCACAAGGACTCGGTACAGGAGCTTTGTTTACAGACAATATAGAAATGCCTTTATCCATCCGTAAAGATTGCTTATGGAGTAACTCCTTCCCCTCTGGAGAGGGGGCAGGGGGTGTGTTAAAGACAGAGGCGAAAGAGTTTCTTACAGATCATAGTAAACAAAAGTTGCATTTGGAGAATGGAATGATCTGTAATGCCGATAATATACAACAACTAATTAGTGAGGTATCTGACAACACGCCCCAAATACAACGGGACCTTTATAACTTCCTGGCCGATTGGTTTAACGAATCCCCTTACATAACAGTATACACATCCGGTTCGACCGGAACGCCGAAAGAGTTCACTGTCCGTAAAGAACAAATGATGCAAAGTGCCATACTGACCTGCTCTTTCCTCCATCTATACAAGGGAGATAATGTACTGCTTTGTATGCCTTTGCAATATATTGCCGGAAAGATGGTAGTTGTTCGGGCACTTGTAGCCGGGTTAACTCTTATTTTGCGGACACCATCCGGACATCCGTTGGCAGATGTCGATATTCCGCTCCGCTTCGCTGCAATGATCCCTTTACAAGTATACAATACCCTCCAGGTAAAAGAAGAGAAAAAACGTCTTTGTCAAACAGAAATACTGATCATTGGCGGCGGAGCTATTAATAAAGAACTGGAGGAGGAGATACAACAACTGCCTAATATAGTCTACTCGACTTATGGCATGACAGAAACACTTTCACACATTGCCTTACGAAGATTGAACGGAGCAGAAGCCTCACAGGTTTACACACCGTTTTCGTCTGTGAAACTCTCTTTATCACCGGAAGGAACCCTTATCATAAATGCCCCTTTAGTCTGCGATGAAACATTGGTAACCAATGACATAGCCCAAATACATCCGGACGGGACATTCACCATTCTGGGAAGAAAAGACAATATCGTCAATACCGGAGGAATAAAAGTTCAAATTGAATGTGTAGAAGAGACACTACGTTCAATTATTTCTACTACCTTTGCGATAACGGCCATTCCACATCCCGGATTAGGAGAAGCCATCGTATTATTGGTGGAAAAAACGACAGATACAGAAAGGCTACCGGATCTGATAGCCTCTCTCCTGCCGAAATACCAACAGCCTAAATACATTCGGAAGGTAGACGCCATCCCACTTACCGGCAGTGGAAAAACAGACCGGAAGGCCTGTCGCCAGTTAGCGGCAAATCTGATCTGACTATCATTTAAAACACTATACTTATGAGGTATTTTACACTTACCGTATTATCATTTCTAGCCCTCTCGTCCGCCTACGGACAGAGTGGAGAAAGTTGCCGGTTCGCACCGGACCCGACGCTTCAAAAGCCGGAGGTTTATGCCGGATACGATTGCGTAAACCTGCTGGACAGTACTTCTGTAACCGTGCAACCGACCGGTTCCGGTTCATTCTCTGTCTGCAAAACAATCAAGATCCAAACACCCCGGGGAGCTGTCAATAACCGCATCATTAAATATGATTACGATCCGCTGACTGCTTTTGCCCGGTTCAAAAGAGCCACGGTGTATCGTGCCAATGGCGATGTGATCAATCTGGATGTTACCCAGGCCTGCGACTATGCAGCTCCTGCTCGTGCCATCTATTGGGGAGCCCGCCAGATCATGCTGGAAGTGGGCCAACTAACCCCCGGTGATATTATTGAATACGAAATCGATAAGAAAGGTTTTACTTATGCATTGTTGGCAGATGGTGGCGACGACGAATCACGCTTCATCCCTCCTATGCGCGGACAGTTCTACGACATCGTACCTTTCTGGGTAACAGAACCGACTGTTCGTAAAGTATACAAAGTATCTATCCCGATGGAAAAAGAAATGCAGTTCCAGTTCTATCAAGGTGACTGTGCTTCCTCCATGCGCTACGAAGACGGTCGGAAAGCCTACACCTTCTCGACAAACGACGTAATGCCGGCCAAACGTGAACCGAATATGGTCGATCTGTTCGATGCTGCCCCTAAACTAATGATGTCATCCACTCCGAAATGGCAGGATAAGTCATTATGGTTCAACAAAGTTAACGAAGATTACGGAAGCTTTGCTCCACTACCGGAAGCCCAGAAGAAAGTGGACGAACTGATCAAAGGAAAGAAAACAGAAATGGAAAAGATTGCCGTTCTCACCCACTGGGTAGCCGACAATATCCGGTATTCCGGTATCTCTATGGGGAAAGGCGAAGGCTATACCCTTCATAATACAAAAATGAACTATACCGATCGTTGCGGCGTATGTAAAGACATAGCCGGTACACTGATCTCCTTCCTCCGCATGGCAGGCTTCGAAGCCTATCCGGCTATGACAATGGCAGGAAGCCGGGTAGAAAGTATCCCCGCCGACCATTTCAACCATTGTGTAGCTGTCGTTAAACTTTCCAGCGGAACCTATATGCCGCTCGACCCGACCTGGGTACCTTTCTGCCGCGAATTATGGAGCAGTGCCGAGCAACAACAAAACTACCTGCCGGGGGTTCCCGAAGGATCAGACCTTTGCCTGACTCCGGTTTCCGCTCCCGAAAACCATTACTTACGCATCAAAGCAAACAATAAACTGGATGCTAAAGGAACACTGACCGGGCAATTCATAATCACAGCCGAAGGACAATCAGATAGCAATATTCGTGGGATGTTCACCCGTGGCTGGCAGTCACAATGGAAGAACATGCTCGAAAGCCAGTTATTGAATGTATCTCCCAAAGCACGCCTGATCAGTGTCGATTATGGTAAAGACCCGAAAGATTATCAAGCTGCTCCCATCAAGATCACATTCCGTTATGAAATACCGGAATATGCTATACCAGGAAAAGAAGAGTTGGTATTCAAGCCGATGGTTATGAACAATCTCTACAACCAGGTAAAGAGCTACCTCCGTATCAATACCGACCTGGCTGAACGCCAATATGGTTTCAAAGATGCCTGCTCACGCCTGGTAGAACTGGACGAAACCATTCAGCTCCCGAAAGGTTATACCTTGCTGAATGAAGCTAAACAAGACAGCAAACAAAGTGATGCTGCCGATTTCGAAGGTTCATTGCGTCAGGATGGTGATAAGATAACAATCAGTCAGAAACTGGCTCTGAAGAAACGTGTATATGAAGCTGCCGACTGGGATGGTTTCCGTTCAGCAGTCAATGCACATAAAGGTTTCGGTGATTATCTAATTATTAAAAAATAAAAGACAATGACTAATATAATAAATAAATTTACACTGCTTCTTTGTCTATTGGCTCTTACGGCATCTGTATTCGCCGCATCGGAAGCCGAATACAAGAAGTTGTCGAAAGCATATACACTGAATGCAGACGGAAGCCAGGAGTTCCGTTACAATATGGAACTTACACTCTTCACCCATACTGCCATGAATGGTACTTACGGGGAAAGTTTTATCGTTTACAACCCAGACTATCAGGTATTGAAGATCAATTCTTCTTATACAAAACAGAAAGACGGGAATATCGTAAAAACTCCCGATAATGCCTTTGTAGAGGTTCTTCCTCGTACTGCAGCCGATGCACCGGCCTACAATAATCTGAAAGAAATGGTCGTTGTCCATACCGGTCTGGAACTGGGCGCCACCATTTATCTGGATTATACATTAACTTCCAAACCGGGTTATCTGCCGGAATTGGATATCTACGACGAGTTGTTGCAGACTTCTCCCGTAAAAGAATATACGATCAGCCTGTCGGTTCCCGAAAGCAAGCCGTTATTCTACACTTTGCAGAATAGCAATACAAAGCCTGCTGTTTCTACTGTTAACGGCATGAAAACTGTTACCTGGAAACTTACTGATCTTCCGGCATCTTCCCGTGACCCGTTCGTATCAACAGCAAATGGCGATGTTCCTTTCCTCACAGCTTCTTCCTATGCATCCAACGGGGATGCTTTGAAAGCCCTGTACACACAATTTACTCCGGCAAACGATGTTCAACTAACAGCCATCGCCGAAAATATTACAGAAGGGAAGAAAAATGATACGGAAAAGTTGCAAGCGATACTGAAACATGTAAACGAGAACCTGGGGTATAGTAGACTTTCATTGCAAGATGCCGGATACAAAATCCGTTCATCCAACGATGTGATCTATTCCGCTTATGGAACGGAAGCTGAAAAGGCAAACTTACTGAATGGTCTGTTGAATGCTACCGGCATCAAAGCCGAAGCTGCTGCAGCTTATCGCGTAAAAGCCGATCCGGCCAGTTGTGGATTGAGCGCAATAAGCGGATTGTTGGTTGTAGCCTATGTAGACGGTAAACAATATATCATGTCGCCTATATCCAATAAAATGGCGGCAATAGGTTGGAACGATGCAACTCCGGTTATAAGCCTGACAAACGCAGGAACACCTGTAGCGGTCAACAGCCCGGCAACAGATATCAATTATAAGGTTAACCTTGCCGTCTCTCCGGAAAAAGCAGATGCACAAGTCAATGCTACGATCGGCAATGCTTATTTGCCTTATTATGGTTCTTATCTCTCTACTTTTGCCGGAGGAGACAAAGAGGCCACCGAGTCTAAAGCCCAAAACAATACGACAATATCTTATAAGACATCTCAGAGTCTGAAAGCGAACAATGGTTATGTGATGGTTTCGCTGCCCGATGCACCTGTCGGGATGGCTCATAGCTACTATTGCAATATGAACAGTACCCGTAAGGAAAACCTGATGATGCCTTGTAAAGTGAACGAACAGTATACCTATACAATCCAACTGCCGGCAGAAATGAAGCTATCTACTCCTGAAACAGTTAAGACTATCGAGAACGCTGCCGGCAAAGTCGTTATTTCCGTTAAACAAAATGGTAATACAGCCGAAGTAGAACGCAGTCTGCAACTGAATAAGCAGTTATATACACCTGCTGAATTCAACAACCTGCGTAATTTACTTACTGAATGGGGTAACCCATCCAGCCAGACTCTGTTATTGTCTATTAACTAATAAGACAATCTGATAAATTAAACAAGGATGGGATGACATAAATATGTCGTTTCATCCTTGTTTTTTGACTGAATCTTAATAACTTTACCCTCATAATTAATTCATAAAACCTTTGATTTATGCAAAAACTATCTAATCTACTCATTACCCTGTTACTATGTTGTCTGCCGGGGATTACTTACGCCCAGAGCCCATACCCGGACTTGTATCCGCAGCCGCAGCATATTGTAATATCCAACCAGCAACACAAACTTGTGGAAGGATATACATTGCAGGGGATCAGCAATCCGGATGCAGATGCCGTCAAGTTGCTGAAAGAAACACTTCCTTTTGCCGGCACCGGCAAATCATCACCGTTGGAAATAAAGAAACTAAAAGCAAAAACACCAGAAATGGAACGTTCAGGTGCTTACATTCTGGACATTTCCAAAAAGAAGATCGTTATTGAGATCGTAGACGACCGTTCATTGTTTTATGCAGCTCAGACACTGAAACAATTGATCAGCTATAACGACGAAGGCAAACGGATGCTTCCCCTCTGTACCATTACCGACTATCCCGATGTTCTTCATCGTGGAACCGTAGAAGGATTCTATGGTACTCCCTGGAGCCATGCAGACCGTATCAGCCAGTTGCATTTTTATGGACAGTTCAAGATGAATACATACATCTATGGTCCTAAAGACGATCCATTCCACAGTGCGAACTGGCGTGAGCCTTATCCTGCTAAGGAAGCCAGCCAAATCAAAGAGCTGACAGCCGAAGCTGCCCGTAACAAAGTAGACTTCGTTTGGGCTATCCATCCGGGACAGGATATCCAATGGAATGCAACCGACAGCAACAATATCATTACCAAATTCGAACAAATGTACGATTTGGGAGTACGTGCATTCGCCGTATTCTTCGATGATATCTCCGGTGAAGGAACCAATGCCGCCAAGCAAGCCGGCCTGATGAATTTTATTCAAAAGGAATTCATCGAAAAGAAAAACGACATCCGTCCTCTGATCATGTGTCCGACAGAATACAACCGTTCATGGGCAAGAACAGACTACCTGGATGTTCTGGGCCAACAACTGGACCAGGCGGTACAAGTTATGTGGACAGGAAACCGTGTTGTTGACGACATCACGCTTGAAGGCCTCGAATGGGTAAACAAACGTATCCAACGCCCGGCTTACGTATGGTGGAACTTTCCGGTAAACGACTATTGCCGCGATCATCTGTTGATGGGTCCGTCTTATGGCCTCGACACGCAAGCCTCTAATGTTATGTCAGGTTTTGTTTCTAATCCGATGGAACATGCCGAGGCATCCAAAGTAGCCCTGTTTGGAGTGGCTATGTATAGCTGGAACATCCATAGCTACGATCCGCAGTTTGCCTGGGAGAAAGCATGCGAGTACCTGATGCCCAAAGCTGCTATCGCCTTTAAAACATTCTGTGAAAACAATAGCGATCCGGGACCTAACGGCCATCTTTATCGTCGGAAAGAATCGGAGCGTTATGAAAAACAGGCCGACCGTTTTCTTTCCGGTTACCGCAAAGGTGCTTTCGGAGAAAGAGATGCCAACCAGTTGGGTGCCCTGTTTGCACAGATACAGGCTGCTCCGGAACTTATCTATAACCAGGGAGATAACAAGCCTATGATCGAAGAGATCAATCCCTGGCTCATGCAATTCGAATTACTCGGTAGATGCGGCACTAATGCCCTGCAGATGGCTCATTCCTGGTACGAAAAAGATCGTCAGAATACCTGGCAACGATTCCTGGAAGTTTCTGCCGTAATGGACAGTATGAAACTGATCAACCGCTCTTTCAATCAGAACCCGTATCAGAAAGGTATCAAAGTCGGAACAAGAGTTCTTATGCCGCTCATTGAAGGGTTATACAGGCAGACAAGTCGTAACTTACTCTCTACGGCCGATACTCCATCCAACGAGATCAGGGTAAGTACCGCTTCTACGATCACCAATGTCGGGCAACTTAAGAACCAACCCTGGTCAGAAGATGAAAACCTGATCGCTTATGTACCGATGCTGGAAGTGGTAAAGGTGGAACCGAACGAATACATCGGTTTGGGATGGGAAATCCAACGGGAAGGTGATTCTTTTACGTTCAACATGCCGCAAAGTAACGTGGATGGACGTATTTTCGAATGGTCGGCTGACGGTAAAACATGGACACCCCTTTCCGATATTCCTGCCGACCAGACAAAAGCCGTTGTTAAAACGATCGATCCGAAAGCCCGTTTTATCCGGATGCGTAATAACTCCGGCAAACAAATGGAACTAAAAGTCGCTTCTTTCTCTGTTAAAACGAAAGATGCACCTGAAATAAATGAAGCCCTGATGATGTACGACCTGAACCTAAGTACATATAAAACCCTGAATCCGGGTGAAAAGGTAGATGTAAAATGCGATGGCGTGGATAAATATATAGAATTCTTCCTGTCAGGCGATAACGAAAGCATGGTATCTATCACAGGAGTCAACAATGATGGTGAAACCAATATGTTGTATTGCGGATATGTTGGTTATGTGAAACTAAACAAAATCTCGTTTGACGATATACACACATTGACTATTACTCCGGCAGGTAAAACACCTGTTCTGATCCATCAGATCGTAAGGGAATAAACAGCCAGACAAATAAAGAAAAGAGCCGTAGGTTACGTAACTTACGGCTCTTTTCTTTATTTCATTATTACAACTATGGGATTATCTTCTTCCCCTATCCGCTTCAACTCTTTTACCTGCTGCGGAATATCCTTAACCTCTTCATTCTCTTCAAACCATTCAACCACATCACCTGCAGAAATCAAACCGACATACTCTCCGACTGAGGATACCGACATAGGTTGCATAGGCAAGAAATTCGTCAAGTTATCTTTCAGACCATCTGCGTACAAACTGACTTTAACCTCACCGGTCGATTTGGTAACCACAGCATTGTACAGGGTCGGTTTATGAAATAATTCCCTGATAAAACGGATGATCATCCGATCCTCACTATCGAGTATCTGTGTTATCAGGATGGCATTATCTTTATTCTTTATAAAGCGTTCCGGAAAACTCCAGTGATATTTACCCAGGTCAAGAACAATAGCAGGCACTAAGGCCCTGTCTTTTACCTGATAGATCGTATCATTGTACACTTCCTTGAAATAAATATCCTTGCCCCGAGACCACAAACTGGTATTAGCTGTAATAATAATACTACCGGTTTCCGGTTCTTTATAATCGATAACGATCGTACCTTCATAAGCAGTCGGGCCAAAAACTTCGATGCCGGTCTCGCTTTTAAAGACAGAAATCGATGCTATATCAGAAGGATCGAACGGCTCACCACTACTTGCTGTCGTAGAGCATGAATCTATCGGCATATTATCCTTAAAAAAAAGTAGATTACTTTCCCCATTCCCGAATAACCCGGACTTATGCAAAACAAATATCCCATCATTCTGGTAGCTAAAAGATGACGAAGAGACTCCCTGTACATCAAAAGGTATCTTAATCTTTCCCCGGAAGTTTCCTTCCTGGTCATAACAAACCAAGTCTTTATTCCAGCCATTGAAATAAATCATACCGGTTTCTTCATCCCCCCAGCAAAAAACGCTATTATAACCTTCCGGATCGTTTCCTATATGTCCTACTTGCTTTATGAATTTACCGGTTTTCTTATCAAACATCAGACATTGCTGTTGATTGGTAGAAACCAATATTCTGTCTTTGATGATCTGGACATAAGGGCCTTTTCCTATCAGGCTGCTATCAGTTGTTTCCAGTAAAATATAACGTATCTGGCTAAAACAATCGGAAGCATTGACATCTACCGGAGCAGAAATAGCTTTCTCCAAATGGATTACATCATTTTCCTTCTGATCTTTTTCATTACAAGATACTAAGAGAAAGGCCGGTACTAAAAGTACGGCCTTATATATCAGGTTCAGTTTCATTCTTTGTCTTTCTTTTTAGTTGTTATAAGGATCACACCATTCTTGCCTTTTTCTCCGTATAGCGTAGCAGCCGATTTGTCTTTTAATACAGAGATAGACTCGATTGTCTTCGGATTTATCTCATCCACAGATTTATCGACCAGCTCTTCACCATCTACTATAATCAGAGGACTCGCATTAACCGAAACACCGGCAGAGTCTTTCTTCATGACCCTTATATTTAGAGACTTTTCCAAATTATCCATCGTTTTATAACCCACAACACGCACTTCATCTTTCGAGACTTTACCTGAGGCTATACCTTCTTTTGTCTTTACAACAATAACCCCTTTCTTGTCTTTCGCATTAAACTTATCCAATAGATCCTGGCTATTCTTTTTCTGGTTAATAGCAAAGCTTTCTATATTTTCCGGAGAGATCTGATCTAACTGGTCGTAGCTGGAAACCTCATTATCAACAAGGATTAGATACTGGGAAGATTCTGCTCTAAACTTTCCTTTCTTCAGCCCGTCTTCAGCCGATTTGGAAAAATCATCCAACTGTTTCTGCATGCCTTCCTGAATACTTACAGCCGTCCCAACAACACGAACCGTATCATCTGATACCGTCGAAGTAGTAGCCGTCACTTTCACAACCTGAGGAGCGACCTGTGGTGCAGATACCTCTTTCACCGGTATAACGGTAGGCTCTGCTTTTTTAGGCTCGATAGCTTCCTTAACCGGAACTATTTCACTAATTTTGGCACTCGAAATCTTTTCCAATTCACGGGAGATTTCAGGACGGGCAAAAGCAACTACTGCAACAGCAGTGAGTGGAAGTACATACAGATACTTCAACCGTGCCCAGGGATTTGATTTTTGTTTTAACATCATAGTAATTCGTTTTTTTAGTTTACTGTGATTAAAGCTGTTGGCCATAGAAGTGAAGCGCTGTGAACCAACAGCTTTTTTTATTAATAATAGTTGATATTTCTTCGCATCGACACCGTGATTGATCACGCTTTCGTCCGCTTCGTATTCATGAATGTTCTGCAACTCCTGTTTCAACAACCAGACAGCCGGGTTAAACCATTGAAGTATCACACAAAAAGTACAGACCAGCATATCGATAGAATGACGGGCATGAATATGAGCCAGTTCGTGTGTCAATATCTCTTCGCCGCTTTCTTCCATATCTTTCCGGGAAATAACAATGTATCCCATCCAGCTGAACGGACAAACAGTTTTATCTGTAACTACCAGTTTACATCCACCGGGGAGCACCTGCTTCTCTCCCATCCCGATCAGGTTGAAAATACGGATTGTTGAATAAAGGAAACGGACAAAAAAGAAAATACAACCACCCAGATAAACCGCCAGCAATAACGAAAGCCAGACCGATTGCCCGGTCGGAACCAGTACATCCGTCTGCATCTCTGCCATTTGCAAAAGATATTCCAAATTCTGTAATGGACGTTGTATAACGACAGGTTCTTCTGTCACTATACGGATAAAAGGGATTACAACAGAAAGAATAATTACCCCCAGTAGGGATACACGGTTAAAACGGTGAAATGTTTCACGGCTCAACAACAGTCTGTAAAACAGATAAAATACAGCCAGGCATACAGACGATTTAAGGATATAAACAAAGAAGTCTCCCATAGCTTTACTTTTTATCGGCTTGTTCCACTTCATCCAGCAATTGCCGGAGCTCATTCACAGAGATCTCTTCTTCCTTGATCAGTGAGGATACGACTCCCAAATAAGAGTTGTTGAAATATTTGGCAATTACATTCTTCAAAGTGCCACTACTATAAGCCTCTTCGGTGACAGCGGCATAATATTGATATGTGTTACCGAAAGTATTGTGTGCAAGAAAACCTTTATCTTCCAGACCTCGCACGATAGTAGATAATGTATTGAAATGAGGTTTAGGTTCCTCATAATATTCCAGTAATTGCTTTACGAACAAAGGACCTTTCTCCCAGAAATACCCCATGATCTCTTCTTCTTTTGCAGTCAGTCGTTTCATAATTATTTATTGTTTACGACAAAGTAACTAAAACTTTTAGTTTGCAAACTAAATATATTAGTTAATAAACTAAAAGAGTTCGTTATTCTTTACGATCCTTCTTGAAGGATCTATTTATGCAAAAAACAAGAGGCTTCCGCATCAAATACGAAAGCCTCTTGAAGATTATCGTTTCGGTATATCCACCGACTTATCCGATTTACCTAACAGATGTTCTGAGAAGTAGTCGACCATTCGCCAGTAGAAATACTCGTCCATATCACCGAAACCGTGACGTTGTTGTGGCAGGAGCAACATATCGAAACGTTTGTTAGCTCGGATCAAACCGTCTACGACACGCATCGTATTGCCCGGATGAACATTGTTGTCTATATCACCATGAACCAACAACAAATGACCTTTCAACTGTTTAGCCAATTCAGGATTACTCTTGATACTGTATCTAAAGGTCGTATCGCCTTTTTCCGATACTACTTCTTTCACACCATGATGTGTTTCACTCCACCAACGATTATAGATCTTGTTATCATGATTACCGGCACAGGATACCGCCACCTTGAAGAAATCCGGATATTGCAGGATTGCTGCTGTCGACATAAATCCTCCACCCGAATGTCCGTGGATTCCGACACGATGGATATCGATAAACTTATTCTTATCAGCCAACTGGATGATGGCGGCTTTCTGATCTGCCAGTCCATAATCGCGCAGATTACCGTATCCGAAGTTATGATACCATTTCGAACGACTCGGATGACCGCCACGGTTACCGACAGAAACCACAATGAATCCGGCTTGTGCCAAACGGTCCGTACGGACACTCATACGGGTAAACGGATAGCGGGTTGCTTCCACCTGCGGACCGGGATAAACATAATCGATAATAGGATATACTTTAGTCGAGTCGAAATTGAAAGGTTTATACATCACACCGTACAGATCCGTTACGCCATCAGCTGCTTTTACCTTAAACGGTTCCGGAAACTGGTAACCGGCAGCAAACAGTTGTGAGAAATCGCTTTCTTCCAAGTCCATTACCTTCCGCCCGGTATTATCCAACAGGTCTGTCTTAGGAACCGTATTGATACGGGAATAATTATGGACAATGAATTGTGCATTATCATCTATGCGGACATCATGGAAATAATCACCGGCTGAAACCATCTGTAAGTTGCTTCCATCCAGGTTTGCCCGGTAAAGATGTTCATAATAGGGGTTCTCGTCCTTTTCCCTTCCATTAGCAAGAAAATAAACGACACGCTTGGCTTCATCCACCTTTACGATCTGGTCGACATGCCAGGGACCTGATGTGATACGGTTTTTCAGGTTACCTTTATCATCATAGAGATACAGATGTGCCCAGCCGTCGCGTTCACTCCAATGGATCAGTTCTTTTCCATTATTTACGGACGCCAGCGGACGGACTTCGATATAGGTATTCATACGCTCTTCGATAATCGGACGGATCGAATCTTCACCGATGGTATATGTACAGATGTCGATACGATGCAGGTCACGGCTGGAACGGGTAACGAAGAAACGGTTATTGTCACCCAACCAAATACTCGGCAGTTCCTTCATATCACGTTGTTTCTGCAAACGAGGTTGGTAAGCCATGCGAATAGTCTGGTCTTTGAAAGCCCAGGTGTTGATCTCTTTATAAGAGTTATTGTTCATATCGAACAGATATAGATGACTGATCGGCGCTTCTTTTTCACCCGGCATCTGGTACTTGTACGTTTCCAATGTCGGACGCGGGGTTGCCATGGCATTGATCACCCACAGGTCTTTTACCTCGCGGCTGTCCGAGATAGATACGGCAAAGTGACGTGAATCGGGTGACCACAATAAGTAACCCGGATTTTTTCTTTTGCCGTTACATAATGTATCCGTATTTAAAATGCTGTAAGGCTGTCCGAAACCAAAGTCTTTTACTCCGGTGGTTGTCAGCTGTATTTCTGTAACGGTACTGTCTTTGTCATCCTTTTTCAGTTTCTCGTAATCTTCACGCGACATGCGGTACAGATTCAGATCTTTTGCATAAACAACGGTTTTACCGTCAGGCGAAATAGAAGCCCAGTCGGGATATTCCGTGTCTTTCTTTTTATCGGCCAGATGCGTCAGTTTACGTGTCGGATAATCATAAGAGAAATAGAAAACTTCTTTCTTCGTTTTGTTATCTTTATCCGTACTATCTTTCTTCGCATCCTGTGAAGAAGTTACCTGGAACGTAAAAGTACGTCCGTCCTCTCCCGCCTCCAATTTCCGGATAGGTAACTGTTGAGCGATAAACGGATCTTTTACGATCTCCGTCAGTTCAGCCGCCAGCTTATCCTGATCGAATAGAGGACGTTTCGATTTAGCGGAAGGATTAACCACATACCATACAGTTCCGTTCCCGGTTTTATATTCATACCAGAAGCAGTTACCCGCCTTAAACCAATGCGGATCTACTGAAGTAGAAAACAACATCGTCGGCAATTTATCACCGGCAAACCGTTCCGCCTGCGTATAACCCGGCAGCGGATCGTCTGCTGAATTTGTTTGTGCACTCACGCCCTGAACAAGAAAAAGCCCTGACGCTAATAAGAGTAGATGTAAATGTTTTTTCATGTTTTACAATTGTGTTATATTGTTTGCTTGCAATTCATACAAATGTAAGTAAATATTTTTTTCTTTCGCCATATAAACTAAAAATCCCCTGTCTTATCAACCGATAAAACAGGGGATACTACTATGTTAAATACTAAATATTACACCGGAAGAGTTCCGCCGATCAGGATCACAACCAGCAAAGCCAAGATAGCATACAACTCAGGGAATACGGCCATTACCATTGTTGCACCGAATACGTTATGACCAGCACCAACACCGGCAATACCGTTTGCACAAACTTCTGCCTGACGGATGGAAGATAATAAACCTGCAAATCCTAATACCAGACCGGCACCGAATACCGCTGTTGCATTCAACATGGTAATGTCTGCAACCAGGAATTTCTGCATCATGAAATAACCTACGAATCCGTACAAACCCTGTGAAGAAGGCAACGCACTCAATGCGATGTAAGTACCCAGTGCATCCGGGTTCTTCTTCATTGCTCCTACTACTGCGTTACCGCAGATTGTTACACCATAACTACTGCCGATAAAGGTTAAACCTGTCATCAACGCAATACCAAGATAAGCTAATAAAATTGGTTCCATAATGAAATTTGTTTGTTTAATTATTTTTTTGTTATTATTTAAATCACGTTTTGTTTATGCTTTTTTGAAAGGCTGGTAAGCCTTACCGCCACCTTCGAACTCCGCATTCTTATAATACTCTACGAAGATCAGACGGAGTGGGTGAACCAGTGAACTGATGGTACACAGACCGATATTGATCGCATGGCCGACCAAAAGGATCAGCAACATACAGATCACACGCAATACGATGTTCATACCTTCCGTCATATCCACAGCCAGCGAATTGAATACGCCTCCCAGGATCGCACCGGTCAGACCGATAGCGAACAGACGGATATAAGACAATGTATCACCCAGCAGTCCGGAAGCCATATTATAGGTATTCCACAGACCTGTACCGAAGTTCAGGAAGATATTCTTACCCGGTGTATTGTAAAGGAAAGCGACAAGCAATCCCAGACCGGCTATCACCAAGAAGACATTTTTCACCACTTCCGGTAACTGTACGTCCAGCATCGGCAAACCGAAAACAAGACATAATGCCAGGATAATGAATACCCATGCCAACGGTGCAATGCCATATTTCTTGCCCTTCTGTGACATGATCTTCAGTGCAGCGATCGTCTTTCCGAACAGGATCTGTACCAATCCGATTATGATCGAGAACGTCATCAGGTTATCGCTCGAAACGAAGTAATCTTTCACCGATGCGAAAGCCGGTATATCGACCAAAGCGATACCGAAGAACGATCCTGTACAAGTACCGACGATCAGTGCCGCCAGTCCGAGATACTGGAACAGACTCAGGAACGGTTTGAAATCCGGATTGACTTTCCGTTTCAGGATCGTACAAGCGATCATTACCAGTAATCCGTATCCGCCATCTCCGAAACAAAGTCCGAAGAACAACATAAAGAACGGTGCAAAGAACGGTGTCGGGTCAAACTCGCCATAGTTAGGCAAAGAGAACATCCGTGTAATCGGTTCGTACAACTTGGCGAACTTACCATTCTTTAGCAGGATAGGAACTTTATCCCCCTCTTCGATCTCCAATGCCTGATAGAAATAGCCATCTTTTTCAAGAGCTTCCTCCATTGCCTGCGCCTTTTCAGTAGGTACCCAGCCTTCCAGCAACATCAACTTATCGCCTGCCTGACGATCGGTTTGCACAAGCACATTCGACAGATTGAATTCATTCTGCAAATTCTTGTCAAACAAATCGAGTGTATTATAATCAGACGCTGCCAGTTTTTTCATTTCAGCATCCAATACCTTCATTTCCTGCTTTAACAGGTCAAGACGCGCATTTAATTTCTGCAAGCCTCTGTCCGGCATCTTCGGACGCTCCGCATCTATATCGATCGTCGTACCGACTTTCGTTATAGTAAGGAAATAGGTAACCGACTGGAAATTGTTGATCAATATAGCATTGTACTCATCACCCCATTTCGGTTCATACTTAGCCGTCGGGCAAGTCCAGAATGTAATATCATATCCAGCCTTTTTCAGGCGATTGAAATTAGCCCAGCTAAAATCGCCCCAGATCTCCATATAAGCAATATCCTTTTCAAGGGATGCTTTCACGGACTGAAGCTGCACTTTCTTATCCTGCAACTCCTCTATCTTCTGTAATAATTTTATTCCTGCTTTCTTATCCAGTTCACGGGCCGGAGCCAACTGAAGGTCTTTCGTTGCGGCATGCTGGCTCTTGAAGAAACGCATTAACTGATTGACACGCTTACGCAAAGCCAGGATATCCTGAAGTTCTGCATTATCGAGAATAGACTTGCCCTCTTTCACATGCACGACACCCAGTTCGCGCAATTGTGCCAGGAACGAATCATATTCCCTGTGATATACCATAAAGGCATATTTACTCATTTTTACTATCATACGCCAGCCTCCTCTTTTTGTTCTTTTGCTTTACGCTTTTCCTGGTTAGCCCGCATGATCTTCTGTGACGACTTGGAAAGACTTTCTTCGTCTTCCATAAATCGTTTCACCTTACGGATCGCATCTTTATAGCCGGGGATCTGTACCTTCTCAAAGAGGTTTACCTTCTGAGTGGTCTTCTTCCTGGCATGCTCCAATAACTCCAGCTTCATTCCCGAAAACTCGGCTTCTATCCCGGTACGCGCCAACTTCTTCAGCAGCTCGACACCATCGGTAAACCAGGCAGGGGAATTAAAGAGACTGTAATGTCCGATCTCAAACTGAATCTCGTCCAATACAGGAACGATCACACCGGCAATCTTCTTCGTAGAGAGTGTCACATCCTTCACCGCAATCAGTTCGGGAGAGAACTCGTTCCACAAAGCCACCATGTTCTCGTAGCTCTGAATCTCTTTTTCCAGCTGAAGTTCCAATTTTGTCACTTCATCCTTGGTCCGCTTCACTTCGATACGCAACGCACTTTCCTTGCTTTTAATTGTAGGCAGGGAACGCTCGCGCATCTTCAGCTGCTTTTCCAATTGCTGAAGAGAGGTTTTATTATATTGAAACTTTATTGCCATATTTATATCGTTTTTTAATTCCTTTCGGATGGAATTTCGGTTTCTTCCGAGAGAAATTCTTTTTTCATCCGAATGGAACGGTTTGCGGACCGTTCTTACTTTTTCCAGTATTTGTCTACCAACTCCTGCTTGATATTCACTTCCGCCGGTTTGAAGTATTCGCCGAACAAGCCCCATGCCACGTCGAGCATTTCGGTTGTGTCGAGGTTTACGTCGATAGCCAACAGCTTTTCCGAATAATCCTTTGCAAAAGACAGTGTACGGTTGTCGTAGTCCGTCAGGTCGAAACCATTCTCCATCTTGGTCTTTGCATTGGCAGCATCGGCATACAGACGAACGGCAGCATTCATCACCTGCGGGTGATCTTCACGTGTCTTCTTTCCTGTTACCAGCTGTTTCAAACGTGACAGGCTTCGGAACGGGTCGACGATTACTTTACCGACATCGCTATCACGGCGCAGATACAACTGGCCTTCGGTGATATAACCGGTATTATCAGGCACGGCGTGTGTGATATCGCCACCGGACAAAGTCGTTACCGCAATAATGGTAATGGAACCACCTGCCGGGAACTGTACCGCCTTTTCGTAGATCTTTGCCAAATCGGAATAAAGTGAACCCGGCATAGAGTCTTTCGACGGGATCTGGTCCATACGGTTCGATACGATCGCCAGGGCATCCGCGTAGTTGGTCATGTCGGTCAACAACACCAGTACCTTTTCATTCTTTTGTACGGCGAAGTATTCAGCAGCCGACAACGCCATATCCGGAATAAGGATACGTTCTACGGACGGGTCTTCAGTTGTATTGATGAAGCTCACGATACGGTCGAGTGCACCGGCATTGCTAAATGTATTTTTAAAGAACAGGTAGTCGTCGTTGGTCATCCCCATACCGCCCAGGATGATCTTATCCGATTGGGCACGCAGGGCTACCATCGCCATCACCTGGTTGAACGGCTGGTCAGGGTCGGCGAAGAACGGGATCTTCTGTCCGGTTACCAGCGTATTGTTCAGGTCGATACCGGCAATACCCGTAGCGATCAGTTCTGACGGCTGTTTACGGCGAACCGGGTTTACAGACGGGCCACCGATTTCCACTTCCGTTCCTTCCGGGATCGGACCACCATCGATCGGGTCGCCATACGCATTGAAGAAACGTCCGGCCAACTGGTCGCCTACTTTCAGCGTAGGCGCCTTGCCCATGAATACCACCTCGGCATTCGTACGGATACCTTCCGTACCGGAGAACACCTGCAGCGTAACCTCGTCGCCGATGATCTTTACCACCTGTGCCAGCTTGCCGTCTACGGAAGCCAGCTCGTCATACCCAACTCCCGTTGCCTTCAGCGAACAGGTAGCTTTCGTGATCTGGGTAATCTTCGTATATATTTTTTGAAATGCTTTTGTTGCCATACGTTCTGTTATTTTTCCATACGCTCTGCGAGCAGGGCGTCGAGTTGATCGTTGAACTTCTTAAACTGATCGCTTTCGTATTCGGAATAGTTCATCTGCTTGAAGATGTTGATCATCTGTTTGAAATATTCCATTACTTCGAGGAAGGTGTCGAAACGGAATTCCGCATGACAGATCTTCACCACCTTGTCCAGCATAAATTCCTGACGGGCCAGCGGTGTCACGGCATCGACCGTATCGAACGCATCCTGTTGCAGGATCACGAAGTCGATCAATTCCGATTTCCAGAAAGTAACATGGTATTCTACAGGTACACCGTCGTCACCCAGGATGTTGATCTGTTCGGCAATTTCCTTACCACGCAACATACGGGTCTTGATCTCGTTCACCTTATCAAGCCATTCCGGAGAGATGTGTTTAGCGATATATTCCTGAAATTCGGGATATTCCAGATATTTTGAATAACTGTCGATCGGATTTACGGCCGGATAACGTTTACGGTCGGCACGTTCCTGCTCCAAAGCGTAGAAACAACGGGCTACCTTCTTCGTATTTTCCGTTACCGGTTCTTTCAGGTTACCACCGGCGGGCGATACCGTACCGATAAAGGTTACCGAACCTGTCGCCCCATTATTCAAATGAACGAAACCTGCACGGGCATAGAAGTTAGCCACGATTGCAGACAAGTCCATCGGGAATGCATCGGGTCCCGGAAGTTCTTCCAGACGGTTAGACATCTCACGCAAAGCCTGTGCCCAACGGGAAGTAGAGTCCGCCATCAACAATACCTTCAGTCCCATGCTACGGTAATATTCAGCCAGAGTCATCGCCGTATATACGGATGCTTCACGGGCTGCCACAGGCATGTTTGAAGTATTGGCGATAATGATGGTACGTTCCATCAATTTACGTCCTGTATGCGGGTCGATCAGTTCGGGGAACTCGGTAAAGATTTCCACTACCTCATTCGCACGTTCACCGCAGGCAGCGATGATCACGATATCGGCTTCCGCCTGTTTGGAGATAGCGTGCTGAAGCACTGTCTTACCTGTACCGAACGGGCCGGGGATAAATCCTGTACCGCCTTCGACGATCGGGTTTACCGTATCGATTGTACGAACACCTGTTTCCAGCAATTTGTATGGACGCGGTTTTTCTTTATAACAAGTGATGGCTCTCTTTACCGGCCAGCGCTGTATCATATTAATATCGATATCCTTACCATCTTCGTCTGTCAATACAGCGATCGTCTGGTTGATGGTATATTGTCCGGCTTCCACCAGGCTCTTTACAGTATAAGTGCCTTTAAACGTGAAAGGGACCATGATCTTGTGAGGCTGGAAGTTTTCATCCACTTCGCCCAACCAGTCACCGGCAGTCACTTTATCGCCAACCTTCGCCAGCGGCTTGTAATCCCACAATTTATCGTTATCGAGTGCAAATGTATATTCACCACGTTTCAGGAACACGCCGTCCATTTTATCCAGGTCATTCTGCAAACCATCGTAGTTACGCGACAGCATACCCGGCCCCAATGTCACTTCAAGCATGTGCCCTTCAAACTCGGCTTCGTCACCTACACGCATCCCACGTGTACTTTCAAATACCTGTACAAAGGCATCTTTCCCTATTACTTTAATAACCTCCGCCATCAGCTTTACGCCTCCTACGGAAATGTAACAGATTTCATTTTGAGAAACCGGCCCATCCACCTCGACGGTTACCAGGTTGGATACGATTCCTCTAACAATTCCTTTCGTAGCCATAATTATTTATTATTGTTTCTTTTAAATTCTTCCAACGCATTATCACTTCCCTTCTTCATCGCTCCTACTATTTCGCGGAAAGTCTTCTCGCCTGTCACCCTATCCAGAGTAACCCAGCGTTCGATCATTTCCAGTTTCAGCAAGTAGGCGAACACACTTTCGATATCGAAAGTCTTGAAGAACGTATTATCGTCCAGCCATTTCCATTTCAGCAAATCCACTTTCTTTTCGCGGGCCATCAGGTCGGGCTCTTCAGCAATGCGTTGCAGATCGGGCAGATAGTCTACCGTATCTCCCAATCCGAAATCACGGGCATTGGAAGTACGGATAGCCTCGGCTACCTCGTTGTTTCCCACTATATATTCTGCTTTATCAAATCCATACTTGCGGCAGGTTATGGCGGTCAGCATGTTATTGATATTGAGGTTCAGTTCAAACCAGTTACGGATGAAACCGTTGCTGCATTTCATCGCATAGTCGTAATAAAGGGCTGCCAGACGGTCTTCCCAGGAGATCGTTAGCTTTTCCTCTTTCTTCTGGCTATCCAGATACTGTTTGAAAAACTCTATGAAATAAGGAGGAATCTGTTTGTTCTTAGGCGGCTTCTCGCCATCCTTCAAAGCATCGAACAGACTTTTGTACTCGTCGTATGTTATACTTCCCTTTTCATCCGGGTCACTGTCCGGACGCTGTGAGAAACTAAGCAGGTTCTTATTATCGAATTTGAGGAAAAACAAGTCTACCAGCTTCTTATCACGGGACGTAAGAATGCCGTCCAACTCCTTTCTGAATTCAGAAACGGAATAGGTCAGCTTACTATCATCCAATGATATATTAGGGAGTCCGGCAATCAGACAGTAGTATTTACTCATATCAGAACAACATTTCTACCAGCCCGGGACGCAGGAATTCTTTAAAGAATGCAACAAACTCGTCTTCTCCGAAGCTTACTTTATAGGATCCGTCGGCAGGGACAATGGTAAAATCGGCTTTCTTTCCGCTTACTTTTTCTATTTTCACGCCACCGTCGAGCAACGATTTGGCATTTGCTTCAAAATATTTGGTTAATGCATCCGCATCGGCTGTTTGGATAGTGATCGCTTCTTTCTTAGCCCATTCTTTAGCCATTTCAAGGATCACCTTCTGCATAAATGCAGTGTCAGAAACGATCGCTTTCACATTCGAGGAAGTAATCTTTCCGGTTATAAGGTTTACCACTTCGCTCTTCAGCGCTTCTACAGCCTGGGTAGCGAATAACTTCAGTTCGGCTTCTGTATTCTTTTTCAGCTCGGCAGCTTGTTTTTGTGCTGCTGCAACAATACGTTTTGCTTCCGCTTCCGCCTCGCTAACAATCGCTTGTTTCTGAGCATTCGCATCGGCAATGATCCGTCCAGCTTCTTCGTTCCCCTTCTCTACTCCTTCTTTGTAGATCTTGTCGGTCAGTTCCTGAATCTTTGTATCCATTTCTATATAATTTATTAAATTGTATTTTTCCCTAATATTAAACGCCTACAAAGTTATTCTTTTCTGTGAATAAACATTGAAATAAATGTAAAATCAAGCTAAAAAATAAAACGCTATAAATTAATTTTTAATTTTGCTCGTCTAAAATTCGCAAAATATGTTCTCAATTAGAAAAACGACAACAGATGATGTCCTGTTAATCAGAAACTTGGCATCTCAAATATGGGAGCCTACTTATGGCTCTATCCTCTCCCGTGAGCAGCTCGACTACATGTTCGAGATGATGTATGCCCCGGAAAGTATTCTCAATCAAATGAATGAACTTCATCACGAGTTCTTCATCATATACAAAGACGGCGAGCCTTCGGGTTATCTCTCTATCGAAACGGTTGAAAAAGACCTGTACGAGTTCCAGAAAATCTATTCACTCCCCTCTTTGCATGGTTCGGGTATCGGACGTTTTATCATCGAACAGGGTGTTGCTTACCTGAAAAGTATCCATCCGGGACCATTTACTGTCGAGCTGAATGTAAACCGCGAAAACCCGGCTCTCGGTTTTTATAAGCATATGGGGTTCCATGAACATGCAACACGCGATTTCCATATTGGTAATGGGTATTATATGAATGATTATATTATGCGGATGGAGGTGGACAACTAATAATTTGTAAGCCTACAGAACTTACAAATTATCACTTTTATTCGTTAATTATTTATCATCCGAAGTGTCCCACCCTAAGTCCCGTAAAAGTCACTTCGCAAAAACATTGATTTGCAAGATATATGGCAAAGTTACGATCAGTAATGATTACAGCGGTGGTTGCAGCTCTCTTTAATATAGAATAAATATTATATATAATAAATACAAAGGGAGGATGATAAAAAATTTAAGAAAATACCCTCTCTGAAAAAAGCATAGGACTTTACAAATGTTAAGACAGGACTTTTAAAGAGAAAAGACTGGACTTTTAAAATCAAAAGACCGGTCTTTTTTTGAGGTATTATATCTCTATGAATATCAACCTTATACAACACTTCATTTATTAAGACAAAAAGGTTTGAAATCCAATTTATTTGATTATATTCGTACCAACAAATTTAATACTTAAACACCATGAAACACTTCATCGCCATTTTATGCCTCCTGGTCTGTATGACAACCAATAGTATTTTGGCTCAAACGGGCACAGCCCCGCTAGACAGCATTATCCCCACCCGAGGTCTGGCAATAGCAGCCCCTTCTGTACAGAAAATGGATCTTTTCCTGAAATTTATAGAAGAAGAACTGGCTCCCGGACATTTCAATCTGCTTATTCTGAGGGTAGACTGGAATTACGACTACCAATCGCATCCGGAATTAAATGATCCCAACCCGCTTACGCTTCAGGACGTAAAACGGATTGTCACCACCTGCCGGAAACATAACATACGGATAGCTCCACAAATAAATTTGCTCGGTCATCAGTCATGGGCAGAAACTACTTATGCCCTGCTTCGGGTGTATCCGGAATTTGATGAAACGCCTCATGTAGACACTAAGAACTATACAGGATGGCCTAATCCGGATGGTTTATACTGCAAAAGCTATTGTCCGCTCCATCCCGATGTACATAAAATTGTATTTGCTCTGGTCGACGAACTGACAGACGTTTTCGAAACCAATCTGTTTCATGCCGGCATGGATGAAGTTTTCTATATCGGCGATGATAAATGCCCTCGTTGCAGCGGTCGGGATAAAGCCGAATTATATGCAGGAGAAGTGACTAAAATACAAAATCATCTGGCACAGCAAGGCAAGCGGTTAATGATTTGGGGCGACCGGCTGATTGATGGAAAAACGACCGGTATCGGTGCCTGGGAAGCCAGCATGAATAACACCTACCGTGCAATAGACCTTATTCCCAAAGAGGTTTTCATATGCGATTGGCATTACGAGCGTCCGGAACAGACTGCCGTATATTTTGCCATGAAGGGATTCGACGTTGCCACCTGCCCCTGGCGTAAACCGGAAGTTGCCCTCAAACAACTGGACGACATGAAACGTTTCCGTCAGCAATCCGGCCCTCAAATGAGTAACCGTTTCCAGGGTATTATCGAAACCGTATGGTCAGGTGCCGATCGTTTTCTGGAAAGTTATTATAAGCCGGAAACATACCAACAGGATATATCGGAAGCTGTTGTGATCAAAAAATTGATCGAGGCTTATAAAGAAATGGATAATAAATAGATTTCCTGATAAAGTGCAATGTTAAAATAAAACATCCTTCATCATGAAAGTTTGCCCTTTTTCAACTCTTCATCCAAAAAGGCAAAGACATATTTCGGACTTTGGTAATAGAGATGAGTTCTCTCATCCATCACTCTCTGATAGGTGTCCGAATTAAATACATCGGAAAGAGCCTGTTCCATTGTTAATTCATTATTTTGCTCGATTAACAATAAGGCCAGGTTCTTTACCATATCTGCTTTCATATCCGTCTTTTCGCTCATAATCGTTGCAATAATTTTATGGCACGTTCCGTACCGAAGAAATATTGTATGGTTACACCTTTCATGTATTGTAGGTTACGTACCAGCGTAGGTAAGTCTATCGAACGATTCTCATACTTCCATAACTGTACTCCTACCCGGTCATTGGCAATTGGACCAATCACCACATCATATTCGTGCGCAGGTAAATCTGTAGAATTGTTACGGTTCAGAAGGATAAACTTAGCCCATTCTTCCGAATAATCCTCGAAATAGAGCATATGTAAATCATCCCAAGCATCATCAGCTATTTCGTATGTCAGCACCATCGGACTACCTGTCTCTAATTGCTCCACCTTCACTCGTGCCATGTTCAAAGCTTGCTCATAATCTGCCGAAAGATAAAAGCCACGCCCGAAGTCCTTGTTGGGTTTCGATTTCAACAAGTCTATCTTGTCAAAATCCTTGTTTGTGCCATGATATAGTTTCATATCAATGCTCCTCCGTGCCGATGGCAATATTCTGCTATATCATCTACCATTGAAGCAAATGACTGTGTGTGTACATACCCATAATGACGATCTATAAAGTCAATTCCTTTGAAACGGCTCAGGTAATTAAATGCCTGCTTCATCGTCAGCCCATACTTCCGTCCGAACTCCAAAACGAAGATAACCGTCCATTCCAGCTTGTCTTTTATATCATAGCTCATACTTCAGTATTTTATGTTCCGTTATTGCAAAGATAGTAAAACTGCTATAATTCAGCATATCAAGATACAAAATTATTATGGATGTTCTGACCATCTACCTGCCCCAGGTGTTAACCGAATAGATTTCCTGATAAAGCACAGGATTTAATAAACAGTAAGGCCGGACTTATTAAAAAGCCCGGCCTCTTTTTATAATATTACAATCATCGATTTATAACAGATCGGAAGCTAACTCCGACAACTGGCTTCGTTCGCCTTTGATTAGATTGATATGGGCAAACAACTCCTGCCCTTTCATCTTATCCACCATATAGGCCAGACCATTACTCTGGGCATCCAGATACGGCGAGTCGATCTGCTGGATATCACCGGTAAAGACCATTTTCGTTCCTTCTCCGGCACGGGTGATGATCGTCTTGATCTCGTGCGGTGTCAGGTTCTGTGCTTCATCGATGATACAGAATGTTTCTGACAAACTACGGCCACGGATAAAAGCCAAAGCCTCAATAACCAGCTGGTTATTCTTCTGCAGATCATCTATCTTACGAACATCCTGGCTTCCCGGAGCAAACTGGTTCTTAATTACATTCAGGTTATCGAACAAAGGCTGCATATAAGGAGCCACTTTCTGCTTCTCGTCACCCGGCAGGAATCCGATATCTTTGTTCGCCAATGCAACGATCGGACGAGCCAATAAAATCTGTTTGTATAACCCAGCCTGTTTAAGGGCAGCAGCCAAGGCCAGCAACGTCTTTCCGGTTCCGGCTTTACCTGTCAGTCCAACCAGCTTAACATCCGGATCATTCAATATTTCAAAAGCGAAACTCTGCTCCGCATTACGGGGTTGTATCCCATAATTCGAACTCTTTTCCACCTTCTTTATCTTCCCTGTAAACGGATTATAACGAGCTAAAACAGAAGCACGTATACTCTTTAATATAAAGCATTCGTTCGGCTCCAGTTTCGACTTAAATTCAAACAGATCCGCATCGAGTCCTTCGGGTGTCGAATAGATCTTGTCGATCAGGTCAGGATCAATATTTTCATAGGTATCCTGTGCCCGTTCAAAGATGTCGACATTGACCACTTTATCGGTGATATAGTCTTCCACCTGAATACCCAAAGCACGGGCTTTCATACGAAGATTGACATCCTTCGTTACCAGGATAGTCTGTACTTTCGGATTCTTTTCCGCAACGGAAAGTGTACAGGATAAAATCCGGTGATCCGGTGTCTTTTCCGGGAAAGACAATGCAATCTTTTCCTGATACTTATCGCCGGTTACCACATGTAATGTTCCTAAACCTGCTCCCAACGAAGCACCTTTCAGGAAGAGATCATTGCTGGTTATCAGATCCAACTCGCGTACAAATTCACGGGCGTTATAATTAATCTGGTCGCTCCCCTTTTTAAACTTATCCAACTCTTCCAACACGACGATAGGAAGATAGATATCATTCTCCTGAAAATTTTCGATACACTTGTAGTCATGCAAGATAACGTTCGTATCCAATACAAAATTCTTCTTTGCTCCCATGATCATTTCGATTTAATGATTATTGATTATCAGCGTCTTAACTTTTATCCTGTTTACCGAAACCCCTCCAAATTGCCACTTCGGTTACTTTTCGGCAAACACTCCATATAAAATTCAAAACTCTTTTCTCATCATATGACTTCATCACAAAGATACATTTTTATATGAACTAGCAATGTTCAAAACAAAATCTTTTTTAGGTTATAATGAATCGAATAAAAAGAGGATACTATTTCTAGTACCCTCTCTCAATAATACCCCTAGTCTGATTATCAAACAACGTCTATTTCCCCAGAACCGGATTGCTCGCTACTTAATTCGCATATTGTTCAACCGGAAACGTAAGAGTATTTAATATAATAGGCTTGCTTAACTTACTTAAAATATCTTGCAGGACTTCTGTGATCCATTCAGTTGGAACATGAGTCAATAAAAAGTCTTTACAGTACTCTCCTCTTTCATTCATATCCAATTTCCTATATTGTCAATCATCCTTACAATTAAGGTACTGAAACTTATCTCATATCAATCACCATTTTCTTTGAGAAAAACTTTACTTGAAACCAGATCTCAGTAATTTATTTTTAAATAGTTATATGCCCAATGATACTTCTTGCTCCTCTGAAGATCCTTTTCATCCACTGTATCAAGTCGAAGTACATTAATATTGTCCATTATGTCCGCCATCTTCACTTTACGGGCAACAAGATTCTTAGCAACTTCACAAATATAGGCCTCATAATCTATATAATTATGTCTGTTAAGTACAATTAACGTGTTTACTATATCTTCTACAAAACCTTCTTTTTTCAAATAATACGCCGTGATCCCCTTACAATCTTTCATTATATCATGTAATACAGCAATAATCATCTCAGACTCAGTATCCATTTTAAACATCACCCTTAAAAGATGAAGTATATATGGTTTCCCAGCTTTGTTTACTTGGTTAGCAGGAGCCTTTGTTGCTATTTGTATGGCCTTATCTAAGTAATTCATTGTTTCTTTATCATAATATTATAAACACAATTTATTTCATCATCTGAGAGAACATTAAGATTTTCTAGGATGATCTTACTATATCAATATTAGATAACCCGAATGAGTATAATAGGCTATTTGATAAACTAAAGGAAGAACTAAAAAAAGAACTAAGCGACAATAAGAATAACATACGCGTACATATTAAAAGAAAAAAAGTAACTGGAACGACACAAACAAACTGGTACAAAGAAACATAGCATATAGAAATAATCAGCAAACAAAGATTAATTTAATAAGGAGCAATAAAAATAAAGGGATGTACCCTCTTTGCGTAGCGGATTCCATACATGTTGCCGGCCCTTAATTTCAAGTCCTGTTTTTAAGGCTTCTCTCCTATTCAAAACTGATGGTTTATACCCACTTCCTCCAGACTGTTCCTGAGTGCGTTTAAAAGAGTTAGGCAACAATTAAAAACATATCCACAAAGATTGCCTAACAGATTATGATTCATTTAAATACATCATCTCCTATATATAAAAAAAACAATACACTTTCCAGAAAATTTTCTGGGATCTAAATCTCAAGTCTCATTTTATTTCTATTTATTATTTTTAAAATAAATTTCTTTCATTATTTTATAAGTATAACTTACAAGATAAATTAATACATTTGTAAATATTAATTATTAAAAATATGGATTACAGTCTAGATAACACTATTCACTCATGTATTGATAAATATTTTGAGAACCAACAGTATGATGATATTATCAACATTGTTGATGATGTCAAAAAAATAATAAATGATCTAAACCTAGAAGAATATTCTTTTTTTTCGACAATTGAAAAAAGGAATTATTTATATTCTTTAATGATGACAAAAGGAATTAATGATTTTAAGCGTATATATCAGCCTTTTATAGATGAAAGTATTGCTGATTATACAAATGTAATTAAGAATAATATTCCTATAGATGAAATGTCTGATATAACAAAAGGAACAGTTCGCACTAAAATATATTACGATTCTACTATTATTAGGTGGGGAAAATATAATGGTATGAGTATATCACAAATAAAAAGTATAGATCTACAATATCTAACTTTTTGTATAAGATCCATTGTCCATTTTTGTGTTTCATTCGATATCTTGTTTGATCTATCAACTTATTGTTACTCAGACACCATAGTATATAACTTTGCGAAACATGATTTTTTAAAAGAAAAACAACGTATATATATTGAATATAGTAAAACACTATACGAGACAAACAAATACAGCATCGATAGTCAGACAGATAGCGATATATATAATAACCCATATTATAATGATGATCTGGATATGGATCAGCAAAGTCTTGAATTTTGGGATAATCTATAATACATAAAACGTTATCTCAGAATTAGAATATCAAATAATAAATATAATAATATAAACCAAACTTAGTATTAGTAAATAGTATCAATAAATATTTACTGACACTTTTTGCTTTTACATACTCTACTAAGGACTGGAAATCTTTTAACATACTGACATCCTCTTAATATAACTATTTTCTATTTGTAAGTATTCGGTGAACTCCTTCCTTCTTCTATAGTCTACACCCTCTATCTTTGCAAGTTTCCCAGAGATATCAAAATAACACTGCAAAAGTATAGATAAAGGTTTATAGTAAGAATACAAGGTTCACCGAATGCTTACTATATATTCTATGAGTTGATAAAATGAAAAAAAAATAATTCATTAAATCTTGAATTCTGGATTATTAAATCATTAACTAACTCATTTTTATTCTTTTAAAAATCCGATTTGATTCTTTCTAAAGACATAATTTTAGTAAGTAACAAATCAATTTTATCAGGTAAGCATTTGTCTTTAAAGTACCTTCTAACAAATTTGATCATCGTTGGTATTTCAGATTCTTTATTTACTAATATATAGGTAATATCATCAATGCTAAATCGTAAACGATATTTTTCTTCTTTCAAAATCTCATTACGCTGTGTTATTAAATCATTTTTATCGGGTGTAAAAATATTTAAAATAAAATCGTCTGAATCTACTACATATCTCCATTCTCTTTCTTTGTAATAATCATATCTTTCATAAACTAATTTCCCCTTTCTATATAAGGGACCACTCTCATGTTTTATGTAATGCAATATAGTATTTGCGTGATATAATATATCTAACATATCATATTTTGTTTCTCCTTTAAGGCTATTAGCTACTTTTGCGATTAAAGGGATCATGTCATATAAGCCAGCTTTCAATAATGAATTTTCAGTTAAATAATTTACTGGATTTAACTTCATGGCTCTAGCCCATTGTTTGGAAAGACCTATTGCGTAAGGGCCATACGATTGGGTATGCTCAGATATCAAAGTAAGAGGTATATCACAAAAAGATATTTCAGGAACAAAAAAAGAAGTTTCGTATTCATTGTGAAATATCGTCTCCATACAACATTTTGCAATAAACCCCTCACTTATAATCTTCTGTAAAATATCAAGTCCAGATAAACCAGTGTGTATATTATCATTAGTATAATGAACAACAGAATTTGTACAAACAGTCATATAAGCAATTTATTAAAGTGTTTTTTTAAATAATGTAAAGGTATGAATTTATCTTTTAGCAAACACTTTCCACACCTTAATATAATCATTTATTATGATTCAAATGCTAGATCCGCAAGTGTGGCAAGAGACTAACACTAACCAAAACAAATAAGCAAAGCTTCAACAAATACAATTATCACGTATAGAGCTTATCATTGTAATCATTTGCAACAATTTGTCAAAGCTAAACTCTGCGAAGATAGTACAACTGCCAAAGCATATTTACAAAGTAAAGCAATGGAATATTGCACCGACCCAGCTGATAAACAGTAGCAAGTTATCGAAAATCTTTTATGGAACAAAATACATAAGCGTAAACATTCTCTTCGTTCTATATTTATACTCAAGCAGGAATGCAAAAATATGGATTAATTATAAAAATTATTGGATAAAAGAAAAATAGTTCTTGCCGTAAGGCAACTGTCTATGTATACAAGTTTTCGGCAAAGCTAATATAGCAAAACATAAATATCTGCAGCCTCCATTGAATATGCTTTTTATTGCGGTGGTGCAATAAGAGGCAGCTTCATAACAAACTGTGGAAATATAAATAGCGGAGCCTGTGGCGGCATTGTAACAAACCGTGGATGTGCAGGTAGTGGATTTGTTGCGTTCCTTACAAGTACTCTATAGCGATATCTGCATTGACAATCAGTACGATTCCCCATTTTATTTGCAATTAGAGTCCAATTCTTATCACCATACAGCCCAACAAGTTGTTTTAAAACTTCATCTTCGGCTGGCATCCATGGGCTTTTACTTATCCTGGGATTTAGATGTCTACTCCATCTTTCGAAGCACTCAGATCTCGACCTGTTACCCACAATAAGAGCAATGACAGACCAATTTCCCTCGCCATAACTTCTCACAGCATTAAATAAAAATCCGTCCTCCACAACCGACCAGGGTCTTTTCTTCACCTTGCCCTCCCTCATTGGATAATTCTCCGGCAGATTCGGTTGTTGCATTTCGTGCATAGTTGAATGAACATTCATCAAGTCTTGAATATCAGTTTCCACAAGTCCTTTAGGCAAAGAAAAACGCTCGCTATAGCAATGTATTAATTGTCCCGTTTCTTTGGCATATAGATTGACATTAATTCCTTTCGGAAAACCCGGTTCTTCAACAGGTATCGAATAATATCCCAATACTTCGGCATTAAACACTAAATCTTCTACCTGGCTATCGTATTTCATATATTCTTCTAAATCTCTCCACAGTGCACTCTGGTTTACATGGTGTGTAGTGGGTATCAAGTTTGCCTCATCATCACCATGACCACCCATATATTGGTTTAAGATGTGGAATCTTACCCATTTCCCACTAAGATCACCGAATGTACGCTGTAGCCATCTCCATCCTACAGGCTCAACAGAGGGGCTACCACCATCTAAATTTGCAGAACCATTTCGTTTTATATAGGCATGCACTGTCTTTGCCCTACCCATTCCGTCAGGTGTAGATTCATATTCTAAGTATGCCGTTTTATCATACATAAGTTGTATCATATTCTTCCGGTTATCTTTCATCTGAAACAACTGCCCATTCGTATTTTTTGCTTGCTGAATCGTTCTTGATGTACCTTTTTTAGATTGTATGTCCGTGTACATACTCGTATATTTTAAGATTATTATTACTAATGTCTCATCACCGACACTTTTTTCTTCATAATTCCTAGTCTATTATTAACAAACTTCAACCTTCCATTTTCTTATTTTAGCTAAATTGTTCTAGAAGAGGATTTTCCATACTGTTTTTCTGCGTTCATAAGCAAATGGGGTTAATTATTTTACAAGATATCAAAGATACAGAAATCAACAAAACTTAATTTGCAGACAACAAATATAGCACGATGAAATGCAGAATATAGAGTATGAACGTAAAAAGAACATCCAAATGACTACAAGTATATCGATAACAGGAAAACTAACTTTAAAGATCTATTCAAATCATTATAAACAATTTATTAATTTACATGTTCCTCAACATACTTTCTAAATTTATCATCCATAATAGCTAATGAGAAATCAGCTCCTCTCAACTTCATTCCATCATACTTTATTCCACATAAATTAGCCCCCCTTAAATCAGCATCACAAACATTTGCATATTTCATATTGGCACCTCTTAAATCAGCAACTCGTAGGTTACATCCTGTTAAATCGGCCTCTATTAAGTTAGCTGATCTCAAAATAGTCCCTTGAAAATTTATACCACAAAGTAAAATGTCTCTTCCTACCAAAGTTTTATTTACCAAATAATAATAACTCAAATCAGCAGGTTTACCATACCCTTGAATATACTTCAAATGATTATTTAGAATCACACTCAATTCTTTATTACTAATCCTTTTTATCTCAGAAGGAGTATTCAAGAAATTTTTCAGATCAGTTTTTTCAATAATAGCTTTATATTTAGTTGACCATAAATCTTCTGGGAAACACAATAAATGATCCTTCAATTCAAATAAAAAGTCTGTTATATCCTGGGTTATAGTTCTTTCTATCTGGAGATCTTTCCATTCAAGTGCACCGTTACAAGGATCTACATTTCGTAAGCGTTGCTCCTTGGATGCTATTTTATTTTCCCAAAATTCTAAATACTTCAACCTATTATCACTAAAAATATCAGTATCTTTTATGAGTATTGGTAATAAAACATTCCATCTATAATCATCTTTTTTCAATTCAACTATTTCTTTCATACAACCAGGCGATTGTAGAAAATTATCACTGATTATTAAAAGCACAAACTTTTCAATTCGTATACGCTTCATATATTCAGAAATAGACTGGGTAAAACCAATACGATCTTTATCTCTAATAACTTTAAAACCCAAAGCTTTGAGATCGCTACATATTCTATCTACATAATACATATCCTCCCAAGAATAAGAAACAAATACTGTTAATTCTTCCATAATACATAATTACTAATTAAATTTTACTTCAACCAACTAGCCGAACATTTGATCCACTCCATCACATCAACCACCCTATTACCTCCAGTCCTCATATCTTTTACAGCCTGATCCAGATACTTCAAAATTTCTTTGAAATCAGTTTCATTCTCAGCGTATCCAAAGTTCAACCTGGCAGAATAAAGCTCATCTAGGGCTTTTCTGAGCTCCTTTTGTCCAGATGAGCATACTCCGACTCACTAAAACCTGCTAAGTCTCGGAAATAGCTTTATCAAGGTAATCATCAACCTTGTCAATATACGTTTCAGATTCAGCCACTAATTTTCTCATCACATAAACAATCCTGAAGATCTGGGTGTTGGTCATGCTAGATTGATCCCGGTTAAGAGATAGACTTTCTTCTATACCAATCCAATACTCTCCGGCTTCATTTATATTATCAGCTGCTTTAATGGAAGTATCGATAGCATACTGAAGTTGCTCCAGTGTTGCAGCGTATTTTTGTGCGGTTAACAATACTGGGGAGAAGAATAAAATCAAAGTGACAAACATCTTCTTCATATCAGCAAAAGTAAAAATAATAAATACATTTTCAAACCTTTTCATCTTTATTTTCTTATTCTTTTATAAACTTCCTCTATTAGGAGGAAAAAAGGATACCTTATACCCTATCTCATGCCCCAACGATATTCTTAGATAACCCTGGCAGTTGTCAAGGAATCAGTAGTCAAGATGAAGATATAAGCATGAAAAAATCCTCACCAGTAATCAGTTACTTCACTTACACGCACATTGTTAAGTTGCAAATTTTCCTCTTTCCCATATCTAATATCATACTTTACAATACCACTCATCAACCTGCTCTTTTTTCGATTCATCAAACTTTCCGACCCATATTTTGTTACCTCTTTCCTCACATATACAAGAACTTTGAGTCATCAGGACGATATTCAGAAAAGCGTAGTTTGTTATAGTGTTTGTACCTCTCGTATAGAAAGATAGCATAAACATGTCTCTGATGAAATTTATAAGACTTCTTGGTGGGTCATTATAATATGGATCATCAGGTATATTGGCTATTGCTTTAATCAATTCAGAAGGTAAAGCTCTTTTCTTTGATATTGGCAAAGGAGGCATCTTATATCTCTCAAATAGATTATATGGAATTACGACTACTCCTATTTCAAGGTTATTATATTTAGCTCTTATTTTATTTATAGAAGCTTTAAAATTAGTCATATAAATATATACAGATGCTGGAGACATCTTTCCATTTTGTAAATAAGAAGTGTAATTATTTAGAAAAATTAGCGTTATTTTATTGATATTCAAAACACTATAATTAATATATTTCATTAATGATGAACGAGTTGTTAGATAATTAAATTTTGTATTTTCGCTAGATAACGTTCGTATCCAATACAAAATTCATCTTTGCTCCCATGATCATTTCGATTTAATGATTATCGCTTCTAAGTTAAAAACATTTTTGAGACTTATTTAGTTTAAAAGGTAAAATAAAGTTGAAAGACCAATTTATTCCGTTTTTAGGCGAATTGCATAATACCTATCCAAATAACAATATCTCTCCTCTCAATTCATTCAAATTTAAATCTTGTATGTATATTTGCCGCACAATGATTTTTTACAAACAATAAAATCTAACACTTATGATCTTTAGTACTAAAAAACTCAAACTCGTATCTCTGTTTCTATTAACAGCGGCCTGCTCATTCGGGCAAAGTAACACATCCGCATTATTGCCTTTGCCCAATCACATCGAACAGGTTACAGGCAAGAAAAATTTCACTATCACTCCGCAGACAACCGTAAAAACAAATTTACCGAAACAGGCTTTTTGTTTGTTCGAGTTGCAGCGTATATTAAGGAATAGAGTTGGCCAACCAGCGATTATGGGAGGTTTTACCGCCAGTGGAAACTCCCTGATCGAATTATCGACAGACCCCGGAATAAAAGGGAAAGAACATTATATTCTCGATATATCGGAGAATAAAGTCTCCATCAAAGGAGCCACACAAGATGCTCTCTTCTACGGATTAAAGACGTTGGATCAAATATTATTGGGAGATGTTTGTAACACGGCAAATAAACAGATCGCCCCCATTCGTATCGACGACGAACCTCGTTTCGGCTACCGTGCCCTTATGCTCGATCCGGCCCGTCACTTCCTTCCTGTCGAAGATGTAAAATTCTACATCGATCAGATGGCTAAATACAAATATAATGTACTGCAACTTCACCTGACAGATGATCAGGGTTGGCGTGTCGAAATAAAGAAGCATCCGGGATTGACTGAAACCGGTGCCTTCCGTAATCCCCAAACCGGACCTAACGGACCGGATAACGGCTATTATACCCAGCAACAACTGAAAGACCTTATCCAATATGCAGCCGACAGGAACGTAGAGATCATCCCGGAACTGGATATACCAGGACATACGGTTGCCGTACTGGCCACTTATCCGGAACTCGGCTGTACCCATACCGATACGATTCAAAAAATCATGGGTAAGACGGTCGACCTGATGCTTTGTGCCAATAACGACAAGGTATATACCGTATACGACGATGTCATCAAAGAGATAGCCGAACTTTTCCCTTCCTCCAAAATACACCTGGGAGGCGACGAAGCCGTTATCGAAAAGAACTGGACGAAATGCGACCGTTGTCAGTCATTAATGAAGCAGTTAGGCTATACCAAGGAATCGCAGTTGATGAATTATTTCTTCGATAAGATACTGGCCTCTGTCCGCAAATACGGAAAAGAACCGGTTTTATGGTGCGAGTTGGACAATATCCGTATGCCGGCCAATGAATATCTGTTTGACTATCCCAAAGATGCCACACTGATAACCTGGCGTGCCGGACTTACTCCTAAATGTATTGAACTGACAGCCAAACACGGCAACTCGCTAATCATGGCTCCGGGTGAATACACCTACCTGGATTATCCTCAGTTCAAAGGCGACCTTCCGGAATTTAATAATTGGGGAATGCCTGTTACCACACTGGAAACCTGTTATCAATTCGATCCGGGTTACGGACTTCCGACAGCACAACAGGCACATATCCTGGGTATCTCCGGCACATTATGGGGAGAAGCGATAAAAGATATCAACCGGGTAACCTATATGACTTATCCGCGCGGGCTGGCTCTGGCAGAAGCCGGATGGACGCAAATGGAGTATCGCAGCTGGGATTCGTTCAAAGAACGGATGTACCCCAATTTGATGAATCTGATGAAACAGGGCGTATCAATCAGGGTTCCTTTTGAAATCGTACCCAGATAAAATAAAAAGCGTAGACCGGAATTTATCGATCTACGCTTTTTTATTATTTTTCTCCTGCTTTATAAACCACCTCAAGAACTGTCTGACCAACCGCCTTCAATGTATTGAGATCTATATTATCCAGATTATCAGCATGTGTATGCCAGTAAGAGCCAAAGCTGTGAGAGCTTTCCGGATCATTATTTATAATATCGATACACGGTATATTACGTCCTTCTATAACAAAGGTATGATCATCCAGTACACCACCACCTTCTTCATTAATAAAGAACTTACCATATCCGAGATCACGTGCCGCACCCCAAACCTTTTCCACTATCTGAGGAGCCGATTCCATAGATGTCATTTCTTTAAAGAATGACGCATTACGACTACCCACCATATCCAGCAAGATACCATATTCCGCCCGATAATTTATTACGTGAGGATTAGCTGCCCAATATTGCGACCCCAAGCACCAGCTTTCTCTCGGACTATTAGCTGTAATAAAACGGGGTGTCCCATAATCTTCCGCATCGAAAAATATGACATCGATACCGACACCCGGATTACTCATACCCAACTGACGACAAATCTCCAACAAGACACCTACTCCACTGGCTCCGTCATCCGCACCGTCAATAGGGACACGCCATTTAGCAGGATCGGGATCGTGATCTGCATACGGACGGGTATCTCAATGGGCAAAAAGAAGTATTCGCCGGGAGTTCTCCGGATTATATGAACCAATAATGTTGCGGGCATTCAGACGGTCTCCATTATATGCAGTAAGTTTTGCTTCCTGTACATGCACGGCTGCTCCAAAACGTTTCAGGGCATCCACCAAATAATCTCCACAATGCAGATGTGCTTCCGTATTCGGAACACGGGGTCCAAAATCAACCTGAGCTGCTACATAAGTATAAGCACTATCTGAATTGAAGTCCGGCACAGATACTGACAACGTAGATTGCCCTTCTCCTTCCAATGTATTTCCGGTATTTCTGTTTTTACAGGAAAAACAAGAAAGAAAAATAAATAATAAGAGAGATGCCTTCAAGCCTGTCATTTGCATAAGATTAAAATGGTTCTAATTTATTCACTTACAAAACTATAAAATAAATGCTAAAATCAATCACATTTTACACAAAGCTTAAAATACAGGACTATGCATATTCATCAGACACCGGAATATTAATCAAACTATTCCTTTTATTTTCCAAACCGGGAAGTATCTACCTTATCATGTTGTTTGCTCTTATAACCACCGAACTTCCAGATAAAGGAAACCGTCACACAACGTGTATCGTCAATCTTCGTCAAACGGCTATATTGGTTTGCCTGATTGATCTCTACCTTTTTCGGAAGATTGCTTCGGAAGATATTATCGCACTTCAAGAGAACCGTCGCTTTATCATTAGCAAACTGCCATTTCAAACCGGCTGAAACATTATATACGGAACCCAGGTCGTAAATACCCTGCACTGCACCTGTTATATAATAACCATTCAAATCCAGCTTCAGGTTCGGACGCGATTTGGATAGCGTGAACGTATTATTCAGAAAGAATTGTCCCAGATATTTACTGTTATCAAAAGAAATATCATTGAAATGATCCAGTTTCTGACGCATCCTGATTCCCTGTGCCGTAAACTGGCTATTCATGAACTCACCAATACGGAACGGAATAACAGCCCCTATTCCTGCCGTTAAATTATAATCCATATTCTCATAACGGAACACATTTTTCAGCTCCGTAGAACTTTGATATGGCAACTGGGCAAAGTAATCCGGTTCGTACTGCGCGAAAACCATAAAGGTATACTTCTGTTTAAAAATATAAAGTAACTGTCCTTCATATGAACAATAGGGTTTCAGAGCCGGATTTCCTACAATTTCCGAATAAGAATTCATAGGTGTAGACTGTGGCGTTATATCCCAGTAAGAAGGATAGGTTTTATCGCTGTTCACATTCAGTTGCATTATATGCTGTGGAGTAAATGTATAGGTTAACGATGCATTCGGGAAGAAAGTCCAGTCATTCCAAAGAGTCGACTTCTTTCCATTCGAAGTATAATCCGATTTAAAATACTCCCCTTTTACAGATACAGTTGCAGAGAAATGATCTCCAAAATTTTTAGACGCTTCCAGAAAGACATTCCCGGTATATTCTTTCTGTAAATTATTTTCAAGCGATTCCGGATCAAGTTCATACCCATTACCTTTATTATATAGATAATCATTATACGTTTTGGAAGAGGTGTAGCCACCGTGGACACCGTAATTCAGTGTCCACCCGGTAGCAAAAGTGTGTGTATGGTTGGCAAATAGTGCCCATTGTGAAATATTTTGACGGGAATTATTATTCATATCCGTCAATGTTTCCTCATCACGTTTTTCCAGGAAATGTTGGAAAGAAGGCGAACGATACTTAGTAAAATCAACCCCTGCCATTAAACCGCTATGACTGTCGTATTGAAAACGAACATTATGCAATGTCGCATCGTCATCCCCATTCGTACTACTGAAACGCTGATCGGTAGAAAACGACTGCTCCGGAGTCAGAAAAGACGTTTCTGCAGAACGATGTGTTTTGGTATTGCTACCTCCCAGATAATAAGTAGCAGAGAGTTTATCTTTATTTTTAAATGTATAGTCCATGCCCAACCGCATATCTCCATTCATAATATTACTGTTTCCACGTCCGGTCTGGTTGATCTCAGTCACTTTATCTTTAAGCGTATGACGGGCCATGATATCCTCCCCCACAAACCCACGTCCTTTACCTCCGGTCATCAGGAAATCGATATTCAGATTCGAAGTGGTGTATAACAAATTAGCATGCGCCTTACCTGCAGCGTAATGCTTCTGAAGATAATCAGCTCCTACTTCACCCTGCAAGGCGGTACCGTCAGTAACTCCGCTATCCAGCACGACGTTAATCAAAGCTCCCCGGATATTGTATTTAGCCGGAGCATTATACATCACTTCCACATTCTTTACCCGTGAAGAGGGAACACTCTTCAGAAGTGTGATAAGCTGGTCGAGCGACATAGTTGTAAGTTGTCCGTTCAAAACAATCTGTGGCGCCCCGGCTCCCAACAATTGTATCTCGTCGGATCCTCCGATAATTCCGGGCAATTGCTTCACGACTTCAAAAGCATTACTGACTGATTTATCTTTCATCAGTTGCGGAACATCGTATTTCAATGCGCCATTCTCCACTTTGACCTTCGGGCGTTCGGCTTTTACCACCACTCCGTCCAGCTCATAATCTTTAGCTGTCAAACGAATTGTTCCGGCATCCGCCTGTGAAATCTCCTGCTGGAAAGGTTCGTATAAGAGATGTTGGAAAAGAAGCCGGTAAGCCTGATCTGCTGCCCGATTCAGGTTAAACTGTCCAAGACTATCGGTCACCACAGCATCTACATAAACAGAATCCAATGTCTGAAGTACGACAGCTACGCCATCTACCGGAACATTATCCATATCGGTTACCTTTCCGTGAATCGTATTTTGAGCGATCAACATCCCATTACCAGTAACCAGCAAAAACATCATGTAGTAAAGTATTCGTTTCATATCCATCGATTTTATTAGTTTCTCATTGCAAAGGAAAGGAGTTACAATGAGAAACTGTGTTACCGTTGGCTTATGAAGTGTTATTTAGTCTTACCGTCCGAAAAAGCATCTTTTATCTTTTCGCGCTAATTGTACCTTGCAAACATTATTTTGGAGTTTTTTATCTTTAATAATAATACCACACATGGCGGCGGAAACTCGTTTTCGCCCGATATATCTTCAGGCTGCAATTTCACGGGTGCCTATCTGCTCGGCTCTAAAAAAGAATATACCAAGTTTTGGGAAGACTATCATTTTGTTATGACAAACGTTCAGAACAATATATTACCCATATTGCTTCACAAAAATACCTGAATGCTTTCGAGATCATTGGAGACACCTTGCTTCAGAACGAAGACATTCAGTAGACCCAGCTTCGGCACTATCTCTCTCTAGCAACAGTCTGAAAGACCGGCACGCAATCCCAAAACAGGTAGCCCTTGTCTGATCACTCCACGTACAAGCGTAAAATTCAAACCAGGAAAATTCTTATTGGAAAAGGAACTGATCAGAAACTTAAATTACTTTGTTACCAGTCAGACGTTCAAAATTTGCGTTAACCCAACAAAAATGAAATAAATAGTGAGTATTTTTCTCTTTATACAAAGAAAAACATTACATTGCGAACATTATTTAAAGACTAAATTTTGTAATCTGATTAATTCTATGATTGATAATACCTATAAGGTTGTCTATGACACCGATACATATATAGTATATTCCCCTTTACGATCCGCAGCCTTTATGGCAAACCAAAGAGCAATGGAAGAAATAGTAAGCCATATGACCTCTTCAAAAGTAATGCCAGTTTCTGAAAAAAGCCTGCAAGCGATATCTTGGCTGGAAGCCAAGCCTGTTATAGATACATTGAAATGGTTTCCAAACATTTCAAGATTTTGTGATTTGGTAATATTACCTAATTTCAAATGTAACTTTCACTGTAGTTATTGTTATTCAGCGATGGGACGTTCAAATAAAGAAATCACTTATGAAAGTATTAAATCGGCTATAGATTATTGCATTGAAAAGGCACAAGAGATTAAAAGAAAATATATACGCATAACTTTTCTTGGAGGTGGAGAACCTTTATTATCTTGGGAGTTAGTACAACAATGCATGAAATATATAAAAAATAGATCCAACGAGTGCCATATAAAAATCAAAATAGGCATAACAACAAATGGTTCTTTAATAACATCAACTATTATAGATATATTAAAATCATATAATTGTTCTGTCAATATTTCTTTCGATATTTTGCCGGAAATACAGAATCAACAACGAGGACAATTCAAAAAAGTACATACTAATATCTTATTACTTAATAATAAAGGAATATCTCCTAGTTTACGTTCTACCATAACTAAACAAAATGTACATTTAATGGAGCAAATGGTTGAATTTGTGCATTCACATTATCCTCATGTCCGAAAATTACATTTTGAACCAGTAACAGATGAAGAGACAACTATTTCCTTTTATAATGATTTTATTTCTAATTTTTTTCAGGCTAAGCACAAATGCCATCAATATGAAATAGAATTAATATGTTCAATAAGTAAAAGCTTTGAAAATATGCGTATGCGTTTTTGCAGTGGAGAATTATGCTTAACACCGAATGCACATTTTACGATTTGCCATCGAGCATCCTCTCCTAATGAGAGTTTGTATGAATCCAGTGAATATGGATGGATTGAAAACGGTAAAGTAAAATTAGACATGGATAAAGCAAGTCAACTCATTTCTCAAACATCTATTTTAAACCCACGTTGCCAAAATTGCTTTGCACGTTGGCACTGTGGAGGAGGATGCTACTTCCAACAAGAAATGTTTACTGAAAAGCAAAAAATATCATACTGTCATTTTGTACGTAGTTTTATTAAGTTATTACTTTTCGAATTTATAAATGGGAAGCCATATAATGCCCCTAATCAATTGATAAAAAAAGAAATGCAAACTCAATTTTTTGATGATTGCATTGGATAAATAATATATAAACATTTTTAAAGAAAGGAGTTTTTATGGAAGCTGTAATTAGTCAGATGAAAGATTTACCTTTTTGGAGGGCATTTGCTCCATCATGCGGTTGTGATGATGATGTTTTTTGTGAAGGTGGAGAGAACTGTTGCGGTTGCGACGATTCCTGTTTAGGTGACTCACCCTGTGAAAATTGCGATTATGGTTGTTGCAATGAATGTGGGTGTGATGATTAAAGATAGAAAGGGTGTGCACACTTCAATGTGACACACCCTTTCTATCAATATTTGTACAGATTCACGTTCAAGATAGCACATAAATACAACGTTCCCTGCTTAATAATTGAATATAAAATAATTCCAAGAATACTCTTTTTAATATTTAATTTATATCTTTGAGTCTATTAATAACATAGCGCCTTAGATTTAAAGCTACAAAAAGCAATCACACAGTTAAGATGCGCTACATAAATATAATCTGCAATGGAAAGTAGCGATAAAACCTCCAAGAGTTTCAACGGCACTGTTCATTTGGAATATTTGCCATGTGTCAATTATGCAATGATACATAACCATGTACCAGCATTCAGTTTTTGTGAATTGATAAATAATGACGAGATAGATTGGAACGAGGTAAAGATCTCCATAAGCGGAGAACTCATCAAATATTCCGATTGTGTTCTTGATATCGTACCACAGGGGCAAAATATACAAATCGTTTCACTCGAAATATCCCCCGAAGTTGAGAGATTAATCGAACTTACGGAAGGAATCGATACTACTTTTAACCTGATCATCTCAACTGGTGGCGAAGTCCTTTATCAACAGGCTTATCCCATCAAATTAATGGCGTACGACCAATGGCCCGGCGTCAGCATCATGCCTGAACTCCTGGCCTCTTTCGTAACCCCTAACCATCCGTTGCTATCGAGGGTTAGCGTAAACGCGTCACGATTCCTTGAAGAATGGACCGGCAATTCCGCATTAGATGAATACCAGACACAAGATCCGAATCGTGTGCGTGCCCAAGTTGCCGCCATATATGAAGCCCTCCGATCCGAATCCCTCATCTACGCAACGATACCAGCTAGCTTCGAACAGCTGGGACAGCGCGTCCGTATGGTCGACAACGTATTAACAAATAAATTGGGGACTTGCATGGATCTGACCCTGCTATATGCCTCCTGTCTGGAAGCGAACGGTATCCATCCCCTCTTGGTCTTGTTGAAAGGGCATATATTTGTGGGTGCATGGTTAACGGATGAGTCTTATCATCAAACAGTAGGCGATGACGCATCATTTTTGCTTAAAGGAAGCTCCGATGGTATCAATGATATTGTACTGGTAGAATCAACAGCACTTACTTCCTCAAACAATATAGCATTTGATGATGCGGTCTTATTAGCGCAGAATGAGCTGAAGGACGAGAATAGGTTCGATTTATTCATAGACGTCTACCGTTGTCGGTTGAATAAAATCAGACCACTCCCCCAGCGCATTGAAAATAACGGGAAATGGCAAGTAGAAAATGAAGGCATTGAACATGAAAATGCCACAAAAAAGGTAAACAGCCTGGACCGATTTGAGATAAAACTGGATACTGCCAAACAAGAAACTACCAAACAAATTATCTGGGAACGAAAATTATTAGATTTTTCCTTGCGAAATAACCTGATCAACGTGAAGCTGGGCAAAAGAGTCATACCGTTTATCTCTTTTGAGATCGACCATTTGGAAGACCGATTGCAGGCCGGAGAGAATTATCAGATACTGTCCTGCCCCATCAAAGGAAAATTAGAGCCGAGAGATACCGGCATGTATGATTCCTCACTCTTGAAAAACGAACTTGAAGAATTGGTGATCAGCGAGCTGAAGAACAAAAGAATCCGTTCTTACCTAACCGAGAGCGAGCTCCAGGATGCACTGAAGTTTGTATACAGGACATCCCGTACAGCGATAGAGGAAAATGGGGCAAATTCATTATTTCTGGTACTGGGCATTCTCAAATGGTATGAGACTCCCAAAAGTATAAAGCCTCGTTTCGCTCCTATTTTATTGTTACCGATTGATATTATACGGCGAGGAGGTACAAATGGATATGTAATTCGAACCAGGGACGAAGAGATCATATTGAATATCACTTTGGTAGAGTTACTAAAACAACAATTCGACATCAATCTTTCCGGACTTAATTCACTACCCAAGGATGACAGTGGAGTAGATGTGAAAAAGATATTTGCTGCAATCCGTACCTGTATCCGCAATCAAAAGCGCTGGGATGTGGTAGAGGAATCCATGATCGGACTGTTCTCATTCAACAAGTTTGTTATGTGGAATGATATCCATACTAATGCTGACAAGCTGAAAGAGAACCTTATTCTAGCCAGTCTGATGGAGAATCGTATTAAATGGCAGGATACTAGCCAAGATGTTGACGCGAGGAAAATTGACAAATATACAGAACCTTCCAGTTTCGCGATTCCAATTGATGTGGACTCTTCCCAACTGGAAGCAGTTATCGAATCGGGAGAAGGAAAAAGCTTTATCTTGCACGGGCCTCCAGGAACCGGGAAGTCCCAGACTATCACCAATATGATAGCTAATGCTTTATACAAAGGGAAACGTGTTTTATTTGTCGCAGAGAAAATGGCTGCACTCTCAGTCGTCCAGAACCGATTAGCCAAGATCGGCTTGGAGCCATTCTGTCTGGAACTACATTCCAATAAAGTAACTAAAACTCATTTCCTTGCACAGCTTCAGAAAGCGATCGAGGTTGTACATATCCAGTCTCCTCATGAATTCGAGAGTATTTCCCAGCAATTATTTGAACGTAGGCGAAAATTAATCGATTATATGGAGGCCTTGCATAACCCTCATGCATACGGTTATTCCCTTTTTGACTGTATTACAAATTATTTATCCATTCAGGGTGATGAGTTAGCTGCCGATTTTACTCTATTGGACTCCATCACGAAAGACGAGCTTACCACCCTTACAGAAAAAATTAAAGAGTTCGATACAATCTTTCAGATAATAGGACAGCCGGAAACACATCCGCTAAAAGGATTGGAGCCATATGATATTTCACTTGAGAGTAACCAAAAGTTAGAGAATAGCATCAGCCGTCTTATGGATCTACTGCCGATAATATCCACCGGAAGAACTTTTTTCTCCGACAATTGGGATTTCGTAATCCCTGACAGCTGGGAAGGGATTGAGTTAATGGCCCAGATGAGCAGCAGACTGGTCGCTATCCCCTATCTGAACAAAGGCTTACTGGAACTGGGAGGCAAAGAGGAACTGATTGGGGAATGGCAGGAGATCATTAACTCCGGACAAGAACGTGACAGAATATTGGCAGAACTTTCCAAAGATTACGCGCCGGAAATATTGGATGAAAACGTGTTTACCCTCCAACAAGAATGGAAAGCCATCGAAATGAAATGGTTCCTCCCTAAATACTTTGCCAAACGCTCTTACCTAAAAAAGTTGAGATTTTATAGCCCCAGCCTGCAAGAGACAAAGATCCCGAATCTCCTCGATCAACTTGGGACCTATCAAAAACAGAATAAGATCGTCCAAGAACATTCATCGGAACTACAATCTCTTTTTGGACATTTGGGGAGACGTAATAAAGAGAAATGGGATGAGATTACCTCTATTTTATCGGCTATCCCAGGGGTTTATCAGAATTTATTAGAATACGCACGACTCACCCAAAGAAGCTTGCCGGAGACACTTAACCGTTTTTCCGATAAAATGGGTGATGACTGGAACCTATTCTTACAGACCAACAAAAGTTTACTGGACCAGTTGATACAAACATCCGATCAGATGAATCAAGTTCTCCATGACTTGAGAGGATTATGCAATATCGAATTGCCGGAAAATAACCTTGAAACGCAACTGCCAGTACTGCTCAGAAATTGGAAGGAGCACCTAAATATGACTAAAGACTGGTATCAATGGTGCATCCGGAAAAGAGAACTTGAAACACGAGGTTTATCCATGGTTACGAATTATATCCTAAACGAGCATAAGAACGGTACCGAAGCTTCTAATGCACTTCTTAAAGGTATCTATCATAAACTCGCCTTAAAGGCTGTTGACGCTGACGAAACCTTGCGCCTGTTCAATGGCTTGCTTTTTGAGGAGATAATTACCAAATACAAACAACTAACCCACGAGTTTCAAGAATTAAGCAAAAAAGAGTTGTATAGCAGATTGGCCTCACGCATACCCTCATTAACTATGGAGGCGACCTCCAATTCTGCGGTTGGCATTTTGAAACGAAACATATCCAACGGAGGACGCGGCACATCGATCCGTAAGCTCATAGACCAAATACCGACATTACTTCCGAAGCTATGTCCATGTATGTTAATGAGCCCGATATCTGTTGCCCAATACATTGATTTAAGCGCTGAGAAATTCGATCTGGTGATTTTCGACGAGGCCTCACAAATGCCCACCAATGAGGCTGTTGGAGCAATAGCACGAGGCAAAGCCCTGGTTGTTGTCGGAGACCCCAAGCAGATGCCACCAACGAGTTTCTTCTCTTCCACTCAAGTGAATGAGGAAGATGCCGCGTTCGATGACATGGAAAGTATCCTGGATGACTGCATATCGCTTTCCATACCATCACGTTATCTGACATGGCACTATCGTAGTAAACACGAAAGTCTTATCGCTTTTAGTAATGCCCAGTATTACGGGGCCAAATTATATACTTTCCCTTCTGTTGACGACCGGATATCCAAAGTCCGCCTGGTTAGGGTCGACGGCTCATATGACAAAGGGCGCACGCGCAGTAACCGTGCGGAAAGCGAAGCTATAGTAAATGAAATACTTCGCCGTCTAAGAACACCGGAGCTTTCCGGAAAAAGTATAGGTGTTGTTTCTTTCAGCCAGGTTCAACAGAACTTGATAGAAGATATGCTCCTCGAAGAATTAAGTAAATATCCGGAACTGGAAGAAAAAGCATACCAATGTGATGAGCCTATTTTCATAAAAAATTTAGAAAATGTACAAGGGGATGAGCGTGATATAATTCTATTCTCTATTGGATATGGTCCGGACAAAAACGGAAATGTATCCATGAACTTTGGTCCTTTAAATAATAAAGGAGGTGAACGACGACTGAATGTGGCTGTATCCCGTGCCCGATATGAGATGATCATTTTCTCTACCCTCAGGTCTGATCAGATTGACTTAAAGCGCACCAAGGCAAAAGGTGTGGAAGGATTGAAAAAATTCCTCGAATTTGCTGAACGTGGAGCATCTACAATATCCATGACACAAATCCAACATCATAAAGAAAGCAATCTGGTCACGCTGATCGCCAACGAACTAGTCTCATGCGGATATAAGGTAGACACAATGGTTGGTCGATCTAATTTCAAAGTCGACTTAGCTATTATTGACCCGAAGCAACCAGATAAATATATTTTAGGGATATTATGTGATGGCAAGAATTACTATGAAACCAAGACTACACGCGACCGCGAAATAGTCCAACCCAGCGTCTTACAGATGCTAGACTGGCAAATCATGCGCGTGTGGTCCATTGACTGGTTCGAAAATAAGGATAAGGTAGTGAAGCGTATTATTGATAAATTGGAGAGTCTTAAGAATGAGGAAACAGAGAAGGATATATCCCCTACCTTTATTACACCTAACGCAATAAAAGCATTCAGTGTAACGGATGAACCTCTTATCGAAGTCATAAATAACCGGGAGAAAGATTATACTTTCGCGGACCTCCCTGATGTTGGTTATAATGCAGATATTGATCATGTAATGTCTCAACCCCGAGAAGTAACAAAACAACTTGAACAGATAATAAGCATCGAACAACCCATAACAAATACCCTATTATATAAAAGGATATTGCGTATATGGAATCTAACGAGGGTTACTACCCGTTTACAGATATTCATTGATAATCTCATTCATAACCAATATAAGGATCCGCTTTCAACCAGCAATTCCGTTATCTTTTGGGAAAGTAAAGATCAAGCCGAAAATTACAGTTTTTATCGAATCAATTCCAAACGGGATATCCAAGATATTCCTATACTGGAAGTTATGAACGCAGCACGTTACGCCATAGAGCAACAGTTATCCATGCCTATGGAAGACCTTAAAAAAACGACATCCCAACTTCTTGGGTTCAGTAAAAAAGGGGCAAACATCGATCAAGCGACAGAGCTAGCTATACGCAATTTGATAAAAATGGGGATATTTAACGATATGAATGATATGATTTCAATGAACAATTAATATTTGTATTTCAACTATGCATAGGGGAAACCAATTTCTGTTTCCCCTTACGTTTGTTCCAGTTAAAATCGTTTCCTAGTCAAGACTCACTTTATGTAACATTAAGATTATAGAACAAAACGAAGAAGAATAAGGTAATATTCCGGTAGCAATCTGAATATAACATTCTCTTGTTAACTTTTAATTTTTTAATACGTTTCCACTAAAGTTTTATGTATGTAGTGTTTTTCAATTCACGTATTGTAATTGAACTGTTTATTTTGGCAATACCGTTTATGCGTGTCAGTTTTTCGAATCTGAATTTATCATAGGCATCCAAGTCTTCAAGAACGATTTTGATTAAAAGTTCGTATTCACCCCCAATGGAATAACATTCGACAACTTCTTCCAATTGAACGATTTCATTTACGAAACGGGCGTAGTTCTCATGCTCATGAACCAATAGCGCAAGACGGCAAAACACAACTAACGGTTTACCGATTTTGTCTTTATTTACGATAGCGGCATAGTGAGAGATATATCCATCGCTTTCCAAACGCTTTACCCTGTCATATAAAGGGCTTTTGGATAGGTTTAACTCATCTGCCAATACTTTCATGTTCTGTTTGGCATCCTTTTGCAGTGCATTTAATATGATTTTATCCGTTTTGTCCATTTTGTACCGTATTTTTTCCTGTTCATCTTTTTTATTTAGTTGGTTATGCAGGATTATTTCCTGTTTTGTACGCAAAAATACAACATCTTCCTCATTTTTCAACATGATACCCAGCATATATATTGAATTTCTTATCTTTGCACAGGAAATAATTCTTGAAGTTAAAAAGATAAGAATATTCAAACTGTACTTGATGAATAATAAGAACCAAGCTTTTTATAATGCGCGTAAACTGGCACTGACAAAAGCATTTCCGGTAATGCTCGGTATAGCTTTCCTCGGTGTCGGATATGGGGTATATATGCGTTCCTGTGGGTTCGGCATAATATGGCCTGTCTGCATGGCAGCTACTATATTTGCCGGTTCGATGGAGTTTGTTACTGTTAGCTTATTGCTTAGTACGTTCAATCCCGGTTATGCCCTGCTTCTAACGTTGATAGTGAACGGAAGACATTTGTTCTATGGAATATCCATGTTGGAAAAGTATAGAGACATGGGGAAAAAGAAAATATGGGCTGTTTCCGGACTGATAGATGAAGTGTTTTCACTCAACTATATGACAGATGTCCCTCCTGGTACAGACCGGAATTGGTTCATGCTCTTTGTTTCGGTCTATCTCTATGTGTCATGGATAGGAGGAACTGTTATTGGTGCGATTTCTGCCAGTGAAGCCATTGCAAGCACTAAGGGAGTAGGTTTTGTCATGACAGCTCTGTTTATCGTGATATTCATCAGCCAGTGGCAAAAAGAACAAACGCACGGCAGTTCTATATTAGGACTATTAGTTGCTGGGGCGTGCCTTATGCTTTTCGGCAAGGCATATTTCATGCTTCCAACGATCTTGATTATCACTGTGATTTTTATGGTTCGTTGGCTGACTACAAAAGATAAGGAGAAACTGACATGACGGTTACGGAACAAATTATCACCATACTTATTGTGGCACTCACCACACAGTTAACCCGTTGGATTCCATTCTGGATCTTCAGGTCTGGTGCACACACTCCCCGGTATGTAAATTACTTGGGCAGGGTATTACCTCCTGCCATATTCGGTATGTTGGTGGTCTATTGCTACAAGGATACGGATTTTCTATCACCTTCATACGGCATCCCGGAAATAGTATCGGGAATCTGTGTGGTAGTTATTCAAATGCTTTTTAAAAACATGGCTTGTTCTATTTTGTTAGGGACAGGGTTATATATTCTTCTTGTGAACTGAAATATAGTTATGGTGACTGCCTTCTCCCGAATATGGGAGAAGGCGATGAAGCAGCTCAATATATTCGTCTGTTATGGCATAGATTCCCTATTTCAATTTCTTACCATCCGAAAAAGCATTACCTACCTTTTTACCGACTTCCAGGTAATCGTTATTGAACGGGTCGAATATAATGGGAGATACTTTGGATACATCCACTTTACCGTTTTCGTCAAGAACGCGCTCATCTACGCTTACGTTTATTATTTCACCTCGCAAAATACAGGTCTCTGGGTTATAGTCCTTCAATTTACATTCCAGCACTACAGACAATTCGTCAATCAACGGTGCATCCACAAACTCCGAACGGGTAGCATGAAAACCTGCACGGGCAAATTTATCCGGAACCTTATTGCCGGAAACAATACCCACGTAATCACAGGCAACCATCTGCCCGACTTCTGCCATACTCACGGTAAAAGCCTTACGCTTCAGGATATTTGCAGTCGTTTTATGTCCCTCACTGATACAAATACTAATTTCATGCATCTCGCTGATACCACCCCAGGCGGCATTCATTGCATTGGGAGTACCATCTTCATCATAAGCAGCGATAATAAACACCGGCTGCGGATAAGTAAGGGGCTTTGCCCCAAAATTCTTTCTCATAATAATTTATTTTTTAGTCCATTTCTTAATATCTTCCTTTGTCGTACCATTCAAAAGTCGGCCTTTCTGCCATTTCAGATCAGGATAGGTTTCCTGCAGCTCTTTTTCTGCATTAGAAATACTGCTGCTACCCGATGTTGCAAACGGAATAATCGTCTTGCCTGCAAAATCATTGCTCTCAATAAAAGTATTGATGATTCTCGGAGCAGAATTCCACCAAATAGGGAAACCTATATAAACGGTATCGTAATCTGCAAAATTCTCTGATTTGGTATTCAATGCAGGACGTGATTTGGCATCTGACATCTCTACACTGCTACGCGAGGATTTGTCATGCCAATCCAGGTCAGCAGCGACATATTCTTTTTCAGGTTGTATTTCATAGAGCGTTCCACCTGTAACTTCTACAATCAACTTAGCAGCTTTCTCCGTTGTTCCTGTTGCCGAAAAATAAGCGACCAATGTCTTATCATTCTGCGTCTGTGCATTTATGGGGATACATAGCATCATGATCACTACCATAATCATACCTTTAACTTTCATTGTTGTCATATGCAATTCTTATTTTTATTGTTATGACACAAAATTACAGAATAGTATCCAATATAAAAGTATATAAATCACTGATTATCTAACCCAAATTACTGATCGTAAACCGCCAGCAACAAGCACACGACTGGTCTGTTATATCCGGGAAACAACTAACCATTTCTGTAATGATTCTTTCATCGATTGCACTGGCAAAGCCGGCATGTTCGATAAAACCGACCGGTGCACAAGGGTGATAAGGCATTCGTCAAGCTGATCTGTCATAATTTTTCAAACTAAAATAAGTTTCAATTAAATACTAATTCCAACACATCAAAAGTAGACAAAATTCAAATGAGTATCATAAACAATACGGGAAAACGGAACGAACAGCGAAGGCAGGACATTATTTTGACCAATAAGCTGTTTGAAGTTTATCACATGACACTTCACGGAACAAGATTCTTAGTCCGTTGCGGAAAGATTCGTTAATGAAAATAGCATCCGAAGGACAGTCTTTTTCACATTTACCGCACATGATACAATCCATTTCACCCGTTGGAAGTATAACTTTCTTATTTTCGTCTGTCGAAAAAACATTCAGCAGACAATTCTTTACACATTTGCCACAGGATATACAACTCGTTATATTCAATAAGACAATATTGCCAATCACTTTATTTAGACCATCCGTACGAAGATTCAACCCTTCAAAATCTGACGAGACAGCATATTTTTTTCTAAAGTCAGTTAACGGATGGGCTTTCTTTCTTATCCTCGCAGCAAACAATTTAGCCTTGAATAAGTCTTTCTCATCTGGTCTGTTTTTATTATATCCATCCATGCCGACCCACGGACCGGTACGATCAAAACCGACACATGAAAATTCCCCTAAGAGAACACCCTCTTTTTCCTCAATCAAGGCTTTCAGCTTTTTATGATAACCTCCTAATATGGGCCTGCACCTAGTCGAAAAGATAAATACCTTTTGTCCTTTTATGGAGATATTTTTCATTAACGAAATGATCTCTTTATTATGCGATGCAAAATTAATTCCCGATCCGAAGCCTATCAGATCAAATGCGGATATATCGGACTGTGCAGCCTCCATAGGGGTTAATACTGTTGCTTTCAGCTCTTCAGCCATTACTTTCGCAACCTTCATCGTATTGCCAAGATAAGTCGATGAAACTATGATAAGTGTTTTCATTATTTGATAGTTATTATTGTTTCAGGAGTTCCGGGAGGACCATGTACTCCCTTGTATTTAACAAATCGTCTGGTAGAACAATCGATATAATAGTCACTTCCAAAGAATTTTGTCAGCATACCTGTCAGGTGAATATTGATTCGTTGCTCCTGTGTTCCGTTATTATTTATGATATCTTTTGCATCTGCCTGCATTTCATACAATTTCAGGTTGTCAGGACGGATGCACTCAAATTTGAAATTTGATTTATCCTTCATGGAATAACCTAGATTGAAACCAATATTCTGATACCAGGGATAGCCTTTAGAAGTATATGTTTTCGAAAATGTTTTTGATTTGAAAGCTCCTGTCATCTTGTAAACACCATTTTCCTGGACAACTTTTATATCTATATTTTCAGTAAGATTCGAGTATTCCCATGAAAGAGTTTTATAATTAAAAGTCATCACATAACTATGAATTTCATTTCCCTGAACTGTTTTCAGATAGATATGATTATCTTTTTTACTTTCAGTCCATCTGATAACCGATTTTTCGGCACCACAAGAATAGTTATATTCTACCGTTTGGGAATAAGCCTGACAAGATAACAGGGCAAGTAATATGAATATTAATCTTTTCAATTCTACAATTTTATTTTTATCAATCATTGTCTGGCAACAAATATATCTTACCGAACGGTAACATGCAAAGTCTACAAAAATATCTTTTCTTCATTACTCTTTCTCTATTTTATTCGGATTAATCAAAAAGATAAAAATAAACACTCATAGCTTTCAGAATGTTCGATTTTTGCCGATCAGGCTAACTGCGGTTTTCACTCAAATACATGTTCCAGAAGGATACCCCCACCTCATCACCCTGTTTTCATCCCTTTATCCCCCCCCCTTTCGGAAATCATTGCAATGATTCTTCCCTATCATCACAATGTACCGACTAAGTCATCACAATGACTTCGCGCACTTATCACAATGAAGTGGGATAATCATTGTGATGAAAATTTTAACACTACAAAATATTGGGAAATTATCTTCTAATTTATACTCTAGGATTGACTAAATACACCTTTCAGAAGGCTAGAAGCTCTTTGAAGGCAGATCATTTTCGGTTGACAGATTGTAGAAGTTTTTACCTTATCTCTATCATCTACTCTAAAATCATTATGATGATTACATTATTCCCTACTAAAATGTACATTTTATCTCTTACAAAAATCTTTACGTCAGACCTTAACTTCCGCTGGAGCACAAAAAACAGCTCCTTACATCCTCTATATCCAAATAGAACCGGGAATTAAGGGGATAATTATCAGAATGACAATTTTCAATTTTGCGAATAACGGTAATCGCTAGGTGCAACACCCGTTATTTTCTTGAATATAAGACTGAAATACTGTACATTCGGATAACCCAGTTGGCGGGCTATGATGGCAGGTGTGGCATCGGATTTCAGTAGCATCCGTTTAGCAACTTCCAACCGTTTGAATTCGAAATACTGTTCCAGCGTCTTGCCCGTTTCAAATTTCAGCAGGTCGTTGAAATAGGATGTAGAAAGATTGAGTCTCTCCGCAAGATAGTCGGGTGCAGGCAGTTTACCATTTTGCAATCTGCCGGAACTTATATAGTCATCGAGCAACTGCTCCATTTTTTCCAGAATGGTCTTATTCTTATTCTCACGGGTGATAAACTGACGTTCGTAATAACGGGTACAATAGTCCAGCAACAATTCGATGTGCCGAGAAAGGATAGTGCTGCTATGTATATCGATCGAGTGATGCAGTTCTTCTTCTATATTCCACAGACAACAGGTGACTTTTTCCGTTTCACGCTGCGACAGGTGCAATGCCTCTTCCTTGCGATAGTGGAAGAATGTATAATTCTCAATGTGGTTCTTCAGTGTGGTCTGAAACAGCAAGTCCGGATGAAACACCAGCAGGTAGCCTTTGCCGGGCAGGGTTTTCTCCTCACTCATACGGAAAATTTCACCAGGGGTAAGAAATACCATTGTTGCATTGGAATAATCATAGTATTTCCGTCCGCAACATGAACATTCGTCAGGGCAATTCTCTATCAGCAAGATAGCATAAAACTCAAACTTGACGGTATCCTGTTCCAACGACGGGTTCTCCAGATTGATAAGACTTACCTGTGGGTGCAACGTCTTGCAGGCCAGGCAACAGTTACAATCATATACGGTCTTAAAATCCAATGTATTTTTCTTTTCCATATCCTACTTACAGATTATTCAGTGTACAGTATTCGTATCTCGATTACAAAAATACGGGATACTTCCGTCACTTTTACAACCCAAATTACGGATTGTATAACCTTGTTTACGGATTACATAAACTTACATATTTCGTCTACATCATAAATCTATAGATGGTGGGGAGCAGTGTACATTTGAACGCAAGTAGCATTACGTTGGAACTCCTGACATACTGTTGTCACAAACGTGTCTTACCTTTGTCCAATAAATTTTTATACAATGGAAAATAAATTGAATAAAACAGGTAAAGTGGATAGAAACTTCTCTGGAATAATGAAAAGACCGGCTATATCCAGCAATTACAGCCGGTGGAAACACAGGTCTTCAAGCTATTCGAAAGTGCTTCATCCAGCCATGATACACTGGATACGGAGAAAACAAAGGATATCTATAAAAAAGCAGAATCAATCATTTCTGCTGCCTACCGGCAACTCGGGGCTTATTAAGAAGTTTCAGAGCAGCATTGTTATCCCGCATTAGAAACTAATCGAGAATAACATCTCTGCCTGGAATTTACCGTAGTTAATAGGCTGTATCAGACGCACACCCGTAGTTAAAGGGAAAGTCATACGAAGGAGATTCCAATCGAATATCAGGTCGGTACCATACGAACTTTGGGTATCCCATCCCCCGGCCTTGCGGGCCTCATTACGAGTCAGGTCATAAAAAAGATTCGCCCTCAAACGACGGATATAAACGAATTGTCCCAGACTCAAATCAGGTGAAAAGATCGAAAAGGCATAATCAGCCTTGAACGCCCATTGCTGGCGGGTCTGATACAAATAATTATACCCGCGGGTTTCATCCAATAAGCGTTTGGGAAGATACAACGACTTTCCGTCCAATGTCTGATATTGATAACCGAAACGAAGCATTAAACCATGATTGCGAATAATTCCCGGCCAATAAGTCGTCAGACGTGCAGCATATAAATCCCCATAATTCTCCGTATTGAAGGGAGAATGCAGATACTGCAAACGAACCTGATATCCCCAACGAGGCAAAATATCACGTTGTGCCAGCTGCCGATAATTATAAAACCGTAATTCCGGTAAGATATACTGGAAATTTCTAAACTTCCTACTCTCGAACTGCTGGTATTTATTATTGGTATAATAATAGGTAAGAGAAGGCTGGATACCACGTGTATAATGATTCCTTGTCAGGTTAAAAGGCAGATAAACGCGGACATCGGCTTCCAACTGGTTGCGATGGGTGTATTGCAATTGGGTCACCTCTTTCCCTTCCTCATTCTTAGTCCAGCTCATATCGAATGCTTTCTCTCCATAATCGAGAGCCAGGTCGAACACGGGAAACCAACCTTTATAGGTAAAAGCCATCCTACCATGATGATACCCTTTCTTATAATACCAACCGGCCTGCATAATAGCCGTATTCAACGAATTCTGCGATAATACCATAACACCAGGCTTTACGATGGTTGCCAGATCATCGGCTCCACTGTTCATCGCCTCTGCCACATCATAATAGAACGGAGCCCAACTATGTATTTTAAACGTATGCAATCCTTTCCGGTAAGGTACAGGATTGAAGTCGATCGAATTCAACCGGGCCGAATCCAGATTAAACTGTTCTTGTTCAGCCAGTGTCTCCGCTAAAGGGAAACGATACGGCTGGCCTAAATCCGTAGCCTCTGCCAATAAACTATCTGTCGGCAGGGAAGCCACCCGGTATCCTTTTGCCTGATAATCCGAAAAGAATAAACGGTCCCCTTGCGGATCGAAAGCCGGGTCGAAAGCACCGAACCGGGAAGAGGTTAAGCGATAAGCCAGACTGTCCGAAGGATTCAGGCTATAAATATTATTCGTACCGGAAACACCGGATTCAAAGAACAAACGTCCTTTATTCCAGACCGGAGCCGTAATATTGGCAGAAGTAGTCTCTATCAGTTCAGTCCAATCACCAGTTTGAGTATTCAGTTGTCGAATCCCCATTCCGGCATCGCTCACAGCTACGGCAATTACATTCCCATCTTCTCCAAATGTCAACTCTTTGATAAAAGCATTGTCGGGTACATCGAAACAGACCTGTTCTTTTCCATTTTCCAGATCGACCAATACAAGTTCACTCTTCCCGGCTATAGTAAAACGGGAAACGACAGCCGTCTTTCCAGCCTCATCGATAGCAGGTGCCAGATAACGTTGACGCGGAGTGAGAGTCGTAATACGTCCGGTTGCCGGATCATAACGTTTCAATACCGAATAATTCTCATGTGTCCAGCGAAGCCCCGGTACAATTTCAGTCCAGAAAACCTGTCCGTTACGAAGGTTAAGACGACTATTGATACGTCCGATATAGCTCAAACGCTTTTCTTTTCCATTTGTCAGTAAAACCAGAGAGTTCAGATCTTCCAAGCCGGATTTGACAGCAATAATAGAAGAGTCGTTCAATAACTGGGGATACCGGTAAGAGGTATATTTATCTTTCGCCGGAGAAAGATAAGAAGGAACAAGTACAGCCGTATCCTGTTTTTCCCATTCATCCCGCAGATAATCGAATGTTTCTTTATAATGCTTATCTATACTGATCCCCGTATGATGTTTGAAGGCACTCGAAAAAAGAAACGGAACAGAGACATAGCGACTCGTCGTTTTGTCCCAGATATCACTGCCATAACGGTAACGGGCATAAGAGGTCAGATCGTACCCCAACGCATAATAATCGCCGGTATAATCTTTATAAGAGCCGAGCAATAACTTGTCAAACGAAAACAATTTGCCGTCTCCCAACATCTGGGCACGATAGGTCATATTAAATTCCGGCAACCGTCCCCGTCCGGCATTCGACATAGCCGTTTCAGTACTTACCGCATCCCCTTCCAGAAACCAGGTCGGTAAAAAGAAGGCAGCCACACCTGCTGCCTGCTCCCCTATTATATAATACAATGGCCGGAATATACCATGCATCAGCTTTCCCATCTGGATCACATGGCGCGATTCATGCAACACCAGATGCTTGTCCCAGCTTTGCGCATCCAGTTTCGACGAAGGAGTCGTGATCAACTCCATACGGCGCGGCGCCCACGAAACCAGTCCGTTCGACGACATACTGCCGGGATGGAGAATAACCGGAAATTTGATCTTCATCGGTTCTCCTATCGTCTTCTTAACGCGTGGATATACATTTTCAAGATATAAAGCATACCGGTAAGCCATCGAATCGTTGCCCTGGGGATAAATAAGGTTGTAGTGCGGCAACTTCGCCACATTCCATTTAAACCGGGCCGGATCCGCACCATAATCCAGAAACTGAGCTTGTAATTCAGAAGTGATCAGCGAACAGGCTGACAATATGAAAAGGTATCTTAATATCGACATCTGGCTATCTTATAGGAAATAAGGCGCAAAGCTATAAAATAAAATGGACTTTTTGGAATAAACGATATTTGTTATATTCCCTAAAAGTGTTATTTAGTCTTACCGTAATCCCAAACTCCCAAACATATCCATTATTTTTGCCAGAAAGATCAGGTACAAGATATGAAAACTAAATTAAGTTTCAAAATCATAGCCACATTGATAAGTTTATCGCTGGCGGCATTGTTGTTTTCACAGGGATATTGGTTGAAAGGGCTCTACGATTCCACCTGGGAACAAGTAAACGGGAATATACAGGAAGCCATGCGTATGGCTGACTACAAGGAGCTATTCATCCGTATGGATTCACTGAGTGAGAATAAAGGATCCGGAACAATCACCTCCGAGATTAAACTTTCGAAGGATAGCACAGAAGAAATTTCACGAAACGGATTAATGGATACATTTTCCATAAAAGCAGATAAGAACCCCTTCAAATATAACGAAGCAGCTGAATCGCTCAATGAATACCTTGACCTGCTGACCTCACTGGAAGGTCAGATACAAGAGGCCTTGCACGTAAAACTCGATTCATTGATACCTATCGACTATATCCTGTACGATACTTTGCTCGTCATGGAACTCAAACAGTACGATATTTCCGTCCCCTATAAACTGGAAGTAATCCAGATGAAGGACAGCGTGCCCGAAACCATCATGACATTCCGGTCAGTCGAGATGTTCGACAATAAAGGAGTACAATTCAGCTATCCGATCAAAAGCGTAGAACCGAAACTATATTACCAACTAACATTAAAAGCTCCCTCCCAACTGGTATTCAAACAAATGGCAGGCATCCTCATTTCATCTTTTCTGCTGGTCATCCTGATTCTGATCGCTTTCATCTACCTACTTTATACGATCCTCAGACAGAAGACGATCGAAGAGTTGAAAACAGATTTTACCAACAATATGACACATGAACTAAAAACCCCGATATCCGTTGCCTATGCAGCCAACGACGTTTTACTCAACTACGACACCCATGTCAGCGAGAAACAGAAGAAATACCTGGGTATCGTCCGGGAACAACTCACGCAGTTAAGCGGCCTGGTCGAACAGATACTCACCCTCTCTGTGGAGAACCGCAATACCTTCCGGCTGAAACAGGAATCGATCCGCGTAGCTGACATGATCGCCCCACTCATTGAACAACACAAGCTGAAAGCTGGAAAACAGGTCGATATCACAACAAATATACCTGAGAACATTGCAGTATTTGCCGACCGTACGCATTTCTATAATATACTGGGTAACCTGATTGACAATGCGGTAAAATATTCCGGCGATAAACCTGCAGAAATATCTGTCAGTGCGGAGATGCTGCCGAATGAGATCCGTGTATCCGTTACGGACAACGGTATCGGTATCAGCGAGGCAAACCAGCAACAAATATTCGACAAATTTTACCGCGTCCCCAGCGGCAACCTGCATAACGTAAAAGGGTACGGACTGGGATTATATTATGTAAAAGACATAATGTCGAAACATGGAGGATCAGTGACCGTCAAGAGTCAACCGGGAAAAGGTACGACATTCACCCTTCATTTCAAAAACTAAAAAAGAAAAAACTATGGCAAAGATAAAAGTATTATTAGTGGAAGACGAGCCGACACTGGCAATGATCATCAAAGATACGCTGGATGGTGAGGAGTTCGATATTGTACTGGCTGCCGACGGTGAAGAAGGGCTGGCGCTTTACAAAGAAATCAAGCCGGATATTATCGTGACCGACATCATGATGCCTAAAATAGACGGCTTCACCCTGATACGGCATATCCGCAAAACAGACAGCCAGATACCTGTCCTCTTCCTCTCCGCCCGTTCTGCCGCCAACGATGTTGTCGAAGGTTTCGAGCTGGGCGGCAACGACTACCTGAAAAAGCCTTTCGGCATGGCAGAACTGATCGTCCGTATCAAAGCCCTGCTGAATAAGATCACAGTGCGCAAGGAAGAAAAAACAACCTTCAACCTCGGTCAATATACATTCGATGCAGTTACGCAAACATTATTATATTGCGGCGAGAAACAACTCCTGAGCAACCGCGAATCGGAAATACTCAAACGGCTTTGCGAAAACAAAGACCATGTATTGCCAATGAAAGACGTACTGCTCGACCTGTGGGGAGACGACTCTTTCTTCAATGCCCGCAGCCTGCACGTCTTCATTACCAAACTGCGACATAAACTATCGAAAGACGACTCGATAAAGATCCTGAATGTCCGGGGAATAGGCTATAAACTGATCATCGACTAAATCACCTTATAAACGATCCGTATGCAGACTAAACTATTTCTATCCGTACTATTTACCTGTTTCAGCCTTTTTCTGACGGCTAATAACGACCGGTATGTCATAGAAGCACACATCGGCGGAGTAAAAGATGGCACGGTGTTCTTCCTCAAACAGTTCGACAACCAGCGCATCATCAACTCCATGCGGATCGAAAAAGGAAAATTCCAGATGAAAGGGACACTGTCCGACGTACCCCAACACTTATGGCTATGCACAACGATAGACGACGAGTTCCATTACTGCGACCTGCTCATCGACAAAGACACATTATACGTGGAAGGCCACCTCTCCGACTTCCCTAACGGACTGCATTTCAAAGGAGCCGATACCCACATGGGATATGCCGTTTACCTGGAAGAGACGCACGACCTAAATCAAAGGATCGACAGCCTGAATGCCGTCTCGATGGCACAACACGAACTAGGTGCCATCGGTAAAAAACGTTCTGACGGCAAAGAGAAAAAGAAGCCCGCCTTCCTCCAATCCCTGAGCAATCTGAATGCTCAACCGGTACGGGGAAGCCAGGAGCTGGATGTAGATATCGAACTGCATGCCGTCCAGCAGAAAAGAGATTCGATCCGCATTGCTTTCATCGGAGAGAATATGGATAAATATGCGGGCCAGTTCCTCCTGACACGTATCATGAAAAAACTGTCGCCCGATTCACTCAGACAGTTCTACCGCCTGATCCCGGTAGAGATGAAGAAAACAAAATTCGCCCGCCTGATCAGTAACCAGATCAACCCTTATGCCGATAATTGCATCCGGCAGGCAGACAACCTGCTCTCTCTTAGCGGTACCCCGATTAACATGTACAAATATACCGAAGAGGCTTACAGACTCTATGAGCAGGGCGTACGGCTGGATCCGGAACGTACCGACGGATACATTGCACTGGCAACCATGTACGAACGGTTGCTTCCTTTGAAAGGGAACGAAGCGTACGATATCTCTATCTCCTACCTCAATAAATTCATTGAAAGCGATGTTAGGGAAGAAGATCGGAATGAAGCCCGGAAACGGATGAAAGAGATTGAATTCCGAAAATGGTTATCAACCAACATCAATCCGGAAATGATCGAAGTGAAAGGAAGTACTTTTAAGATGGGCTCGACCTATAAAGAAGATAACAATCCGGTTCATGAGGTGAAAGTAAACAGTTTCTCCATCAGCAAATATGAAATTACCAACTTCCAGTTCGCCCAGTTCCTGAAAACATACGAAAGTAATGTAATCAAAGAAGGTCCCGACGCCGGACAGCCTTTATATTATGAATGTAACTGGGGAATCCAAAACGGAAAACCGGTCCCCGGCTACGAAGCCAACCCAGCCATTTACATCACCTGGTACGGAGCTAATGCTTATTGCCAATGGGCAGGCGGACGTTTACCCACAGAGGAAGAATGGGAATATGCTGCTCGCGGCGGCATGTACGGCAAACGGGACCATTTATATAGCGGTGGCATGGAACTCGACAGCCTCGGATGGTATGCCGGAAACTCGGAAGGCAAACCACACCCTGTCGGTATGAAGAAACCGAACGAACTGGGAATCCATGATATGAGCGGGAATGTATGGGAATGGTGTTCCGATACATTTGAAAAAGACGGCAAACTATATGCTGTCGTACGCGGCGGTACCTGGTTCAACGAACGGGCAACCTGCCGGCCGACCTGTCATTACTATATCTACCCGGGAAGTAAACACTTCAACAACGGATTCAGGTTGGTAAAAGATATCCCCCTAAATCCGTAAACCGGTCGAATGTACGCCGGCAATCAGCTAAGTTTTCGTAATGCCTGTGCCAACTGATCCGGGCAGGACGTTCCCCGTTCGCGGCAGTCAATACCTTCCAGGCGCTGTATAGCTTCGGGCACAGCCATACCGATCAACAGCTTGCTCAGTCCCTGCGTATTACCCTGGCAACCGCCTACAATCTGCACACTGGTAATAATGTTATCTTCAGCATCCACAAGCATCATTTTAGAACATACTCCACCGGTCGGAGTATAAGTTACATGTTGTTTATTCATCTCCTTTCTACTCTTATTTTTATATTAACAGGGTGCAAAGGTATAAATAAAATTAACTACTTTTGCCAATTATAAAAACGAACAGCATGACTTACGAAGAAACGCTTCACTATCTATATACAAGCATTCCGGTATTTCAGCACAGCGGAGCTTCCGCTTACAAGCCGGGATTAGATACCAGTATTGCACTGGACAACTATCTGGGTAATCCTCATAAAGCATATAAAACGATTCATGTAGCAGGAACGAACGGGAAGGGTTCCATCAGCCATCTATTGGCCGCAATCCTTCGGCAGGCCGGATATAAAGTCGGACTTTTCACTTCGCCCCACCTGATCGACTTCCGCGAACGTATCCGTGTCAACGGTAAAATGATTCCCCAGGAATATGTTGTAGATTTTGTAGAACGCCACCGTACTACCTTCGAGCCTCTTCATCCCTCCTTCTTTGAACTGACTTCTACCATGGCTTTCGATTATTTCCGTGCCGAAAAGGTAGACTTCGCCGTTATTGAAGTCGGTATGGGCGGACGCCTAGACAGTACGAATATCATTACTCCGATTCTGAGCATCATAACGAACATAAGTCTCGATCATACCCAGTTCCTGGGCGATACAGTCGAGAAGATCGCTTTCGAAAAAGCAGGGATCATCAAGCCGAATGTACCTGCATTGGTTGGAGAAGTGTATACTCATAGTGTGGCCAAAGTATTTTCCGAAGCTGCTGTCAAAAACAAAACACTGGTGTATTTTGCTTCTGAAGAGGATTTGCTCGGAGAGTCTTACCTGATGGATACCGGCGAATGGTACCTCGACTCTGTTGAATACGGACAATTGTTCGGAGAACTGGGCGGCGTAGTCCAGGTCAGAAATGCAAAAACCGTATTGGCAGCCCTCAATCTGCTTGAGAGTACAGGAGTGAACATTTCGCAGGAAGCCGTGCGGGAAGGATTTGAACATGTAGTGGAACTGACCGGATTGATGGGACGCTGGCAGACCTTGCAGGAAAAGCCGAAAGTGATATGCGACACAGGTCACAACATAGGCGGCTGGGAGTATCTGAATATGCAACTGAACGAAGTCATAAAACATTCACGGCAAACCCATATGATCGTCGGAATGGTAAACGACAAGGATATCAACGGCGTACTGGAACTGATGCCCAAAGATGCTTTCTACTATTTCACTCAGGCATCCGTCGAACGGGCGATGCCTGCCACCGATTTCGCAGCAATGGCAGTTGGGCACGGACTGAGCGGAGTGGTCTGCGACAGCGTAGCCGATGCCGTTGCACGTGCCCTGGGACGTGCTCATGAAGAAGATACGATCTTTATCGGAGGAAGTACCTTTATCGTAGCCGATGCACTTCCCCTTTTCATGAAATAAGACAAATAATATAACTTAATTAAAACAAATATCATGATTGAACAAATTCACCAGAAACTGAGCGACTCAAAAGTAGCTCGATGGAGCGTACTCGCGCTCGTCGCATTTACCATGCTTTGCGGATATTTCCTCACCGACGTGATGGCCCCGCTTAAACCGATGCTGGAAGAACAACTTTCCTGGAACAGTACCGAATATGGCTTCTTCACAAGTGCCTACGGTTGGTTCAATGTCTTCCTTTTCATGTTGATCATCGGGGGTATCGTACTGGATAAGATGGGGGTCCGTTTTACCGGAGTCGGTGCCTGTATTTTAATGATCATCGGTTGTTCACTTAAATATTATGCCATATCCGACTTCTTTACCATGGAAGGTGAACTGTTCGGATGGAAAGCCCAGGTAATGGTAGCCGCCCTCGGATATGCGATCTTCGGTGTAGGTGTGGAAACTGCCGGTATCACTGTTTCCAAGATCATCGTAAGATGGTTCAAGGGAAAAGAAATGGCATTGGCAATGGGTCTCGAAATGGCAACAGCCCGTCTGGGTACGGCACTGGCCTTGTCGATTACTGTTCCGGCATCGAAGTTCTTCGGTAGCATCTCCGCTCCGATCCTGCTTTGCCTCTGTATGCTGTGCATCGGCTTGATCGCGTTCCTTGTTTTCTGTGTAATGGACCGCAAGCTGGATGCTTCCATGAGTGCCGTCGAACAGGCAGAAGAGGAAGAACCGTTCCGTCTGAAAGATATCGGTCTGATCATTTCCAGTAAAGGTTTCTGGTTGATCGCCCTGTTGTGCGTATTGTTCTATTCTGCCGTATTCCCATTCCTGAAATATGCAACCGACTTGATGGTCAACAAATATAATGTAAGCCCCGACCTCGCCGGTAACATTCCCGCCATCCTGCCTTTCGGTACGATCCTGTTGACACCGTTCTTCGGAAACCTGTACGACCGCAAAGGTAAAGGCGCAACTATCATGATTTGCGGTGCATTGATGCTGATCGGTGTACACCTGCTGTTCACATTACCGATCCTGAACGAATGGTGGTTTGCCACGATCGTAATGGTGGTGCTGGGAATCGCTTTCTCACTGGTTCCGTCGGCTATGTGGCCATCTGTTCCGAAAATCATTCCGGAAAAACAGCTGGGTACTGCTTATGCCCTGATCTTCTGGGTACAGAATATCGGATTGAGCATGGTTCCACTTCTGATCGGATGGGTACTGGATACGTATTGCAAGATCGATAACGGTACGGGAAAACCGGCATACGATTACACACTTCCAATGGCTATCTTTACCAGTTTCGGTGTATTGGCTTTGATTATCGCCCTCCTCTTGAAACGTGAAGACAAGATCAAACACTACGGTCTGGAACAACCCAATATCCAGAGCGATGCCGATAAAACACGTATCCTCGCAGAAGAAACGATTGCAGAGCCTTAATGAGTTAAGGTAAACATAAAAAGTCCCGGTATTTTACTTAAAGAAAATACCGGGACTTTTTATATACTAAACACTTACATTATTTTAATCTCCGATTATCCATTTACTACCGGGTAAAAAAGAAAGAAGCTTAGTCGTTACATAACAGCTGACGAAGGTACTCACCGCAATGCCAGGTATGGCAGCTACAGTCGGCAATGCCAAAGTTTGCTTAAACACTGTTACCCATAATCCGAGCCAGAATATATGCATAAGATACATACCATAGCTGAGTTTCGACATTTCTGTTATCAGTTTTGGAGCCTTCGGACGGTCTATACATGTGAACATAAGGAATGTGCCCGCGGTAAGAAGCACACAGTTGATCGTACAGAAGGCCCATCCTATTTCTATTACGGGAGTAGTATGAAGTTCTCCCGGTATAGCCTGGATATAGAACGAATAGATAGTCAGTGCAGCCCCTACGACCATCAGGACGAATCCTATGCCAAGCCGTTTGGTACGGTCCCACGTAAGATGAACACGTATGTAATGTGCCAGAACAAGATACCCCAGATAACCGGAGAAGTACCACAACATATGATATTCGTTCCAGAAACACTGCCCCCACACTTCACCGCACCAGCGGTTGAGATACGGCATACATGTCGTTAACAGGAACAGCCCGATAAAGAAGCGCTCTTCCTTCGCCGTTGCTTTACTCAACCAGGGTGATATGATAGGTATAAAGAGGTAAAGGCTGATCAGAGGATACATAAACCATAAGTGCCCGGCCAATGTTGGGAAATTCAACAATATCCGCGACAGATCCTTTATGGATGTTTCTCCATCTATCTGCCCCCACAACATAGGCAAAGTACTGTATAATATCATGAATATGAAAAACGGCGGCAGGATACGGATACAACGCTGGCGATAAAACTGCCACATGGTCTGTCCTTCTTTCATCGGTGCAAGAAGAAAGGCGGAGACAATCATAAACAGGGGAACTGCCATACGTGAGAAACCGTCATACACAGCCACCCACAGCCGGTCTGCCTCATTGGCTAAAAAGGATTGCGGCCCCGCCATGTCCGTGGATCCGGGAGCACCATAAAAATTTTCACTGGCGTGAACGACCATAACAAGGAAGCAGGCAAACACGCGTACATAGTCTAAAAAAACGATTCGTTTCATTTTCTTGAATTTTCGATTAGAATTAAATTAGCACGCGGCGAAGATAATCAATATTTCGAAAAATCAACGCTTCCTTATTTCCAAAAAAGAATAATAAAGCCATCCCTAATATGAACGACACAAAACCAAGCAAAACAACTTGTTTATACTAATTATTTTGTCTACGTTTGTCTATAAAACATAATTAAAAAACTCTATCTATGATTTGTTTTCCTAATGCCAAAATAAACCTGGGTCTAAACGTCGTCAATAAGCGACCGGACGGTTATCATAATATTGAAACTGTATTCTATCCCATACCCGTGAAAGACGCACTTGAAATAGTAAGTGCGGAAGAACTGTCTTTCACCCAAACCGGCATACAAGTAGATGCCCCTATGGAAAAGAACCTGGTAATAAAAGCATTGAACCTGCTTAAAACCCAATATGATATTCCGGCTTTGGAGGTCCATTTACTGAAAGCAATCCCTTTCGGTGCCGGGCTAGGCGGAGGATCGGCTGATGCCGCTTTCATGTTGAAACTGTTGAATGACTTCTGTCAATTGAATATACAACCGGAAGAACTGGAAAAGTTAGCAGCGACCATCGGTGCCGACTGTCCTTTCTTTATCCGTAACACACCTGTCTTTGCTACAGGTACAGGAAATATTTTTGAACCGGTCGAGCTATCGTTGAAAAACTATCACCTCTGCCTGGTAAAACCCGATGTAGCGGTATCCACTCCCGAAGCCTATTCACTGGTCACACCGGCAGCCCCGGCTCTATCTCTTAAAGAGATTATAAACAGGCCCGTTTCCGAATGGAAAAAGTTAATGATAAATGATTTTGAACAAAGCGTATTCACCAAACATCCGGTTATCGGACAAATCAAAGAAACGCTTTACCAAGCGGGGGCCGTATATGCATCTATGTCTGGGTCCGGCTCTTCCGTATTCGGACTGTTTGAAAATCCGACTCACCTGAAGGAGCAGTTTTCCGGTTGCTTTGTCTGGGAGGGGCAATTAACATGAATAAAATAGCCGGTTTCTTCGATGCCCTGGCCGATCGCTGGGATGAACTTTGTTATCATGATCCCGAAAAGATCACTTATATACTGGAACACACCACCTTGCATAAAGGGCTGAAGATATTAGATGTGGGATGCGGAACAGGTATACTGGAACAATATCTGCTTACTTATTCCCCTGCCCATATCACAGGAATAGATATTTCTCCCCGGATGATCGAGCAGGCCCGCAATAAATATGCGGTGGATACGGTCGATTTCCGCTGTATGGATGTGATGGATCTGAAAGATGAACAGTTCGACTTCATCATAGCCTACAGTGTATTTCCTCATTTTGAACAGCCGGAAAAACTGATCGCCCATCTGACCGGATTGCTTGTTCCCGGTGGTGAACTCGTGATCTGCCATAGCGAAGGACGCGAATCGATCAACGGCCACCACAATAAACAAGCCAACCGGATTTCATTCGGTCTGCCTCCCGTACGGGAAGTGGCCGCAATGATGGAACCGTTCTTCCATATACAGGATATGGAAGATACCGATAATCTTTACCTGGTCAGCGGCATACGCAATCAATAAACACAAGTTATATGAATAAATGTACCTACTTTCTCTCTGCAATGCTTTTCTCCGCCTTTACCTTACAGGCGGCAGAGGATATAAAAGTAATGCAGTTCCTGCACGCCGGTCCTATCCCGGTGAACAAACCGATCATGGCCGACAGCTTGAATGTGAACGGTAAACCTTTTGAGATAAAGAATCTGCTCAAATCGACTGTACCCTTCGACCGAGCTTTGTCGAATGCAACTGTTCTGGATGCCGATACAGCCGGAATAATCCGTTTCAAAGCTCCGGAAAAGGGATATGCACTTCACCTTTTCTCGTTCTATCTAAACAGTGACCGGTACACAAAAGGGACACTGGAAGTTTCCGGTCCCGGTTCGTTCGACGTATATGTAAACAACAAGCCGGTAAGTGCCACTTCCGAGTTAACGATGGAACCCCACCGGTACGAAGTAGTGATCAAATACCTGACAGCAGAAAACGACACCTGTCCTCCTACCTTAAAAGCGATCTATAAAAGCGGTGAAAAGGCCGAAGTCATCGCATCCCTCAACCCGGAGAAACGTTATACTTCGCGCGACGTCCTGGAAGGAACAAACTTCCGTGGAGCCAGCGTTTCACCCAACGGTAAATATGTATTGGTCAAATACTATACCCGCCTGGAAGGTGGCAAAAGTGAATCTTTCGCCCAATTGCGCGATGCTTCAACCGGACGTATCCTCTTGCAGGATAAAGGATTTATAATGGAAGCCAGCTGGATGCCGACAAGCAATAAGATGTATTTCACACGTACAGCCTCAACAGGAAAAGAGCTGGTTGCCGTCGATCCCGCCACTATGCAGGAAGAAATACTGGCAAACAATCTGCCGGAAGGTAGTTTCAGCTTCACACCTGACGAAAAAAGCCTCCTTTTCACCATACAGGAAGAAGGCCCGAAGGATGGTCCCGACATGCTCCGTATCCTCGAACCCAACGACCGTCTGCCGGGTTTTCGCAACCGTTACTTTATCTGGCGGTACGACCTGCAGTCCGGTTTGTACGAACAGCTGACATTCGGGCACAACAGCACTTACATCAACGACATAAGTCCGGATAGCCGTTACCTGCTGTTCAGTACCAGCGAACAGGATTACACCTCTTTGCCTTTCTCCAGCAATTCCCTTTATAAACTCGACTTACAGACAATGGCGGTCGACACTATTTGGGAAAAGGCCAAATACGTAAATGGCGGTTCTTTCTCTCCCGACGGGAAACAATTATTGGTCAGTGGTTCGGGAAATGCTTTCGGTGGAATCGGATTAAATATTAAGGAAGGACAAATATCAAATACATACGACGGACAGTTATTCCTCTATGATCCGGTCACCCGGAAAGCGACAGCCCTGACCAAAGACTTCGATCCGAACGTAACAAGTGCCGTCTGGAACAAATATGACGGTCAGATCTATATGCTGACGGAAGATCAGGATTACCTACGTATTTATACCTGCAATCCTTCAAACGGAAAAATCAAGCAACTGAATACTTCTGAGGATGTGGTCTATAACTATTCATTAGCGGAAATGGCCCCAGTCATGTACTATTACGGACAAAGCGTTTCCAACGCCAATAGACTGTATGCCTTTGATTTAAAAAACGGGAAGAGCCGCCTGATCTATGACCTGTCTGCCGAAAAGCTGAAAGACATCAAGCTGGGAGAAGTACACGACTGGAACTTCACCTCTGCCGAAGGTTCAACTATCCAGGGACGGTATTACCTGCCACCGAACTTCGATCCGTCAAAGAAATATCCGATGATCGTTTACTATTACGGTGGAACATCCCCGACAAACCGTGCTTTAGAGTTCAGCTACTCCATGCACATGTACGCAGCATTAGGGTACGTTGTCTACACGCTTAATCCGAGCGGGACAACCGGTTTCGGACAAGAATTTGCCGCCCGCCACGTTAATGCCTGGGGAAAAGTAACAGCCGAAGAAATTATCCGCGGTACGGAATTATTCTGTAAAGAACATTCCTTCGTAAATCCGAAAAAGATTGGTTGCGCAGGAGCCAGTTACGGTGGTTTTATGACACAATATCTGCAAACACGTACCGATCTGTTTGCGGCAGCAGTTAGCCATGCCGGTATCAGTGCCCTGAGTAGTTACTGGGGAGAAGGTTATTGGGGATATGGCTATTGCTCGGTTGCCAATACAGGGACTTATCCGTGGAATAATCCGGAGTTCTTTACCAAACAGAGTCCGTTGTTCAATGCCGATAAGATAAAGACCCCGCTCCTGCTGCTTCATGGTAATGCGGACACCAATGTCCCTATCGGTGAAAGTATTCAGATGTTCCTGGCATTAAAAATGCTTGGTAAAACAGTCGAATTTATCCAGGTAGACGGTGAAAACCACGGAGTTGTCGACTATAAGAAACGTCTTGAATGGCAGAATACGATCTTCAGTTGGTTCGCCAAATGGTTGAAGGATGAACCGGAATGGTGGGATGCGATGTATCCGGAAAGAAATTTATAATAGATAAAACACCATATACGAAGAAAGGGAGTGCCGGTAGACCGGTCACTCCTTTCTTCGTATATAATATTAAGAAACTGCTTATTTAATATGCGGATTTAATGTATGCCACAAATGAATTTCAGGGATAATACCCATACCGATCACTTCGTCACGTAATTTACTCAGGTGTACATAACTTTCCGCCAGTTCTGCATTTTCTTTCGGCGTACCTTCTACTTCTTTATAAAAAATACCGTCTTTGGTAATTTCTGTTTCCATAGCCATCATGATATGATCGAATTTACCGGTATGCACATAAGTTCCGGCAGGCCAACGGAAGGATTCACCACCCATAGCGGCACGGATCATTTCGATTGACAGGTAAGACGGACTCTGGAAAGAAGAACGGCCACGAAGTTCGATGATACGTTTTCCACCTTGTATCACTTTTACCTTCAGGTCTTCCCACTGTTCGTCAGTCAGTTCGGGAGTTCCGATCAGATCCAGTAACGGTTTGCCATCGACAGTTGCAGTAGATGCAAAAACAGCCATTTGTTCGCCATGTCCTCCATAGGTACGACATCCTTTCACCAGGTTTTGACGGATACCGAAATGTTGTGCCAGTGCTGTTTGCAGACGTGTACTGTCCAAAGCAGCCAACGTACTTACCTGTGAAGGTTTCAGGCCGGAATATAACAAGGTAATCAATCCGGTAATATCGGCCGGGTTAAAGATCACTACCACATGCTTTACATCCGGGCAATAAGAGCGTATATCTTTACCGAACTGGGCTGCAATTTCGGCATTACCTTTCAGCAAATCTTCGCGGGTCATACCTGCTTTACGGGCTGCACCGCCGGATGAAACGACATATTTAGCACCTCTTAATGCCTCGCTGATATCAGAAGTGTAAGTAATATTGGCATATTCAAATCCGGATTGAAACATTTCTTCCGCTACACCTTCCAGGGCCGGAGCAAAAGGATCATAAAGACAAATATTAGAGGTTAACCCCATCATTAAAGCTGTTTGGGCCATGTTAGAACCGATCATACCTGCTGCACCTACAATGGTTAGCTTTTCGTCTGTTAATGCTTTCATACTGTATTGTTTTTAATAATTGTGTTTGTCAGGATAACACATATCTTATTGATAATGTTTGCTGTTTCACTTATATTTTTCTTTTCGGTTACAAAGGTAAAGGATCCTTTTTTTATATACCAATCATTAAATTCTATCCCCTATAAGCTAAAGTTATACCCCAAATGTCTACCTTTGCAACATGAAAACTTTCAGACCTGACGCCTGGTTGCCTACAACTAAAAAAGAAGTTGAAGCACGTGGATGGGATTATATAGATGTAATTCTTTTTAGTGGGGATGCTTACGTAGATCATCCCTCGTTTGGTGCTGCCGTTATCGGACGTACACTCGAGGCTATGGGGCTTCGTGTCGCGATCGTACCGCAGCCGGACTGGCGTGGAGATTATCGGGATTTCAAAAAGCTGGGAGTTCCACGTCTCTTCTTCGGTGTATCCCCCGGTGCGATGGATTCGATGATTAATCATTACACAGCCAACAAACGGTTACGTAGCGACGATGCATACACACCGGATCGCCGAGCAGGTATGCGACCGGATTACCCAAGCATAGTCTATACCAAAATATTAAAAGAACTCTATCCTGATATACCTGTCGTACTCGGTGGTATCGAGGCCTCTTTACGCCGGTTGACACATTACGATTACTGGCAGGACAAGCTTCGACCCGGTATCCTGGTAGATAGCCCGGCCGATCTATTGATTTACGGAATGGGAGAATTACCGATGAACGAATTGGTTACGCGCTTACAGGCCGGAGAACCGTTCTACGAACTGAAAGATATTCGTCAGACTGCTTACCTGACTGATAAAGAAGAGAAAAAGCCCGATGACATCGTACTTTTCTCACATGAGGAATGTTTGTCCGACAAACTGAAACAGGCCAAAAACTTCCGGCATATCGAAGAAGAATCAAATAAATATAATGCATCCCGTATCCTCCAGCAGGTGGGGAAACAGACAATTGTCGTCAACCCTCCTTTCCCTCCCATGACGGAAACAGAAGTGGATGCCTCATTCGATTTGCCTTATACCCGCCTGCCACATCCTAAATACAAAGGGAAAACGATACCGGCATTCGAGATGATCAAATTCTCCGTAAATATGCACCGGGGATGTTTTGGGGGCTGTGCCTTCTGTACGATCTCTGCACATCAGGGAAAGTTTATTGCTTCCCGAAGTAAAGAGTCTATCCTGAAAGAAGTAAAAGCAATTACAGAAATGCCCGATTTCAAAGGTAACCTGAGCGACCTGGGAGGTCCTTCGGCTAATATGTACAAGATGAAAGGCAAGGATCAGAGTATCTGTGCCAAATGCAAAAAGCCGTCCTGTATCTCACCTGTTATATGCAAAAACCTGAATGCAGACCATACTCCGCTACTGGATATCTACAAGGCTGTTGACCGGCTGCCCGGTATCAAACGATCGTTTATCGGCAGTGGAGTACGCTACGACCTTCTTTTGCATCGTTATGACGATGAAATCGTGAATAAGTCAGCACAAAGTTACACGGAAGAGTTGATCGCCCGGCACGTATCCGGACGTCTGAAGGTAGCTCCCGAACATACGGAAGATAACGTACTGAAAATGATGCGTAAGCCGTCTTTCGAACAATTCGGACAATTCAAGAAGATATTCGATCGCGTCAATAAACAATACGGACTCAACCAACAGTTAATACCGTATTTTATTTCCAGCCATCCGGGATGTACGGATATAGACATGGCCAATCTGGCTATCGAAACAAAAAAGCTGCATTTCCAACTGGAACAGGTACAGGACTTCACTCCTACACCTATGACACTGGCTACGGAAATGTATTACACCGGTTATCATCCCTATACCCTGGAGAAAGTATATACTGCACGTACCAAGGAGCAGAAACTGGCACAACGGCAATTCTTTTTCTGGTATAAACCGGAATTCCGCCGGCAAATAACCTTGGCATTACAGAAGATGGGAAAGAAAGATTTACTTAACAAATTATTCGGAAGGTAGTACCCTAAATAAAATAAGGGTCTTTTGAAATGTTAAGACCAGACTTTTAAAAACAAAATAAGGGACTTTTGAATTCAAAAGTCCCTTATTTTTTCAACTATGATTATCAAGCCTTTACAGCAATCACTTCAATCTCTACCAAACCATTCTTCGGCAATGTTTTTACGGCTACGGCAGAGCGAGCCGGGAAAGTTCCTTCAAACTGTGAAGCATATACTTCATTCATTGCTACGAAATCGCCCATATCGGCAAGGAATACGGTTGTTTTCACCACATCGTCGATATCGTATCCTGCTTCTGTCAGGATAGCCTTAACGTTCTTGAAAGCCTGTGCTGTCTGTTCCTTCACAGCACCTTCCACGAAGTTGCCTGTTGCCGGATCGATACCCAGCTGGCCGGAAGCAAATAACATATTTCCTACTTGTACTGCCTGGCTGTAAGGGCCTATTGCGGCAGGTGCATTTGTTGTTGCAATAACTTTTTTCATTGTGTTTATCTATTAGTTGTTTTGTTCTTCATTCATACGCTGACGCACTACCTCATAAATAAGGATAGAACTTGCCACCGACACGTTGAGTGAACCGATCGTCCCGAACTGAGGAATCTTCACCATGCTGTCGCAGATACGCAGGTTATCCATCGAAACACCTGTATCTTCCGCTCCCATTACGATAGCAACGGGACCCTCATATTTGATAGCTGTATAGTTCTCGTATGCTTTCTCGCTAGCAGCATATACTTTCACTCCGCTTGCCTGCAGGAAACGGATCGCTTCCGAAATGCTTTTCTCTTTACAAACGGGTAATACATGCAGGGCTCCGGCAGATGTCTTGATCGCATCAGCATTGACAGTGACGCTTCCTTTTGCCGGAATAACAATAGCATCGACTCCTGCACATTCGCAAGTACGGGCTATCGCTCCGAAATTGCGGACATCGGTAACGCCGTCCAAAAGTACGATGAAAGGGCTTTTTCCCTGCTCATAAACAAAAGGTATAATATCTTCCAGACGCTGATAAGTCACAGCCGGAATAAAAGCGATCACTCCCTGGTGATTTTTCCGGGTCAAACGATCGAGACGCTCTGCCGGTACACGTTGAACAGGAATCTCACGTCCTTTCAGTACTTCAAACAGTTCACGGGACAACTCCCCCTGCAACTCGCGCTTTATAAGAATTTTATCTATTTCCTTATCGGCCTGGATAGCCTCTATCACGGCACGTATGCCGAATACCATTTCGTTCTCTTTCATCAAATATATATTAACTGTATTCTTTCAATTGAATGCGAATGCAAATATACAAACATTATTTACTGTTTTGCCGTTCCTTCACGCCTTGAATAAGAAATAATATTCCGGTTATGATAAGGGCTGAAGAAAGGCCCGTATAAAAAACAGAAATAAAGGAGTCAGGCAATAAACGGGAATGACGGATTCCTACACCGAAAGTGATCATAAAAATCATCACAATCCAACCTTTGACATCAAAGAAAGAGAAAGGACAATTTTTTTCTCCCTTTCGGGCAATACGTTCGCTATGCTTCCTGAATAGACGTAGAAACACAAAATTAAGGAACAACAAAAATACGATAACTGCTTCTCCCACCTTAAGCACCGAGTAATGGGCATCATGCATCCATGTAAGAATTCCGATCCGTAGAATATTAATTCCGGCTATGATCCATACACAACCGGCTATTAATAATAATATGTGCTTATTGACTCTGAACATCCGTCTACTTTTACCGACTTTCAGCTTCTGCGATACACTTCAGAACGCTTACTTTCCTGTCGTTTGTTATCTTTCTTTTCTTTTTCCTTACGGTTTTTGTCACGATCTTTCCTGTTGTCGGAATTTTTATCCTTATTATACCGGTCGTTCTTCGGTCTGGAAGGTCTGTCGTAATGCTGGTTATGATCGGGACGGTTATTTTTATCCGGACGCCATTGACCGTTGTTATGGTTAGGACGGTCGGGACGATGTTCGGGATGACCGGGGCGATCATATTTACCCGGGTACCATTTACCATCATCAAAACGTCCATTCCATCGTCCGTTAGTATATTCCCACTGGTTATGCCAGTAATGATCCTCATAACGCCAGCAAACATTCGACGGGCGATATTCCGGATAATGAGGGTTGTTATACCAACCCTGATAATCATGAATACGCTGCGGACGTTCGCGAACGAAACGAACATACAGGCGGAACTGTGAAGGAGAAAGAACGCGTTGCAACTTACGGTCGCGTTCCATACGCAGATTGAATATTTTCTTGGCAGACTGATCCCAGTAACGGTAATGTTTACGGGCCTCTTTCTCTATCTTCTGACCGTATTTATGAACGATATTGTGATAATCGGCAGCTTGTCGTCCATTCAGACGCATGGCCTGTTCCATCCAAAGGCAACTCTGGCAATGTGGTTCATTCCAACCAAAACTGATCCAAAACTGAGCTCGTCCCGGCAAACTACACAACAAAATCAACAAACATATAAAGCTAATCCGTTTCATGACTTTTAGTTTTTAGTTAGTAATTACTACTATGACCAATTCCGGATGAAATGGTTTAACAGGCAAAATCACCGTTTCACCTTCAATAACTCTTTCGCATTGGCAATCGAAGCCCCTGTCAGGGAGGCACCGCTCAACATACGAGCCACTTCCTTTATGCGCTCATCTTTGTTCAGTTTCTTGATACGGGTAATCGTACGTTCTGTCGTATCTTCCTTATAGACAAAGAAATGCTCTTTACCTTTTGCTGCGATCTGTGGTAGATGCGTAATGGTGATCACCTGCATTTTTGCACCCAGTTCCTGCATAATATCCCCCATTTTATCGGCAATATCCCCGGAAACTCCTGTATCCACTTCATCAAAAATAATTGCAGGAAGGGCAGTAAAACCGGCAATCATTGCCTTTATGCATAACATCAGGCGGGAAATCTCACCACCGGATGCCGTTTGTGCCACCGGTTGCAGTTCACCGCTCTTATTGGCAGAGAAGAGAAAGCGGATATCGTCCATTCCATCGCTTTCAGGTTCGGGACGGGAAACGAAATCGACGGCAAACTGTACATTAGGCATTCCCAACGGAATGACCATCTCCACCAATTGGGAGGCGATCGCACGGGAGGCAATCTTACGCTGCTCGCTCAATACGGCAGCCTGTTGAAGCAGTTCCTGGTGAGAAATATCCAACTGTCCCTTTATCGCTTCGATCTGTTCATCGAACGAATCGATATCACGTAGTTGCTCTGTATATTTATCCTGTATGGCAATCAGTTCCTCTACGGTAGAAACACGATGTTTCTGCTCCAACGTATAAAGCGTATTCAGACGTTCGTTCACCCAGTCCAGGCGTTCAGGGCTGAACTCCACATCTTCTTTCAGGACATCGGTTTCGGAAGCCAGATCATTCAGGTCGATATAAGCCGACCGCAAACGTTCGGCAATCTCTTTCGCTTTAGGATAATAACGTTCCAAAGAGTCGGCAGTAGAAAGCGCCTCTTTTATCAAGCGGACACTCCCCTGTTCCTCACCATTCAGTAACTCGGTTATCTTATATAATGAACCTTTGATATCTTCAGCATGCGACAATGTTTCCAACTCCTGTTCCAGTTCTTCTTGTTCACCGGCAACCAAACGAGCCTCCGTCAGTTGCTCCAGCTGGAAACGAATATAATCTTCTTCCTGTCGGTTCTGATCGGCTTTCTCCGTCACCTCCCTCAATTCCCTTTTCAGAGACTGGTAACGCTGGTACTCCTTACGATACAGGATCAACAGAATCTCGTTCTCCGCCATTACATCGATCACTTTCAACTGAAAACGATTATCGCCCAACAACAAGTTCTGATGCTGCGAGTGGATATCGATCAGACGGCTGCCTAACTCCTTCATCACATTCAGAGAAACAGGCGAGTCATTTACGAAGGCGCGCGATTTACCGGAAGCAAATAATTCCCGGCGAAGAATACATATCTCCGGATCATACTCCAGATCATTTGTATGGAAAAACTCTTCCAACTGGTATTTGGAAACATCAAAAGTCGCCTCGATCACACATTTGTCGGAGCCATTCTTTATGCTCTTTCCATCTGCACGCTGACCGAGAACCAATGATAATGCCCCTAAAATAATAGACTTTCCGGCTCCCGTTTCACCAGTTATCACCGAAAAGCCGTTATCGAACTGAATATCCAGACTATCTATTAAGACAAAATTCTGTATAAATAAAGATTTCAGCATAGTTCATTTTTATTTTTTAAGTGCCTCCAAACGGGTGGTCATTGCCGGATAGAGATTAGAAAGCAGCTTATATCCTTCCTGTTTCTCCGTTGTAGTCGCTTTAGAATAGATAGCAACGATTTCATCCAGTTTAGCATCGGCAAACATCTGTAACAGGACAGAGTTCGGTCGGGTTTTCTTCAACTCCTCCATAACCGGCAACAGAGAGATAATTGTCGTACGGCCACGATCAGGATTAGCTGCCATTTCATCGAGTCCTTTGCGATGATAGTTGTACCACATATCACGGAAAGCCTCAGAAGTGTTATCCGTCAGAGCAGTAGCAAGAGCATGGCGGTTACGGTCGCTATCGAAAGCCTTCCAGCCGTTCCACGACATTTGCGCCTGCGCCAGGGTTACGATCTGTTGTGCCTGCTGAAAGAAAGGATTTCCCCCCTTCGGAGCAAAACTATCGAAATCAAGTCCCAGAATGGTATAAATGTAGAAAACAAGTGTAGCCGTCAGATTACTGCTCAATGAGTTTTCCGTATATTCAAACGGTTCGTACTCCGTGTAATCGAAATCGAGCTGGGTGTCACGAAAGTTCAACAATGTGGTGGTATAACTGGAGTTATAGACCGGACGACGTGCC